>JBBPYF010000089.1:0-30757 GCA_038200165.1 Chthoniobacterales bacterium | reverse complement strand
TAGGCCTGCGACCACCGTTCGCGCGGATAATGAATCGCCATCCAATCTGGGCCCGGCATAATCCCCGGTTGCTCGCCAGTGAGATGAATGCCGGTCTCTTTACCGAGGCCGAGCGCATTGCCCGTCTGATCGATGGAATCAATGCCCGCGGCGTTGCCATATTGATAAAAGAAAGAGTCGCAGGAAACCTTGATCGCGTCGGTTAGACCGAGCGTGCCGTGAGCGCCGCCTTTCGCCGCGATCCAGCAATGGAAATAGTGATCGCCATAGGTCACGCCGCCGCTGCAGTTAAAGCGCGCGTTCGCCATTTTCTTTCGTAAACCGGCGAGCGAGGTGACGATTTTGAAGGTCGAGCCCGGCGGGAACCCGCTGATGGCGCGGTTGACCAGCGGCCGCGCTTCATCCTTTTGCAGCGCCGCCCAATCCTTCGCCTTGATGCTGGGAATGAACGTGTTCGGATCGAACGATGGAACGGAAACCATCGCGAGCACGTCGCCGTTGTTCGGATCGACCACCACCGCGGCCGCGCGCGAGACCGAGCGCAACGCTTCCTCCGCGATCGCCTGCACCCGCGCGTCGATCGTCAGGTAAACATTCGCGCCCTGCTGCGGCGCTTCCTCGCGCAGCACGCCATCGATTACCCCTTTCGCATTTCGCCGCAGATAACGCACACCGGGTTTGCCGCGCAGATATTGATCGAAAAGTTTTTCGACGTTCGATTTCCCATCCACGTCGCTCTGATAAAAGGTGAACTTCTTCGCTTCCTCCTTGTTCGTGTCATCTGGCGGCCCGACATAGCCGAGCAGATGCGACGCGAACGCGCCGTAGACATAGGAGCGCACCGGTTTAATCGCGATGTCCACGCCCGGCAAACCGACGTCGTGCTCACTGAACTTCGCCATCGTCGGGAAATCGATGTCCTTGATGTAGGTGTAAGGAACTTCGGTATTCGTCCGGTAATGCTTCTGCAGCTGTGCCGCGTTGTAGTCGCGCGCGAGGTCGAGATCATCCAGCCGCGGCACGATTCCATCGTTCACAATCTTGACGATGTCTGCTTCCTTCAGGTTCTTCGGCATGCCGCTGACGGTGCCGCGGTATTCAGTGAGCGGCGGCTGCCCGTAGCGCTGCCGGTATCCTTTTACCATCTCGGGCAGGTAAAAATCGACTTCGTAACTGGCGCGATTCTGCACCAGCGAGACGCCGTTGCGGTCGCGAATCTCACCGCGAATGGACGGGATGCGCACCGTCGCTTCCGAGCTGCCGCGGATGCGCGCCGTCCAGTCGGAGCCGCGCGCCACCTGCACCCACCAGAGCCGCACGGCCAGCGCCCCCAGGCCCACGAGCATGAGCAGGGCAAGGAATTGCAAACGCAGAAGTGGATTAAGACGGCGCCGGTTCATCGTCGTGCGAACTGCCGCTCGGGCAGATATGGGAACGCCGTTGCCCGCAAGAGCCAGTGCAGCGTCCAAAAAACGAGCGGCGCCATCAGCATCGCCAGCAATCCCGGCCCGCCGATCTGCCACCAGACTTCACGGGTAAAGAAAATGGAACCACGCCGAAAAGAAATCATGAGGTATTGCGCGAGCAAAATGGCGGAAGTGCAGATGCCACTCACGATACAATGGACTTCCCATCTCCCGCGTACGAACAACGGCCGAAGCCCATGCATGATTCCCGCCAACACCGCGTAGAGCAATATCGATGAGCCTAACGAGATTTCAACATGGCTGCCGACGACCTGCGCCGTCAGCGTGTCAAGGAGAAAACCGGCCCAGAAGACCAGCACCAGCAGCATCGGCAGCGGCAACGCCATTGCGCCGTAAAACACCAGCACCGGCGTGATGTAGATGTGGGCATTACACATCCAGTCCAGCGGCGGAAGGAAAAACTCCGCCACCTGCGCGACGAGCACCAGGAACATGAGGATGAGGAAGAATATCATCGCACAACACCGTCATTCTGAGCGGAGCGAAGCGGAGTCGAAGAATCCCGTTGCGCTACCTGCACGTTCCGCCGCCGGATCCCTCGACTTCGCTTGGGATGACGAACTGAAGGGACCGGTGCGCGTCCGTTCATTTCCTTCCGATCACCACGAAAACATCCTCCAGTTTCGACAAATCGACCGCCGGGGTCAGTTGCGCCTGGCCATCGAGCTCGCGCAGGCGAAAGCTTTTCACTGTCCCGATCAGCAGCCCGGGCGGAAAAACGCCGCCCACGCCTGAAGTATAGGCTTTCTGTCCTGGCTGAAGGTTCGCCTGTTTGGAAAGGAAATTCAGATTGAGCACCGGCGTCAGCGTTCCTGCGACCCGTTCACCAGTCACGATTCCCTGCTCGCGCGTCCCTTCGACATTGGCGGCCACGCGGCAATTCTCGTCCGAGACAAGCAGAACCACGGCGATATTTTCGCTTACCGTCGTCGTTTTGCCCACCAGGCCCTCATCCGTCACCACCGGCATGTCGGTCTCAATCCGGTCCACTTTGCCGCGATTTATCGTGACCGTGCGCCACCACGTCGACGAGTCGCGCGTGATCACTTCTGCCGGCACCAGCTTGAAGGTCGCCCGCTCGCGATAATTCAGCGCGTGCCGCAACCGGTTCACTTCGTGTTCCACATCACGCAGCGCCTGATTCGTCGCCTTAAGCGAGCGATTCTCCACCCGCAGCTGATTATTCTCCGCCTCCAGCTGCTCGAGCGACTTCAGCCCGCTGCGCACCGACGTGATCTGTTTTTCCAAACCAGAGCCGGTGTGGAGAAAGGGTGAGAGAAATTGATAGACGCCAGCCTGCAACTGGCGCGTCCCGCCCGCGCCGAAGCTCAGGAAGTAACCCAGCGCCGCCACAAACAACACGAGCGCGACAATGCTCGTGCGGCTCATTGGAAAGGCGGACGGCGGAAGGCGGGAATCAATCGAAATTCGCCAATCGAAAATCGAAAATCATCACTGCCGCCACTGCCGATCGGTCGAAGCCACCTGACGCAAAAATTTGATTTCATTGAGGCATTTGCCCGTTCCTTCCGCCACCGCGCTCAGCGGATCTTCCGCGACATGGACCGGCAATCCAGTTTCCTCGCTCAAAAGTTTATCGAACCCGCGCAGCAACGCCCCGCCGCCGGCCAGGACAAGGCCGCGATCGACCAGGTCAGCCGACAACTCCGGCGGACAACGTTCCAAAGTAATGCGCACCGAATCGACGATGGTCGAGATCGGCTCGAGCAACGCTTCGCGCACTTCCTGCGAGGTGATCTGCAATGTCTTCGGCAAACCCGCGACGAGATCGCGCCCTTTTACCTCCACGCTCGTCTCTTTCTCGCTCGGATAGGCCGAACCGATTTTGATCTTGATCTCTTCCGCCGTGCGCTCGCCCACCATCAAATTGTAAGCGCGCTTCATGTACTGCACGATCGCTTCATCCAGCTCATCACCCGCCACCCGCACGCTCCGGCTGAACACGATTCCCGAAAGCGAAATCAACGCCACCTCCGTCGTGCCGCCGCCGATGTCGATGATCATGTTGCCCGCGGGATCCTGCACCGGAAGTCCCACGCCGATCGCCGCTGCCATCGGCTCTTCTATTAAATAAACCTCGCGCGCACCCGCGTGCGTCGCCGATTCACGCACCGCGCGCTTTTCCACTTCCGTAATTCCGGACGGCACCGCGATCACCACCCGCGGCCGCGCCCGCATCCGCCGCCCGTGCACTTTCGTAATAAAATGCCGCAGCATCGCTTCCGTCACCTCGAAATCCGCGATCACGCCATCCTTCAGCGGCCGCACCGCCACGATATTCGCGGGCGTGCGCCCGAGCATCCGCTTGGCCTCGTCACCCACCGCCAGCACCTTGTTCGTGCCTGCTTGCACCGCCACGACCGACGGCTCCCGCAGGACAATGCCCTGGTCCTTGACATAGACCAGTGTATTGGCTGTGCCGAGATCGATGCCGATGTCGCTGGAGAGCCAGCCGAAAAGTCCTTCAAACATTAAGCAGAGAGAGGTTTGGAAATTGAGCGCACTGCAAGTTTCGAGCCAGCTCAAGGCGCGCCCGGCGAAAAACACTGGTCTTCCAGCTCCTTACCAGCGAACGATTCACCCGCCCGAAAACGCGTGAATGTTGGAACAATGCGCCCGCCCGTCAAGTGTGAATAACTTTACTGCGCCGCATACCCTCCGGTCATCCCGAGCGCAGCGAAGCGCAGTCGAGGGATCCCGCAGAAGTTACCTTAAAGCCCGCGCCACGGGCATCCCTCGGCTTCGCTCGGAATGACAGCGTTGCGCCTTCATCCTTCATCCTTCATCCTTCATCCTTCATCCTTTTAATGCCCCTCATCGCCCCCTCCATCCTGGCCGCCGACTTCTCTCACTTGGCCGATGAAATCCTCCGCGTCGAAGAAGCGGGGGCCGATTGGATCCACTGCGACATCATGGACGGCCATTTCGTCGACAACATCTCCTTCGGTCCGGCGGTGGTGAAAACGGTTCGCCAGCTAACGACTCTCCCACTCGACGTCCATCTCATGATCGAGCACCCCGACCACTACATTCCCCGCTTCATCGAAGCTGGCGCGAACTCCGTCACTGTGCACGTCGAGAGCGAATCAAAACACGAGGTCAGCCAAACCTTGCGCCAAATCCGGGAACTTGGCTGCCGCACCGGCCTGACCTTGAATCCCGCCACGCCCTTAGAGCTACTCGAACCATTCCTCCACCAGCTCGACCTTCTCCTCATCATGACCGTGCACCCGGGTTTCGGCGGCCAATCCTTTCGCATCGATCAAGTGGAAAAAGTCCGCCACGCCCGCGACTGGAAGCTAGCTAACAATTCGCAGCTTTATGTGGAAGTAGACGGCGGCATCAATCCCGAGACAGCTAAGCTTTGCGTCGAGGCCGGCGCCAACGTCCTCGTCGCCGGCACCTGCATTTTCAAAGCAAAAGATTACGCCGCCGAGATCCGCTCGCTGCGTCAGGCATCCAAGTAATGGTCGCCGCGCCTGGTTTGCCGTAGTTATTTCGAGGAGCACGCCATGGCAATTCCAGAGCCACGCCTTTGGTCTAAAAGGCTTTTATAAACGACAACGGTCTGTATGAAGCGCAACGACAAAGGGTCGCGTTGCTAAGATCCGAATGAGGTGGAGCATGCCCACTATGCCCGGCTCTGCCCCACGCCAGACCGAATTACGACGCCTAAGTTCTGGTCGACCTGCGAAGTCTAATGAACGGACAGCGCCCCGGACGGATGCCAATAACTGTGCCGCAGCCGTGAGAGGGCCCCGCGCGCCTTGTCGCTGTCGGTTGCGCCCGCTGGCAGCACCACGCTCCAGGTGCGTGGTCTTAGCGGCACGTCGGAAGACTTTCTTCCGAGCTGGTCTCCGCGCGCACGGTCGACCATCCTGAACCGAAGAAAAATCCGGCTCAGCGAAAATACGCGAAGGGCATCGTCTTTGTTGCGGATGGAAGTCGGGCGTCTCGCGACACGGCAGGCAGTCCGTCTCGGCTGCCAGGATCGACAGGCGAGGACGCCTGTCTCTCATGCCACTCTTCCGTGGCCATTCCTCAGCTCCCACACTCGCAGCGCCGCCAGCAAAAGCCTGCGCGTCTGCTCCAGTGTGGGCCCGCGGTGCAAAGCCTGTGCCGGCATTGCCTCCGCCCGATGCCGCAATTCTCTTGGGGCGTCTTGCCGCGTCGGCGTGTTAATCCAACGCCCCTGCTCACCTGATATTTCACCTCTATTCATAAAATAAAGGTTTGGAGGAGAAGCTGGACAAGACGCGACTCGACCGGAGCAACGCCTCGCCAGCTATCTACTCCTCCTAACCTGCACTTATCACTACGGGATCTGCGCGGGAGAGTTTTAGCGATTCCGAAGCGCCGTGCCTTGCAGATCGAGGAACGGCTTCCGCTAATGTGCAGCGCCACTTTGCTCAACCTAATCCCGGTGACGTTAACGATGTAGTCGTGTTCCCACTCTCCGTCTACTGCGAGCCGTCGGTTCCTGAACGGTTGTAGGTTGATCTGGTTGTCCGGTTCGTGCCGTGTGACCCCGATCCGCCGTCGATAATGCCTGGTCGGTGCCGTCGTCGTTCTTAAAGTAATACCTGCTATCCCTGGATATGACGAATCCTTTAAACGTTGGCATTTGTCTCCTTTCGTTAGCTTGTTGTTGCTCCCTCGCATTTGAACCTTTCATTTACACAACTAGGCAAATCCACGGTTTTTAGCCTCTGAGCAGGAAAACTCATTGCGAACGGTTGGCCCATTCAATGGCCCCTTTGTGCAGCGCAACGCCGTCACGATAGCCGAGCTTCTTCTTTATCTGTTCGCGGTAGTATTCGATCGTTTTGCGGCTAATTTCGAGCTCGTGCGCGATCTCGCCGGTGCCGAGTCCCCGGCCAATTAACGAGAAGACGTATAGCTCGCGATCCGTTAGCGTTGACACCGGCGCGCCCTTCTCCACGCCTGGCTTTCTGTCGCGTGATACGCGGTGCGAGCCAGGCGCGCCTTTTATTACGTGCCCGATCGCTTTGACCAACTCCAACGCAGTGGAGTTTGCCGGCAGATACTCCGCAGCGCCGGCCCGGAGCAGCCGTTCGCCGTAGAGCTCCTGGTTAGCGACGCCGGTGACGATCACGCGTGTTTCGGAGCAACACGCCCTAAGCTCTTTAGCGAGGTTAACCACGTCGCATTTACCTGTCTGAAAGCCGACCAGCAGCACGTCGGGTTGTTCCTGCTCGACGAGAGCGAGCGCGCTCCTCTTATCCGCGGCAAAGCCGCAGATACTAAACTCCTCCTGGCGGCCAATGACGCACGCGACGCCTTCCCGCATCAGCTCATTGGACTCGATGATAGCGACGCGATGCCGGCGCTTGTCGCCTGCCGGCGGACGTTTCTCACCTCTCACGTACGACGTTTTACGGGATTCCCTCAAAAGTTTCACCTCGTTCCGTCAGCGTACCTCGCGAATCGGCATTCTGGGTCAAAGCCACCATTCTATTGAGTGACTACGGAAAGAGCGTCTCGAAGTTCTGCGGAATTGTAGAAACGCGCACCGCCGGGAAACTCTGGCCCAGGCGGCGGGCGAGCGCCCGCCGGCCGCACAGGCGAGGACGCCTGTGCTCCATTCGATTACTTAGAAGCGGCGTTCCCGTATCAAATGTTGTGCGACTGGGTTGGTGGGTAGACCGGGGATTTGCCCGGGAGAAAGTGGATTGGGAAAACGAGAAGTTGTTTCTTTAACCACGAGTAATCAGTGGTTTGCATAGCTAACTCATGGACCACTTAGCCGTGAGCGAGTTTCCTTGCAGTTCGCGGGCAGTTCGTGCAGCATCGGCGCACACCCAGGGTATGAGTTCGCCTTTTGAAGGCTCGGCTGTCTTTGCGACCACGCAGTGGGGGCTGATTGTTAGCTCGCGGGATTCGCCGGCGGAAGAAGCGCAGCAAGCACTGGCCGAGCTTTGCCAAGCTTATTGGCCGCCGATTTACTCTTACCTGCGAAGACATGGATACTCGATGGAGGATGCGCAGGACCTCACCCAAAGCTTCTTCGCCTGGATTCTAAGCAAGGATTGGCTGCAGCGAGTAGATCAGACCCGGGGCAAGTTCCGAGCTATTCTGCTTACTTCACTAAAGAACTTCGTGCGCGATACCGAAGATCGTGCCAGAGCGCAAAAGCGCGGGGGGCATACGGATGTCATCTCCGTCGATGAGACCGCGGGAGAAGCTGGGTATCAGTCGATCACGAGCAAGGAGCTATCGCCGGAACAGGCCTATGATGTCCGGTGGGCGACGTCGTTGATCGAGCAGACGCTGGGCGTTCTGCGCAAGGAATATTCCGCGGAGAAGAAGGAGCAGGTTTTCGAGGTTCTTCAGCCGTTTCTAAAGGGAGACCCAGGATTGAGCTATGACGAAGCAGCGGACGCGCTCGGCATTTCAACCGGTGCGGTGAAGACTGCGATTTATCGACTGCGGCAGCGTTACGCGGCTGCCTTGCGGACGGAGATCGCGCGGACGCTGAGTGATCCTGCGGAAGTAGACTCGGAAATCAGATACCTTTGTTCTGTGCTCTAGCTTTGTCTGAACAATCTCTAGAACATATGTCACTGGATGCAGGTGCGCGGCGGCAGGAATCCATCCTTTCGCACGACACTTGCCCGCACTGCGGTCGGGAGATGAGCACGAGGACGGCGGGTTGTGTTTTCTGCCTCCTGCAACTGGGGCTCGAGAAAGAACCGGATGGTGCGCAAGTCGATGCCGCGGCGGCGAGTAAAGGCAAAACGCCGAGCTATGATCACTATCGCGTCGTCAAACATAGCGATGGTTCGGCCTATGAGCTGGGACGCGGAGGAATGGGTGTTACCTACAAGGCGTTCGATACTAATCTCCATTCCTACGTCGCGATAAAGACGATATACCCGCCGCTTTTACAAAATAGGAAGCTGCGCGAACGGTTCGAGCGCGAAGCAAGGCAGGCCGCGCAGTTCCGGCATCCTAATGTCGCGTCTATCTACTACCTCAAGACCAGCTCCAATCATTGTTTCTATGCGATGGAGCTGGTGGAAGGAGAAAGCGTCGAGCAACTGGTTGAACGCGGTGGACCAGTGGACGCGAGCTTCGCGCTGGAAGTCGCTGCGCAGGTGGCCGACGCTCTGGTTGCGGCGGAGAAACTGCGATTAGTTCATCGCGACATCAAGCCTTCCAACTTGATGTTGACCAGGGCAGAAGACGGAAAAACGCGCGTGAAAGTCATCGACTTCGGCGTAGCGCTGTGGCTGGATCCGCAGACTAGCCGGGACGCGGAGCAGTTGACGCAGGCTGGCTTAGTGGGCACGTCGCATTTTGCCAGCCCGGAACAGCTGCGGCATGAGCCGCTCGATTCGCGCTCGGATATCTACTCACTCGGCGCAACGCTGTGGTTCATGCTGACTGGCCGGCCGCCGTTCCTCGGCTCACCCGGAGAGGTCGCGGACAAGCAGCTACACGCGGCCGCGCCGGTAAAGGAGCTTACCTCAATATCAGGATGCGTGCGCGAGCTGCTGGGGCACATGCTGGAGAAAGATGCGGCGGCGCGGCCGGGTAAGGCGGCTGCATTGCGCGCGGAGATCGAGCACTGCCGGGCAAAAGCATCGCGTAACCGCACAAGTGCAGGCGTGAGCGCAGTCCTAAGTATGCCTGCTGCGCGGCGCAGAACCTGGACGCTAGTCGGAGCAACAGTGCTGTGTCTCGCTGCCGCTCTCGCGCTCCTCGTCTGGCGCGGTAGTTCAGCGCGGAGACCAACAACTGCTACTACCGAGAACGCCCAAGTAGATAAAAGTATCGCTGTTCTTCCCTTTCACTTGTTAACCACCGATGAGCAAAGCAGGCGACTGGCTGAAGGCGTTCAGGATGAAATACTGACAAGCCTGGCCCATAACAAGCGCCTGACCGTAATTTCAGCTGGCTCGGCGAATAGTCCGCATCTGGAATCAATGACGCCAGCGGAGAAAGGAGCAGCGCTGGGAGTTTCGATCCTGATGGAGGGAAGCTTGCAGCGCGAGGCCGAGCAGTATCGGGTTAGTGCGCTCCTGGTAGAGGCGCGGACCGGCAAGACATTGTACGCGCACGTCTTTGAAGGGCAGCAGAATGATCTCTTCGGATTGCAAAGGCAAATCGCGCAGGAAACGACCGCGCAGCTGCAGCCCGATAGGCCCTATGAAGGCGCCGCGGGCGTGCCGACGGAAAACATGGCAGCGTACGAAGCTTACCTGCAAGGACGTGAGTGGGAGCGCAAAGTTGATAGTTATCAGGGCACTAATGCAGCCAGGGCCGAAGAGTTCTATGAGCGGGCAGTTAACCTCGATCCAACCTTTGCTCTAGCCGAGGCCGCGCTGGCCAGTGTCTGCGCGCGGCTTTACTGGCAGGAAGATAATTGGGATGTGCGCCAGTCATATCTTGCGAAAGCGCGATATGCGGTAGAGGAGGCGGTCAAGTTGCAGCCGAAGCTGCCGGAGGTACACGCGGCGCTTGGTTACTACTACTACTATGGGCATCGCGATTATGATCATGCGCTGCAGGAATTTCGCGAAGCGGAAAAGAACCAGCCGAACGATTCGGAGGTCGCGCTGGCCTTGGGCCTGGTCCTCCGTCGCAAGGGAGCGTGGGACGATGCGGTGGCGAGCTTTCGGCGCGCTTCACGTCTCGATCCACTTAATAGCCGTGTTCTATCTATCCTTGCCGATACCTATTCTGGTTTGCGGCGGTACGATGAAGAGGAACAGGTTTTCGCGCGTGAGCTGGCCTTGAAACCCGACGATCCAGAGCTGCGCCTGGAACACGCTTACTTGCAGTTTAAGAAGACCGGCAGCACCGCTGAGTTGCGCGCAGTGGTGGAGGCGAGCGATCCGGCACATGAGTCCCACGATGCCGGTTTCGCGCGGTGGGATGTGGATATGCTCGAGCGGAAGTTCGAGCAGGCTGTTGTCGATATCCAAAAATCACCGCGCCCGGAGTTTGAAACGGAGTTTGCGATTTTTCCCAAGGATCTTCTCTGTGGCCTGGCGCTTTGGGCGAAAGGAGATGCGGAGGCAGCGCGACCGTGGTTGGAAAAGAGTCGCGTCCTGATGGAACCGGCGGTGCAGAAGAACACGGAAGGACCGCGGCTCCGGGTCGCGCTGGCCATGGCTTACGCCGGTGTCGGCCGGAAGGCGGAAGCGACGCAGCAGGCGCAATTGGCAAAGGAGGAACGGCCACCGGAGGTTGATCCAGTAGGTGGGCCGCCGATCGCTCTCAGTGTCGCGCGCGTGTATGTCATGAGTGGCGACAAGGCCGCGGCACTGCATGAACTTGGCCCGTTGTTGCGGATGCCATTCGGCCTGTCGCTGAGCCGGGCAAAGCTGGATCCGTGCTGGGATTCTTTGCGAGGGATGGAGGAATGGCACCGCCTGTTAAGGTAAGAAGCGGGGCGTTAGCTAGACGCCGGAGGATAATTCGCGATAGCTTGGCGCATGCTTACAAGTCAGAAAGTCGTTGACACGATCAACGAACAGATTGGTTACGAGTTCAGCGCTTCTTTGCAGTATTTCGCCATTGCGGCGCATTTTGCGGCGGAAGCGCTGCCGCAGTTGTCAGCTCACTTTTTCAAACAGGCCGAAGAAGAGAAGGATCACGCGCTGCGCTTCATCAAGTATGTGGTAGATGCGGGCGGCCGTGTGGTTATCCCATCGATTGGGGCGCCAGAGGCGAACTTCGCCACCGCGGAGGCGGCCATTCAGCTTTCTTACGATCAGGAGGTAAAGGTGACGCGCCAGATCAATGCTTTGGTCGAGCTGGCGCGCTCGGAAAATGATTACATTACCATCAATTTCCTGCAGTGGTTTCTGACCGAGCAGCTCGAGGAAGTTTCGTCCATGGACAGCCTGCTCAAGATTGTGCAGCGAGCCGGTGATGATCTGCTGCAGGCCGATGAGTATCTTGCGCGCGTGGGTGTAAGGTCGATGCCACAGCCGCGCGCCGAGTAGGGAACTGAACCGCGGATAGCGTGGTTGGTTGGGTAGCGCACGCCTCCGCGTGCTGACGAAGGCGCCTCGCCTTCGCGAACTTTTCTGCGGGGTGGCGTTGTGAGAGAAGATTGTTTCGCCGGGACGCCGGAACCAGCACGCGTGCGCTATCCGACCTGCGATCACACCTGTTTCCAACATCCGCGTCATCCGCGCAACTCGCGGTTCAATTCCTCCTCATGACGCATCCCTGCAATCAACGGGTCCTCGTGCCTCCCGCAAAATTCTTGAATAGAATCTCGGCGGCGCGTCTAATGCGGTAACCTATGAAAACATTAGCTTGCAGTTTGTTAGCGAGTTTGGCGCTGAGGGGGGCAGCTTTTGCCGCCAGCGCGAAGGATTATCAGGTCACCGGTCCGATCGTGGAAGTGAACAGCAGCATGATCGTGATCGAAAAGGGCGCGAAGAAAGAACGCTGGGAGATCGCGCGCGATTCGAACACCAAGGCGGACACGGAGCCGAAGGTGGGCGAGAAAGTCACGGTCCACTACACCATGACCGCGACGAACATCGAAGCCAAGGCCGGCGGTAAAGGAAAGAAAGAGCTGAAGGCCGCGGCGAGCGCGAGTCCTACGGCCACGCCGTAAGGATACGTTTGCGCAGTTTAAATCGCCGCGGCCAGCAGCCGCGGCTACAGATCGCCGGTTGCGCGTAATCGCAGCCGGCGATTTCCTTTTAGCAGCGCAGGCAGCTAAATGACGAAACTCGAAAGCCGAACAATGGCGAAACCCGAATGACGAACTGCAACGTCGAGCTTCGTGCTTCGTCATCTTTATTCATCGGGCAGTTAGCGCCGCGCGCCGCCGAGAATTCCTCCGAGCAGCCCGCGCACGACCTGGCGGCCGACCTGTGAACCAGCCGAACGAACTGCGCTCTTAATCATCGACGTGGCCATGGAATCGCGCACGCCCCCGCGCGGGCCGACCGTCGGCTTAAACACGCCGATTACCTGATTGAAGAATGAATCCTTCGCCGGCTCTGGCACCGATGCGCCCGGCGTCGCTTCCGGCGCTCCGGCCATTTTTTCTCCGGCGCGCGCCTGTAGTTTTTCGTAGGCCGATTCGCGATCGATCGTCTTTTCGTAATGTCCGGCGAGAATCGATGAGCTGATAATTTGCTGGCGCTGCTCCGGTGTGATCGCGCCGATCTGGCTGCGCGGCGGCACAATCTTCGCCCGCTGCACAATGCCGGGCGTGCCGCTTTCATCGAGCATGGAAACGAGTGCTTCGCCCACACCGAGTTGTTGCAGCACCGCGACCGTATCGAGCTTGGGATTTTGCCGGAATGTTTGCGCCGCAGCCTGCACCGCTTTCTGGTCGCGTGGCGTGAACGCGCGCAAGGCGTGCTGCACGCGATTGCCCATTTGCCCGAGGACGATGTCAGGAAGATCGAGCGGATTTTGCGTGACGAAGTAAACGCCCACCCCTTTCGAGCGAATCAGCCGCACCACCTGCTCGATCTTTTGCAACACCGCCGGCTCGATATTGCTGAAGAGCAAATGCGCTTCGTCGAAAAAGAAAACGAGCTTCGGCTTTTCCGGATCGCCGATTTCCGGCAGGCGCTCGAACAACTCCGAGAGCATCCAGAGAAGGAACGTCGCATAAACATCGGGCGACTTCTGCATGAGCTTTTCCGCCGCGAGAATGTTGATCACGCCGCGCCCGTTTTGCGTCTGCATCCAGTCGTCGAGGTCGAGCGCGGGCTCGCCGAAAAACTTGTCCGCGCCCTGCGTTTCCAGTTGAAGAAGATTGCGCTGGATGGCGCCGGCGCTGGCGGCCGAGACGTTGCCGTATTGCGTTTTGAACTGGTCGGCGTTGTCCGCGACGTATTGCAACATGGCGCGCAGATCCTTCAGATCGAGCAGGAGTAGACCGCTTTCGTCGGCGATTTTGAAAGCGATGTTGAGCACGCCTGCCTGCGTGTCGTTGAGATTGAGCAAACGCCCCAGCAGCAGCGGCCCCATCTCCGAGACCGTGGCGCGCACGGGATGACCGTTCTCGCCGAAGACATCCCAGAAAACGACCGGGGACGCTTCGCCTTTGAAATCGGTGAGCCGCAGCTCCTTCGCCCGCGCCAGGACTTTCGGGTTGTTCGCGCCGGGCTGGCTCATGCCGGCGAGGTCGCCTTTGACGTCAGCCATGAACACCGGCACGCCGCGCGCGCTGAAATTTTCCGCCAGCGTTTGTAACGTCACCGTTTTTCCCGTGCCGGTCGCGCCGGCGATGAGGCCGTGCCGGTTGGCCATTTGCGGCAAGAGCTCGATGTCGCCGGCAGCGGATTTGGCGATGACAATTGGCTCGCTCATGTCTTGACGAATTGTTGGTCGAAGAAGGGCCGATGTCCAGATCCCCGGCGCCCGTCATCCCGAGCGACCTGTCCGCCGTAGGCGGGGAGGAGGCGGAAGTCGAGGGATCCCGTGGAAGTCACCTTTAAGGTAGCGCCACGGGATCCTTCGACTTCACTTCGTTCCGCTCAGGATGACACAGTATATTAGCGCAATGCCTTCACTTCTCGCCGCGTTCGACCCGCAGCAAATCAGCAGCGCCATTTACTTCGCGGCGGCAGCGTTGCTCATCTTCATCGCCGCTGTGCTCGCGGGCAGGCGAGTGCAGCAACAACTCCCGGTCAAAAGGCTCATCGGAATTGCCGGCCTCGCCTTGCTCACCCTCGCCTTAATTTGGTTGCTCGTCTTTGCTCTCAATCGCAAAGCGCCAGCATCGACCGCCCCACCGGCAGACTATCCCGCGGCGACGGGCACACCCTGATCGCTCACGCGTTCCGCTTCCTCCGCCGTCTCCCCGTGCGCGGTGTCGACTGGCGCCGGCTCGATCACGATGACTTCAAATGTGGCCGCGCCGTGATCGGTATTGAGCGTGGCGCGCTCGCCGATTTTTTTTCCCAGCAACGCCTGCCCAATCGCCGTTTGATATGAAATGATTCGCTGCTCGGGATTCCCGTCCCACGCACCGAGAATGGTGTGGCGCTCATGCTGCGCCGAATCGATATCACGCAACGTCACAATCGTGCCGATCGAAACCTGCGATGTGTCGGGATTCGAAAAATCAGTGCCGCGCGCGCGCTGGAGCATTTGCTCGAGCTCGGCTTTGCGGCGCATGAGCACAGCCTGCATTTGCTTGGCCGCTTTGAATTCGAAGTTCTCGCGCAGATCCCCGTAGGAACGCGCCACGCCGATCTCCTTTGTGTTCTCGGGAATTTTTTTGCTCACGATCTCTTCGTACTCAGTCTTGCGCTTCTGGAGGCTGCTCCAGGACACGACAAGCGACTCAATTTTCTCGTCGCCTTGCGCGCCCGTCACCATGCTTTCCAGCTCAGGATATAATTTGAGGACGCGCGCCATGAGCGACCGCTTGGTCAGATCGTCGAAGACCGGCGTGAGGAGCAATCGCCGCAGGGCGTCGCGCGCCGCGCCCACATCTGCGCCCGCGAACAAATCACTGATCAGCTCACGGTCATCGAGCAGCAAATCGCGCAGCCGGGTCGAGCGCGAAGTCTCATTGTGCTGATCGCGCTCGACTGCGGACAAAACCGCCGGCAGAATTTCCGGCGAAATCAGCTCCGGCCAGTCCGCGCGTTCGCGGCAGAGCCAGATCATCATTTCGCTCGTGGCGGAATGCTCGCGCACGGCGCGCTCCATCAAGGCACGCAGATCATCGCGGCGGCCATTCTCCACAAACACCTTCGGAATCTGCGCCACCATGCGCGGATGATTCGAGTTCATCAGCTGCCAGGCGCGGCGCGTCCAGTTCTCGCCCAGGGCGCTCGGCAATGCCTGCAAAACGCGCCGCTCTTTCGCCGAAGGCAGCGCCGGCAAAATGCTAACGAGCCGTGACTCCTCTTCGGAAATCAGCCGCTCGATGGTGAGATCGGGCCGGGTGATTTTCAGCTCCGGCACGCGCGCGAGCAGGTCGTCGCGCGCGAGCAACAGCTCAAACGAGAGCGCCGAATGTAGCCTCTGATTTTGCGCCGCGGTGTTCTCGATCTTCCCCACCACCGGCTGCAACTGCGGCGCCGGATCGGCGAACTCGCTGTGGAATTTGATGATCTGGTCCAGCGCCGCCGCCTGCTCCTTGGCCTGGCGGGTTTGATTAAAAAACGTCAGCAGCTCGTCCGCGCGTGACACCGGAACTTCGCGCAACGCAATCGGCTCCGATTTCTTTGTCGGCACCAAAAAGTAGCCGGTGCTCTTCATCGCCTTCTTCGCGCTCGTCCACCATTTCTTCCATTCCGTTTCGCTGAAGAGATCGCCGATCATCAGCTCGCTGATCTGCGTGAGCGTGGCTTTGCCGCCGAGTCCTTCCAGAATATTGCGCACGATCGCGGCCGGATCGGATTTCAGGAGCGCGCGGATCGCGTCCGGCTCATCGGCTTTGCGCGCGAGAAAATGCTGCGGCGGAATGGGCGCGAGATTGTCCGCCGCGTAGGCGAGCTGCATCGGATGTTTCGGTTTCGTTTTGAAATCGATGAGGATCTGATTGAGCAGGAGGTTCCACTCGGCGATGCGGCCGAAGCCCCAGCTTTTGTGCAGACAAAATGTGCCGGGGTGAAGTTGTTCGAGCTGCTCAGCTTGTTTCGTCGTCAGCTTGCCTGCTTCGACAAGCTTCTCCAGTTCTGCATCCATCGCGAGTCGCACACCCTACGAAAAAGGTGTGGGCGCGCGAGAGGAAATTGGGTGAACCGCGGATTACGCGGATATCGCGGATTGTCTCGGAAGGAAACGAACTTTGGTTTGTCTTTTATCCGCGTCATTCGCGTAATCCGCGGTTCTGCCATTGCCCTTGCATGTGCAACGTGAAACCGTTGCCGCCGTGTCGACCAGCATCTGGTTTTGGATCGCCTTCCACCTCGGCGTCTTCATCGCGCTGGCGGGCGATCTGATGCAATTCAAAAAACGCGACCGCGCGCTTTCCATCCGAGCAGCGACGCATCGCGTCCTCATTTGGGTGGCGCTTTCCCTGGCTTTCAACGCTGTCGTCTGGAAGTGGCACGGGCGCGATGCCGGCGTCGATTTTTTCACAGGCTATCTGATCGAATATTCGCTCAGCGTCGATAACATCTTCGTCTTCGTTCTCATCTTCCGATCCTTTGGCGTGCCGCCCAAGTCGCAGCATCGCGTCCTGGTTTGGGGAATTCTGGGGGCGCTGGTCATGCGCGGGCTCATGATCTGGCTCGGCGTAACGCTGGTTTCTAAATTTCACTGGGTGCTCTACCTCTTCGGCGTCTTTCTGCTCATTACCGGCGGGCGCATGTTTTTCGTCAAGGAAGAGGGAAAAGATTACAGCCAGAGCTGGCTGATGCGGCTCTCCCGGCGCTCCGTCTACGTGACGAATGAATTTCGGGAGGAACATTTCACCGCCCGCGTGGATGGCCGCTTCATGATCACTCCGCTCGCGCTCGTTTTGGTCATGGTTGATGTGATGGACCTGGTCTTCGCGGTTGATTCGATTCCCGCGGTCTTCGCCATCACTACCGATCCGTTCATCGTTTATACTTCCAACATCTGCGCCATTCTCGGGCTGCGCTCGCTCTATTTTCTGCTCGCTAATTTGATGAACCGCTTCGTCTATTTGCGCCAGGGGCTCGCCATCATTCTCGGCTTCGTTGGCCTGAAAATGATCCTGTCGAAATACCTGCCAATTCCGAACTACCTGTCGCTGCTTGTCATTATCGCCGTGCTCGCGATCACGATTTCGCTTTCCATTCTCGCCACCCGCAACCAGCCCGCGGTGGAAACACGAAATTGAATTGTCGGAATGCTTCGCCTCTGATTCAATCTGGACTTGCGTATGAAAACGATCACCCTGTTCGCCGCCTTCGCTCTCGCCGGCACCGCGTTCGCTGATATTCAGGATCCGCCATCAAATGACTACGGTCCGACGCGCAAACTCGGCCGCGGCGTTTCGAATTTCTTTCTCGCCCCCGCGGAAATACCGGTCACGATCGCCACGATTAACACCAACGAAGGGAATTCCGCCGCCGCCGGTTATGGCGTGGTGCGTGGGATCGGCCGTTCCGGCGCGCGTCACATCGCCGGGCTGCTCGAGATTCTGCTCTGGCCCATTCCGGCGTATCGGCAAAGCTACTATCCGCTTTTGCCGAGCGATATTCCCTGGATTCACGCCGGCTTTGCCGAGTTCCCGCCTGAGCTCGGCAATGAGACGAAATACGACTGGGGCCGGGACAATTAACGGCCCGCCACGCTCGTCATCCTGAGCGCAGCGCAGCGGAGTCGAAGGATCCAGGGGCGCTAGGTTCAGGTAACTTCCGCGGGATCCCTCGACTTCGCTGCGCTGCGCCCGGGATGACCGTTAAGCTTCAGATCAGCGATATCGCCTTCGGCGGCAAAGGCGTCGGGCGCGTGGATGGAAAAGCCACGTTCGTTCGTTACGTCATCGAGGGCGAAACCGTCTCCGCGCGCGTGCTGCGCGAGCATCGCAAATTCATCGAAGCGGAACTCGAGACGGTGCAGACGAACTCACCGCATCGGGTCGAGCCGCGCTGCCCGTACTTCGGACGCTGCGGCGGCTGCATGTATCAGCACATCGATTACGAACACCAGCTTGCGATCAAATCGCGCCAGGTACAGCAAACGCTGGCGCGCATCGGCGGAATCGCCGACGCACCGATGCGGCCGATGATCCCCTCGCCGCTCCAGTATGGCTACCGCAATCGCATCACCGTTCACGCGCGCGACGGCACCCTGGGGTTTTTCCGGCGCGACTCGAATCGGCTGCTCGACGTCGAGTTCTGCCCGATCTCCGCGCCGGAAGTCAACGCGCAGCTCGCGCAATTGCGCGCGGCGCATACGCGCGACGGGCATTACACATTGCGCGCGCATGATGGCCCGCGCGTTTTCACGCAGGCGAATGATGGCGCCGCCGCGTTGATGCTCGACCTGGTTGAGCGCTTGCTCGAATTATCCAACGGCACACTGATCGATGCATACTGCGGCGCCGGATTTTTCGCGAAACGATTACGCGACCGTTTCGAGAAGGTGATCGGCATCGATTGGGACCGGCACGCGATTGCCGCGGCGCAGCACGACGCGCTTCCGCATGAGCAATACATCGCCGGCGATGTCGCGGCAGAACTCTCCTCGCGGTTGCAAAGTGAAAGCTGCGACGTTCTCATTCTCGATCCGCCGGCCGAAGGCTTGAGCGGCACCGTGCGCGAATCGACTACCCGCTGCGCGCCCGGGCGCGTGATCTACGTCTCCTGCAATCCGGCAACGCTGGCGCGCGATCTGCGGGAATTGCAGAAGTCCTTCGCCATCGTTTCCATTAATCCCATCGACATGTTCCCGCAGACAGCCGAAATCGAAGTAGTCGCCGAACTCACAAACAGATCATTCCGAGCGCAGCCGGGGAATCCCGCGACGCTGCCGTAAAGCTCTCGCCGCGGGATCCCTCGACTTCGCTCGGGATGACGAGCTTGAGAATGCACTTGCAGCCATTGCGCGTCGCAGCGGAGAGTCCCGACCTAAATGGCTGAATCCCTTCCCGGGCCAGCGCCTGGTGTGCACCGGCCGCGCAATGTCGATTGGAAACGCGCCGCCGCCTTGCTCTACGGCGACTGGGGCACGAGCAAGGCTTACGTCATTGGCCTCGCCTTTGTCGCGGCGGGATTCGCCTCGCTCCCGATCATTGCCGCGGTCTGCCTGCTGACGGCGTTCGTCGGTTACAACTACATCATTGTCTGCAAACATTTCCCGGACGGCGGCGGCGTTTACTCGGCCGCGCGCAGACAAAGTCGCTTCCTCGCCTCGGTCGGCGCACTGCTTCTGGTGGCGAACTTCGTCGTCACCGCCGCGCTCAGCGGCTGGGCGGCGGTGAGTTACCTCGGCGTGCCGGCGAGTTACGCGCGGGTGGCGACAATGGTGCTCATCCTCATGGTCGGCGCGATCAATTACTTCGGCCCAAAACACAGCGGCAGCGTTTCCATCTGGCTGGCGCTGCCGGCGGTGCTGGTGGTCATCGCCATCGTCGCGCTCTGCGGGCCGCATCTGACCAGCGCCTATCTCGAGCCGCGGCACGAGAGTCTCGCCCAACTTTGGGTGCAATTCGTCGGCGTCATCCTCGCCCTCAGCGGCGTGGAAGCAGTCGCCAACATCACCGGCGTGATGAAGCTCGACCGGGATAGCCCGCCAGATAAACCGACGGTCACGCGCACTGCGACGAAAGCGATTCTGCCCGTCGCCATCGAAGTCGTGTTCGGGACGCTGCTGCTCGGCTGGGCGATGTTGTCGATTCCGAAATCCTTTACGCCGCAACTTCTCGCTCACCAGGAGGACATGCTGCGCTTTCTCGCGGAGCATTACGGCACGCTCGCCGCCGGCACATGGTTCGGTCAACTCTTCGGAGTAATCGTCGGCGTCATTTTCGGACTGTTGCTCATCAGCGCCGTTAACACCGCAATCGTCGCGCTCATCGGTGTGATGTTCATGATGGCGCAGGACGGCGAGATGCCGCGACAGCTCGCGCGCCTGAACAAACATGGCGTGCCGCAGATTCCTCTCATTATCGCCGTGGCCGTGCCCATCGTGGTGCTGGCGGTGACCGGCAATTTCACATCACTCGCCGGCCTCTATGCCATCGGCGTGGTCGGCGCCATCGCGGTCAATCTGGGCTCCTGCACATTTAACAAACGTCTCGCCCTGCGCCCCTACGAACGCCTGATCATGGGCGTGACGTTCTTCGTTCTCGCGGCGGTGGAATTGACCCTGGCAAAGACAAAACCAGACGCGCTCTTTTTCGCCATGTGCGTCCTCTTCATCGGCCTGGCTTTCCGCGCCTACTCGCACAAAGTCTCCGGATTAAAAACCATGACGGTGGCGCGCCGCGTCGCCGAGATGGTAACGAGCGAGACGATCGCGGCAGTGCAGCCGCGCCTGGCCGAAGGGCAGAAGATCATGGTGGCGGCGCGCGGAATCACGCCTGTGCTCGGCTTCGCCCTGGAGGAAGCAGAATTGCGCAAAGCGATCCTCTGCGTGCTGTATGTGAAAGAGATTTCGGTTTACTTTTCCAACACCACCGCCGGCCTGGGCAGGGCTCGCTGGCAGGATGATTCCGAAGCGCAGGCTATCATGTCGACAATGTTCAAGCTCGGGGAAGAACGCGGCGTATCGGTGTTGCCGGTCTACGCCGTGAGTCCCGACGCGGCCACGACCATCCTCGATCTGACCGCCACCCTCGGCGTCGATTGCCTCATTGTCGGGGCCTCGCAACGCAGCCGCATGGCGCACCTTCTTCGCGGCAGCGTCGCCACCGCCGTCGCGCAACATTTGCCCGACGACATCCGCCTCGTCATCTTCGGCTGAGCATTCACCATGGCTCAAACCTTCCCCACGGGTGCAGTGCATCGGCCGCGCAATGTCGATTGGAAACGCGCCGCGGCGTTGCTCTACGGCGACTGGGGCACGAGCAAGGCTTATGTCATTGGCCTCGCTTTCATCGCGGCGGGGTTTTCGTCGTTGCCCATCATTCTCGCCGTCTGCGCGGTGACCGGTCTGGTGGGAATCAACTACGCCGTCATCTGCCGGCATTTTCCTGATGGCGGCGGCGTTTATTCCGCGGCGCGTTCGCAGGGACGGTTGCTTGCGGTCGTCGGCGCGCTCCTGCTTATAGCTGACCTCACCGTGACCGCGGCGCTCAGCGGCTGGTCGGCGCTTACCTACATCACTTCAGGCGCGGAGCACATCGCCTGGATCGGTTTTCTGCGCAATCACATTTCCATCAGCACGGTGGCGATTCTGGCGCTGCTGGGCGTGCTGAATTATTTCGGCCCGAAACACAGCGGCAGCCTCGCTGTTGCCCTTTCGCTGCCGACCGCACTTGTCGTCGTGGTGCTTATCGCGGTGAGCGCGCCGCATCTCACCACGCGCTTTCTGCAGCCGCCGCATGAGAGCGTCGTTCAGCTTTGGGTGCAATTCGTCGGCGTCATCCTCGCGCTCAGCGGCGCCGAATCGATCGCCAACCTCACCGGTGTGATGAAGCTCGATCCCGGCTCGACCATGGAGCGCCCGCGCGTCGGCCGCGAATCACTCAAAGCCATAGTTCCAGTCGCAATCGAAGTGGTCGTCGGCACCGCTCTGCTCGGCTGGGCCATGCTCTCGTTGCCGGGCGTTCTCGCGTCGCACGCTCACCTCACCGAGCCGTGGCAAATCACCGCCGCGCTCGATCGCCGCAGCGAAGACATGCTGCGTTTTGTCGGCGAGCAATTCGGCGCCGCCACGGTATCGCCCTGGTTCGGGCATTTCTTCGGTTGGATCGTCGGCATCGTCTTTTTCTTCCTCCTGCTCAGCGCATCGAATACCGCCATCGTCGCCATGATCGGGCTGCTCTTCATGATGGCGCGCGATGGCGAAATGCCGCGCGAATTCACCAGGCTCAACCGCCATGGCGTGCCGAGTCTGCCGCTCCTTTTGGCAATGCTGTTGCCGGCGATCGTGTTGATCACCACCGGCAATTTCACCACCCTCGCAGGGCTCTATGCCATCGGCGTCGTCGGCGCCATCGCCGTCAATCTCGGCTCCTGCTGCGTCAATCGCACTGTCGATTTCATCTGGTACGATCGCGTTCTCTTCGGCATCACCTTCGTCATTCTCGCCGCGGTCGAGCTGACGCTGGCGCACACCAAACCGGATGCGCTTTTCTTCGTCGCCTGCGTGCTGCTGATCGGGCTGGCGGCGCGCGCCTACACCTTGAAACGCCACGGTCTCACCACGCTCACCGTCACCCGTCAGGTCGCGGAAATGGTGACGCCGAATTTGACCGAAACGATGCGGCCGAACCTGGAGGAAGGGCAGCGTTTGATGGTGGCGGCGCGCGGCATCACACCCGTGCTCAGCTTCGCCCTCGATGAAGCGCAATTGCGCAAAGGCGTGCTCTATGTCCTCTACGTCAAGGAAATCGCGGTCTATTATGGCGGTGGCCCGGCGCAGCCTGGCCGCGCCAAATGGCAGGACGATCCCGAAGCGAATGCCATCATGTCGTTAATGCTCAAGCTCGCGGAGGAACGCGGGATTTGCGTGGCGCCGGTCTTCGCCGTGAGCCCGGACACGGCGACCACCATTCTCGACACGGCCGCGACCCTGGGTATCGATTATTTACTCATCGGCACATCGCACCGGCACACACTTGCGGCGCTGCTCCGCGGGAATGTCGTCAACGATGTCGCCGAACAATTGCCCGACAGCATCCGCCTGGTGATCTTCGGATGAAAACGATGGGGAGCGCGGACGCCCCGCCCGCTCTTTTCGGCGCCCTCGCCGAAAAGCAACGCGCGTTGAGCGTCGCGCGCCGCGCACTCCGGGTAGCGCACGCGTCCCGCGTGCTGGTTTCGGCGTCCGGCCGAAACAATCTTTGCTGTGAACATTCATCGACACAAGAGATCACCGCATTAAGAAAAGTGCGCGATGGCGAGGACGCCATGGCCAGCACGCGAGACGCGTGCGCTACCCGGAAATCCCCCATCGCGCAATGGCCATGAGCACCCCCACCGTCTTCGTCGCTGATCCCATCTCCCCACGCGGTCTCGAGGAGTTGTCGCGCGATGGCGCGCTCGACGTCCATGTGCAAACGGGATTGAGCGAAACGCAGCTCATCAATGCCCTCGGCGACGCGGCGGCGCTCATCGTGCGCAGTCAGACGACCGTCACGGCCACAATTCTGAACGCGGCCAAAAAATTGCGTGTCGTCGGCCGTGCCGGCGTCGGCGTTGATAATGTCGATGTCGAAACGGCAACACGGCGCGGCGTTGTCGTGCTGAACGCGCCGGGCGCGAACACGATTTCGACGGCCGAGCACGCATTCTCCTTGCTGCTCAGCCTCGCGCGCAACATAGCGCGCGCCGACGCCACCATGAAATCCGGAGCGTGGGAGCGGAAAAAACTGGAAGGCGTGGAGCTTTACAACAAAACCCTCGGCGTAATTGGTATGGGTCGCATCGGGAGCGAGCTGAGCCGGCGCGCCATCGCTTTCGGCATGCGCGTGCTCGCGTTTGATCCCTATCTGGCCGCTTCGCGCGCCCGCAGCCTCCAGGTCGAAGTGGTGGAAGAACTCGACGATCTCCTGCCCCTCGCTGACTTCATCTCACTGCACACGCCACTCACGCGCGAGACGCATCATATCTTGAACGCGGAACGGCTTGGGAAAACCAAACGCGGCGTGCGCATCATCAACTGCGCGCGCGGCGGTTTAATCGACGAGGGCTCGTTAGCTGATGCCATCCGCACCGGCCACGTCGCCGGCGCGGCGCTCGATGTTTTCGAAACCGAACCATTGCCTCCCTCTTCACCACTGCGCGAACTCGCGAACGTTATCCTCACGCCGCACCTCGGCGCATCGACCGCCGAAGCGCAGGAAAGCGTCGGCATCGAAATCGCGCAATCAATCCGCGCCGCGCTCCTCGAAGGCGTTATTCGCAACGCCGTTAACATGCCCTCGCTCGACGCCAAAACGCTCGCCGTCATCGGCCCGCATCTCCGCTTTGGCGAAAAGCTCGGCCGATTCCTCTCTCAGCTCGCACCCCGCCACGCCGACCATCTCAACATCAACTACAGCGGCAAAGTCAACGAAGTTGACACCACCGCCATCACCCGCGCCGTGCTCAAAGGATTCCTGCAAAACGCCGGCGGCCCCGACATCAACGAAGTCAACGCCCCCGCCTTCGCCGAAAGCCTCGGCCTCGACATTACCGAAACGCGGCTGAGCGCGCCCGGCGATTACTCCGACATGCTCGAGCTTTCCGCCACCGCCGAAGGCCGTTCCGTCTCAGTGGGCGGCGCCTTCTTCGGCGCCACCCCGCGCATCGTCCACATCAACAGTCATCTCGTCGAAGCCCGCCCCCACGGCGTGATAATGATCCTGGAAAACACCGACCGCCCCGGCATGGTCGGCCGCATCGGCACCTTGCTCGGCGAGCACCGCGTCAACATCGCCACCATGTCCCTAAGTAGAAACCAGGCCGGCGGCACCGCATTGATGGTCTTGAATCTCGATGCCGCGCCCGGCAGCCAACTACTCGAGCAAATCCGCGCCAGCGACGATATCCTTAGCGTGCAGGTGATCGAGCTGTAGTTATTCACTCATTAGCTGCCTCGTTAATATGGCCAGTCTAAAATGGTAATGCAATACACGAGGGATTTCTCTTCGCTGGCGTGAAAGTATAATGACGGGAGGCCAGCCCACGAGTTCAGCGTTTGTAGAGTGGCTCAAAAGCGAAACTTCGCGTATACAGTGAGTGGGCAGTAGAATCGGTTGCCCCTGTCGTCAACGAGGTCGTCCAGTTGAACCACTGGCGCTAAGCGATTGCGCGCAAGGCTACCGTTGCGGCGCGTACCTTGGTAGCGCGCACCGCCTTGAATCCCGAGGGAAAAGCACTTGGCCAGCCTGACTTCCACGCCGGCAACGACTGAGGCCGTAAAGGTCCACCCAGAGTCATAGAACGATCCGTTGAGCACGTTTTCCTGAAACGCTCCGCGCGGTGGAAACATCGCAATCATCCTAACGTCTGTGGAATCAATGTAAGCTGGTCCTCCGCCGAACGAAACGTATGGCCGCAAGCGTGATTCTTCAGGCAACAAAAAACAGCGAACGCCAAGTTCGAGCCCGTAAGAGTTGTACTCACCCGCATGCAGAGTAAGATCGAGTCGCTCAGTGTTGCCGATCCCTGAAATGGCGATGAACCCGCCAGGACTGTCCTGCCCATTGGCAGCGGTGTAGTCGACCAGTCCCCATAGCTCGATGCTGCGAGTTACGGCGTAACCGACTTCACTTCGAAAGCGGTAGAAGTTCGTGTCGTAAATATCATCATAGCCGTGATCTCTTATCTTCACCGTGACGATTTGCTCAATCAGGTTGGGCAAGCTGCGCTTGAAGCTGCCGTTAAAATCTGTCACACCGTAATCGAGGTCGATGCCTCCCCCAATTTTGACATACCATTTAGGCACACTCTCGGTGGAAGTCGGAACCAGACCATATTCATAGGATTCGTCTTCCACGGATGCTACTCCTGCGAAACAAAATGGCGACGCTCCTGCAAAACACATTGCGAGAATGAAGTCCATTGGTCGCATACGCGGCTCAGGGTAGAAAGAAGGCTCCGGCCGGTCAAGCAAAGCCGGTCGCAGTAGAACCTCAGGCCGTCCATCAGCCGGAACTCGGGCTGGTGGCAACTCGCTCATGCTGCTAAATCCCGACGCTGCGCCCGGTGGCGAGCTACCGGAACAGATCCGCGCGAGTGACGATATCCTGAGCGCTCAAGTAATCGAGCTCTGAGCGAGCGACGAAGCCATCGCGCAGAATAGCTCTTCGCCCGGCGAAACCGATCTCAGCTGCTGCCAGTTTCTCCTATCTGCCCTTTTGCCGCACACGATAAACCAGAAACAAAACCACCGCGGTATTGACCAGCAGCACGAGTAAGCGCAACACGGTAAATTCCTTAATCAGCTCATAGAGCTCCAGCGGCATAAGCGAACTTGTCGCAACGATCGTTAGCCACTCAGCCCAGCGCTGCCGGAAAAGCAGACCCGTTCCCTCCGTCAGGAACAACGCTGCGTACCCTGCGCCCAGCGCGCTCAATTCCTTTAATTCTTTCGTATGCACCAGCTGCAGCTTGTTCAGGAGCTCCCCGATTAAACGGTTATCAGGATCGATCCGTAGCTCGTCGCACCAATGACATGCGCCACCACGTCCTTGTGAAAGAGGCTCATCGCGCCACACGCCAGCGCCAGAATCACCGCGCCTTTAACGAACTTGAACAGCGCGATCGCGAGCAGCGCCCCGTCGCCGTGAGATCGTTTCCTGGCAGTCACTGTTCCGTCTAAGCTGCGTCACCAGTGCGGACCGCTACAGCCGCGCATCAGAGCAATGAGCACGATTGTGCTGATAATCGACACCGCCAGGGACCCGAGACAACCCACTCGGTTAGAGAAAACGCGAACATAGAAGGAGTTCGCACCCGACACGGTTGTAACGCGCATCAGCGTCATCAAACCTCAAACCCTTCCGACTTCTTCCCTCATCCTTCTTCCTGCAGCCTCGCGCTGCTTCCTTAACGCAGCCGGCCTTCGTCGAAATCGATCAGGTCCGGAATACAGGCGATGTCGTCTCGGTTTTCGATCCCCATCGCCTTCTTCCGCTGTTCCAGCGTCGGGGTCGCTCGGTCGCGCCAGCCGAGTTTCGTGACGAAGCCATTCCAGACAAAAAGATCGCCTTCATTCAAGCGACGGCTCTTCTCGAAACACCACTCGAGAATCTCTTCATCGCTTCCGCCTTGGCGCACGCATTCGCGCAGCTCCTCATAATTCACGCGCAGGAAATTGCAGCACACCCCGTCCAAGGCGGTCGTCGCACCGAGGTTGGGGTGGTAATCCGCGCCCAGCTCGCCCCGGGCGTGCAGCCGGATTTTGTCGAGCATGCGCGGGAAATAAGCCATTCCGCATGTCATCTCTCTCGGGCTTCTCGGGTAAGTGCTTATAGCGGGGGAGATTGGAGGCGAGCGTGTGTGAAGCAACCACCGCCTCAGGTCGACGCTGGCGCAATGGGGCACCAGGGAACGGACGACAAGTCATTGTGGCGATGCACGGAAACAAACCGATCCCCGTTGGAACTCTCAAGAGCATCGTCGAAGGTCGCGGCCTAAGCGCGGATGATTTCCGCTAAGTCGCGTCCCGGAATTCCGCATTCAGCATTCCGCATTCACCCGTGTACCTGACGGGCAACGGGTGCTCGGCACTCTCGTGTTGCCAGTACACTGATAAAATCCACCAGCGTTCGCCGTCATGGAAGAGCTGGAACGAATTGATTCCGCGCATGAACGGCTGCGGGTCGTCCGGCGAATGGCGCGATTCGTATGTGCTCCACACGTGCGCGATGTGGCCGAACTGCTCGGTCACCCGTGCAATCTCCTTCTCATAAAAACCCTGTTCGGCAAAAAACGGCTCGACCCGAGCGATGTACCCTTCCACATCGAGCACCTGTGGCGCAAGTTTGCCACCGTCCGCGCCGCCTGGCGCGGGCGCCGTTGGGATCAAACGCGCACCTGGGGCAAAGAGCGCCCGTTCACGTTCCCAATCCCGCTTCTGACCGGCAGGCCCTGAGATAACGTCGTAAGCGGCGGCGATAATCCCGTCGATCGATGAGACGTCGCTCATTGCACACTTCGCGCAGGTAACGCGCACGGTTTCGCTGCCTAAAGTTCCTGCGCTAGCCCATCCGATACCTGTCCAATCGGATTTAGCAAATTGAGGCCGCCCGTTTCTGTGAGCGTGATCTCACGCGATCGCCCCTTGTCTTTGGCAAATAACTTCGTCTGCTGCGCGGCAAAGCTTCGATCTAGCACATTCATGTTCGCCTCATCATTCAATCTTATTGAACGCAGGTCGAAATTCCCCGATCCGACCGAGACGAACGCACCATCTACGATCATCAGTTTCACGTGCACCATCGTGGGCTCAAATTCATAGATCTTAATCCCCCTCTTTAGCAGCTCTGCGTAATGCTTCCGCGATGCAGCTCGAACCGCCTTCTGATCGATGTGTTCCCCGGGTACCAGGATCTCGACTTTCACCCCGCGACCGGCGGCATCGATCAGCTCCTTTCGCACGAGAACGTCTGGCAAAAAATAAGCATTCTCGATTAACAACGTGTGCTGGGCCGATGCGATCGCCAGCAGATACATCAGGCGCAGGTCGGAATCGCCGCGACTGGGTGAGCTCTTGAAGGCCTGAGCTGCATAGGGTCCAGTCGACCTCAACGGCGGAAAGTATTCCGGTCCCTGCAACACTTCGCCGCGAGTCTTTAACCAGTTATCCATGAATGCAGCCTGCAATTGCGCTACCACCGGGCCGGTCACCTGGTAATGATTGTCGCGCCAGTACTCTGGCGCCTCCGCGTTGCCCAGCCATTCATCCGCGATCCCCACTCCGCCGATGAATCCCACCTTGCCGTCCACGATGAGCAGCTTGCGATGTGTCCGATTATTGAAACGGCGCGGATCGAGCCAAAAGATCGAATGATACTTCACCACCTGCACGCCCGCGCTGCGCAGTATCTCCAGGTTTTCCATCCCCAGTTTCGCCGTTCCCTGCGCGTCCAGGATCGCGTTCACCTTCACCCCGGCCCGGGCCCGTTCCGCCAGCGCTTCGGTAAATTGCTTCCCGATCTCGCCGTTCCAGAAAACATAAGTCTCAAAATCGATCGTGCGCTTGGCCGAACGGATCGCTGCCAGCATGGCCGGGAAAATCTCACGCCCATTCACCAGTGTGGTAATGCTGTTGCCCGGGACGAAACCTCCGCTGAGAAGCGAGCCCGCCGCCTGTCGGAACGAGGGCGATGCCGCTGAATAGACCGGCGCCACCTCCTGTCTTACCGTCTTCGGCTCCTGAATGGCACAGCCGCCTAGCAGCGTCGTGCCCACCAGCGCGAGGAGTTGAGCGCGTCCTGATAGCTTCATCACGCGCTTGATGAAGCTATTACCGCACCATCAATGTTTTTGTTGGTCCCACTCGCGGAGCAGCCCCGCGAAATAGGTCGCCGAATCCACGGTAGTGCTGTTCTCCAGACGCACCGTGTATTTGCGATGCGTCATGGACGATTCTGAGGCGCAATATTGGATGAACTGTTCCGCTGTTTGAGTCCGCTCGCCGGCATATTTCAGCTTCATGCTGAGATGCTTCGCCGCCGCCGGACCATCGTATTCCGAGCCGTTCCGGATGAAAACGATTCCCTTCGCCGTCTCCACACTATGGAGCAGGAAATCAATCCGCTGCTGTTCGCGGGCATCCCGCGCCGAAACGTTTCGACCTACGATCGTAAGCAGGATGAGGAGAACGGCGTAACGCGCTTTCAAGCCGGCACGCTAACGCACCATCCGCTCCTACGCAGGTGTTGGTTTTCCGCGCGGTCCGGGCGTTCTCTTGAGCGACTTGCCTTCGCGAGTAGAGCAACGCCTTTCGCCGGCTCAACCTGAGCGGCTCGGCTCAGTGAGCTGGTATACCGTCACTGTGAAGCTCGCGCTCGAGGTGAAAGAAGAAATCGTCCGCCTCAAAGGCGCCGTCCCACAGTGACTGCTGCGGAAATAACAAACCGACATGCTGACTTCTGCCTTCTGATCTCTGCCCTCTGACCTCTGCCCTTTAACTTTCGCCTTTTTACTTTCCACTTTTCACCTTCCACTTCCCTCCCGTCCTTGCTTTTCCGCGGTTTGCCGGATAAAACGAAGTCCGACAGATGCCCCGCCCCCGTTCGGCCGAACGCAAGAACAATTCCTCCGCTAACATCGGTTTCGAAGCCAAGCTTTGGCTCGCTGCCGACAAGCTCCGCAGCAACATGGACGCGGCCGAGTACAAGCACGTCGTGCTTGGTCTCATCTTCCTGAAGTACATCTCCGACACCTTCGAAGAGAAACACTCGCAGCTGACGAGCGAGCCCGGTGCTGACCCGGAAGACCCCGACGAATACAAAGCGGAGAACGTCTTCTGGGTCCCGAAAGAAGCGCGCTGGTCGCATCTGCAAGCAAACGCCAAGCAGCCGAATATTGGAAAGCTCGTCGATGACGCGATGATCGCGATCGAGCGCGATAACCAGGGTCTGAAAGGCGTCTTGCCCAAAGATTACGCCCGACCTGCTCTCGACAAGAATCGCTTGGGCGAGCTCATCGACCTTATCGGGACTATCGTGCTCCTTCGGTCCTCGCCCGGCGCGGACGAAGCTAAGGCCGAACTCCCTCGTGATGCCGGCGAAGGCGAGGCCAAAGGAAAAGTAGAGACGCCGCCATTACCTTCCCACCGCTCCGTCGATCTCCTCGGCCGCGTCTACGAATACTTCCTAGGTCAATTTGCTAGCGCTGAAGGCAAGAAAGGCGGCCAATTCTACACCCCGCAAAGCGTCGTCCGGCTCCTTGTCGAGATTCTCGCGCCCTACAAAGGCCGCATCTACGATCCCTGCTGCGGCTCCGGCGGCATGTTCGTGCAATCGGAGAAATTCGTCGAAGCCTACGGCGGCAAGATTGGCGACATTGCCATCTACGGCCAGGACAAACCGATGCGAGGGATAAGCCGGTTTGGTCTCGTCCATCGAGCCCGCAGGGTGAGGCTGCGAGGGAAGCAGCCGAAACAATCGAACCCCACCACCCGCCGCCTCGCCGTCATGAACCTCGCCCTGCGCGGCATCGAGGCCGACTTCGGCCCCGAGCACGCCGACACCTTCCGGCGCG
>JBBPYF010000088.1:0-15929 GCA_038200165.1 Chthoniobacterales bacterium | reverse complement strand
CGATCCGCGCAAAATCGAAACACTGCGCGCCGGCAAAGTGCCAATCTACGAGCCGGGCCTGGAAGATTTGATCCATCGCAACGTCGCGGCGCAACGGCTCCGTTTTACCGGGAGTATCAAGGAAGGAGTCGAGAATTCGCAGATCATCTTCATCGCCGTGCCCACTCCGCCCCAACCTGATGGCAGCGTAGATTTGAGTTTCATCGAGAAAGTGGCGCGCGAGATCGCCGGTGTCTTGAGCGACTACCGCGTCATCGTCGACAAAAGCACGGTGCCGGTGAAAACGGGAGAGAAAGTGGCCGAATCGATCCGGCGCTATAACCGGCACGGCGCCAAATTCGACGTCGTGAGCAATCCTGAATTTCTGCGCGAAGGCTGCGCGGTGAGCGATCTGATGAATCCGGACCGCATCGTCATTGGCGCGCAAAGCGAGCACGCGGTCGACCTGATGAAAAAGGTCTACGAGCCATTCATGGCGCCCATCTTGGTGACCGACGTGAACAGCGCGGAGCTGATCAAACACGCCGCCAACTCATTCCTCGCTCTCAAGATTTCCTACATCAATGCTGTCTCAGCCATTTGCGAAGCGAGCGGCGCGGACATCGAGAAAGTGGCCGATGGTATCGGCATGGATCGGCGGATCGGCAGGAATTTTCTGAACGCGGGCATCGGCTACGGTGGCTCCTGTTTCCCCAAAGATATCGCCGCCTTTATCACCATCAGCGAGCAGCTTGGCGTGCCTTTCACATTGCTCAAGGAAGTGCAGCGGATTAACGCGACGCAAAAGGATCATTTCCTTAAGGTCATCCGCGATACGCTTTGGGTGCTGCGCGAAAAGAAAATCGCGGCCTGGGGATTGACCTTCAAACCCGACACCGACGACATCCGCTCTTCCGTGGCGGTCGACCTCGTGGCCGACATGCTGCGCGAAGGCGCGCACGTTTCTGTTTACGATCCCAAAGGAATGGAGCGCGCTCACGAAGTGGAGGCGATCAAAGCTGCGCGTTTTTGTGAAACAGCGCTTGAGGCGGCGGAAGGCGCCGAAGCTCTCGTCATCGCCACCGAATGGTCCGAGTTCGCCAGTGTGGACCTTGCCGTGGTGAAGGAGAAGATGACCACGCCCATCATCTTCGACGGCCGTAATCTTTTCGACCCGACGACGATGGCGAAGGTAGGTTTCCGCTATCATTCCATCGGCCGCGCGCCAGTGACGCCGGTGTAGCGCGGTGGAACCATCCGCTCGCGTGCTTGCTTTGCACGCGCTGCAGCGCTGGCGCACCAGTCGAGACTTTGCGGACGCCATCATTACGAACTTGTTGGCGACTGCAGAATTGAGCGGGCCCGAGCGCGGCTTCGCACACGAACTCTTCTACGGCGTGCTGCGCAATCTCACTCTGCTCGATTTCTGGATCGATTGTTTGCGGCGACGAAAAATCGAAGCCGGTGTTCGCGACGTTCTTCGCCTCGGTTTCTATCAACTCTTCCTCCTCGACACGGCAGAGCACGCGGGGGTCTTCGAAACGGTTGCGCTCGCGCGGAAGCCCCAGCGCGCGCTCATCAATGGTGTCCTGCGCGCGGCTCTCCGGCAGAAAGTGGACCTCTCGAGGCGGGCGAAATCACAGCCGCTCTCGACCCAGTGGTCGCATCCCAGCTGGTTGCTTCAACGCTGGACAGAACAATTTGCTCCGGAAGCCGTGCTCGAGCTATGCCGCTGGAACAACCGTCCCGCGCCGCTCTATTCGCGGGTGAACTGCCTGAGGAAACAAGTCACGGATTTCGTGCGCGAAAACGATGGCAGCTTCCTCGTGCCGAATCAGGAAAGCTTTGTCTGCGTGCCGAGCGTTCCGGTGGAAGCGCTGGTGGCTGGTGATTGTTATATGCAGGACCCAAGCACGGGCGTGGCCTGCCGGCTTCTCGACCCGCAACCTGGCGAACGCGTCCTCGATGCCTGCGCCGCACCGGGCGGCAAGACTGGCTACCTCGCCGAGCTGATGCAAAACCGCGGTGAGATCGTGGCCTGCGATCGCGATGGTCAACACCTCGAGCGGCTGCGACGAAACATGGAGCGACTCGGCGCCATGCTTGTTCGCGTGAAACAACATGACTGGGTCCGTGGCGGAATGGACGCGCCGGGTTTCGACCGAATTCTCCTCGATGTTCCCTGCACCAATACGGGCGCGATGCGGCGGCGGGTGGATGTGCGCTGGCGATTGCGCCCGGATGATTTTGAGCGCATGCACAAGCAGCAGGTTGCGATCGCACGAGCGTTGTTGCCATTGCTCAAAACCGGCGGCGTTCTCGTTTACAGCACGTGCAGTCTCGAACGCGAAGAAAACGAGAATGTGGTCGAGAATCTTCGCCGCGAGTTCCCTTATTTGCACCTGCATCAGATCGAATCGGTCCTGCCGTTCCGAGACGGATTTGATGGCGCGTTTGCGGCCCGATTCATTCTCGAATAGTTGCAACCGCGCTGTGCAATGAAATCATAGCGACCATGCAAGATCCTCGCCTGGAGAAGCTGGCGGATGTGCTCGTCGGCTATTCGACTGAGCTGAAACGAAATGAAAAGGTGCTGATCGAATCGTTCGATGTGCCGGACGAGATGACGATCGCCCTGGTGCGAGCTGCGCGAAAACGCGGCGCGATTCCCTTCGTGCAACTGCACCATGCGCCGGTGAGCCGCGAGATGGCGCGCGAAGCCGTCGATCCACAGCTCAATCTGCTGGCCCGACATGAGCTGGCGCGGATGCGGCAAATGAACGCTTACATCGCCCTGCGTGGCAGCCACAACATCACCGAAATGTCTGATGTGCCGGTTGAGCAAATGAAGCTGGTGGCGAAAAAGATGCGGCCCGTTATCGATCACCGCGTCAAGAAAACGAAATGGGTGGTATTGCGCTGGCCCACCCCGGCGATGGCGCAACTGGCCGGCATGAGCACAGAAGCATTTGAAGATTTTTTCTTCGATGTCTGCACGCTCGATTACCGCAAGCTCCAGCCAGGAATGAAAGCGCTGAAAAAGCTGATGGAGAAAACAGACAAGGTGGAGATCACCGGGCCCGGGACCGATCTGCGTTTCAGCATCAAGGGAATTCCGGCGGTGATCTGCGGCGGCGACCGCAATATTCCCGATGGCGAAGTTTTCACCGCGCCGTCGCGCGATTCAGTGAACGGCTTCGTCACCTTCAACGCGCCCTCCATTTACCAGGGCACGAGCTTTGACAACATCCGGCTCGAATTCGAGAACGGGAAAGTCGTCACGGCGACCAGTAATGACTCGCAAAAGCTGAATGAGATTCTCGATGCCGATGGCGGCGCGCGTTACATCGGCGAATTTTCCATCGCCTTCAATCCGTACATTCTGCACCCGATCCGCGACATTCTTTTCGATGAAAAGATCGCCGGCTCATTTCATTTCACGCCCGGCCAGGCTTACGAAACGGCGGACAACGGCAACCGCAGCCAGGTGCATTGGGACATGGTCAGCATCCAGCGCCGCGAATATGGCGGAGGCGAGATTTATTTCGACGGCAAACTCGTGCGCAAAGACGGGGAGTTCGTGGCGCCGGCGCTGCGTACGCTCAATCGCGCGCAGCTGCTGAAGCGGCGATAACCAGCCTTCCTTTTCGCCATTCCGAGGTGTCGAGGAATCCCGGTCGGTATGAAACCCTTCAGCTCGCACCGCGGGATCCTTCGACTGCGCTGCGCTTCGTCCAGGATGACAGAGCTGTTTGCCCTTGGCTGAGAATGATTCGCGAGTGGCTAACTCCGCCGCGTCGCCGCGGGATTCAATTGCAGCATGCCGATGTCGCCATTGCTCGTTAGCTGCACATTGGCAATCTCGAAGAGAGGACCATCGCCCTGGCCGCCGTTTGCGCCCGGCAGCTGCACCGAGACGGTTTTCGAGCTCGAATTCAAAATCATGGCCGCGATTTCGAACGTCGGCGAAAACTCGACCGTGGTGATCTGAAATGCGGCGGTGAGATGCACTGAGGCCTGGCCCTGCTGTGAAGGCGTGAGTTGCAATGGCGCCTGCTCGAACCCGGAGACGACTTGCAGGCCGGAGATGTTAAATGAGGGCGAGTTGAGCGTAGCCGGCTTCTGCTGCTGCGATGGACTGAGCCGAATCTGGCCCAGACTGCCGGGCGCGGGCTGCACCTTCGCGATTTCAAAGTTCACCTGGAAATTCATTCCGTTCTGCTGCTGCTGGCCGGAAGCAAGACGCATGGTCACGACTTTCGAGGTTGGCCGCAGTTGGAGCGCGCCCATTTTAAAGCTCGGCGTCAATTGCATCGATGCGATCTCGCACGAAAGGGTAATGTGAACGGCAGTGTGGGTTCCGCCGGCAGTCGCAATCGGTGCGACCGGCGATGGCTGAGTGGAACCGGCGGGTGTGCGAATGACAGGAGCAGTTTGGAGTGTTTCAGGCATGGATTGGATGGTTGTTGGTTGTGGACTAAATTCTTTTTCCGCTTCGGGCGGGGCCATGACGCCGCGCAACGCACCCAGGCCGGCGAGGGCAGCGCTGACGCCCCGCAGCTCCGCCTCTTCAGCAGGTGGCGGCTGCGGTGGCGGCTCTTCAGTGACGTTGTCCTCGATAACGGTTTGATACGGGACAGGCTGGCCTTGCGCCACCGGTTCTGGCGGCGGCGGTGCTTCATCGGCTTTTTGCGACACTGGCTCTGGCATGGTTTCCGAAACGGGCGTTGCGGCCTCAACCCGCGAAGTTGACGGCTCGCTGACCGGCTGCTCGCGCTCCTCGATCGCTGGGGCTGAAGCAACGAGCATTTCCGCGTCGCGCGGCGGTGCCAGCTCCGGCTCGATTGCAGGTTGCTCGGGCGAGCTGATGCTGGCCGGTTTGTCCTCCGCGACTTCTTCTTTGCCGGCAAGCAATGAACCGAGCACGGGCTCGTGGCCTGCGTCACTGCGCTGACTATTACCCGCGGCGGAGGAGATCGTTTGTTCCGCCACGCTTTGTTCCATCACTGGACCGACCGACTCCTGCAAATCACTGAAGCGCGCAGGTGTTTCCCATGCCGGCTGAGTCGCGATAAGCCGTTCCCGCTCCGGCGCAGCAGGCAAGGTCGCATCCTCCTCACCCGCGCCGTCGACTCCGGTGGTATCACCATAACTGGATGCAGCGCTGGCCGGTGCCTGTTCAATGACCGACCCGACAGAAGATTCCTCAACAAGAACCGGCGCAGATGCGGATGCCTCTTCCGCTGGCGCTTCAACTTCCTTTTCCGGCGGCGCTTCCGCTGCGGCTTTCTCCGAACGCCGCACCCACGGCTCCGATGCTTTCAATTGCACGGACACTTTCCTCGGTCCTCCGTTAAACCGCTGAGCCGATTTTGCCGCATGCTCCGGGGCATCGGCCGCATGCAGCTCCGGACCGGTGGCGGGCGCGGGACGCTGTCCGATCTGCGTCGCATGCATTCGGCGACGAATCTCCGGGATTCCCATCCAGGCGAGTATGCCCAGCCCGCCGACGAGAAGCCCGATCCACAGCAAAGTCCGCGGATCGGTCAAACGGTCGAGCCGTTCTCCGAAGCTAGGCTGAACGATGGGCGGAGCTTTTGCCGGCGCCAGGACGGTGGCCGGTGTGGCCTGCGCCACAGTGACAGGCGAAGCCGAAGCGGAAGCTGCCGCGGCAGGAACGGTGGCGGCATTCTCGCTGGCGGTCACCGGAGCGACGCTGGCTGACAGCGATGCGCTGGGAGCTGCGCTCGAAGACGGCATCTCCACGACCGGCGAAATTCCTAGCCTCAAAGCTGACGGCACGTCCTCTGGTCGCGCCGCACTTCCCCCTGCTGCTGTCGCCGGGTCCACATTCGCCTCACTCGCTTTGGGCGCGACAGGCAAAGAGGTCGTCGTCGCTTCCATTCCAGCAATCGGGGACGACTGCGGCTGGGCCGACACAAACGCGTTCTCTTCCGTCTTGGCTTCAGCGCCCGGAATCGGGCTAGGCTCGATAGCCGTCGGTGCAGGCGATTCATTCTGTGCAGAGGCCAGCGCCGCCGCATTAGCTGCCGCACTCGGCGCCGGAGACGATGTCGTGCTGGCGCCGCTCGTGAGCCAGCCGAGATCGTAGAATCCCGTGCTGTAGGCGGCGTTGGAAGCAAGCGGATAGATCTTGCGCGCGGAAGCGATCCAATCGTTCGCGGTATCGTTCTTGCCGTGCTTGAACTCCCACGCCGCTTGTGCGTAATATAACGCGGGCGTATCACCGCTGAATTGGAATTGCTCCATCATGCTCTGGGCGCGGCTGTCTTTGCCCTCGAGCAGATAGGTCATGTAGATCTTGAAGTTAATCAGCTGCGCCGCCTGGTTCTTCTCTCCGCCGGGCGTTTGCTTTAGCAGCGCCTGAAAACGTTCGCGCGCCTTCGCGTAGTCCTTTTGCCGAAATGGAACGTCGGCGAGGTTGAATTGTGCCTCCCGGAACTTGCCGTCGATCTTGAGCGCCTTAGTAAAATAACTCTCCGCTTCCGCGAACCTGCCTTGCTCGAGCAAAATCTCCCCGCGCAGATTCAGCACCGCCGGCTGGTTCGGCTGCGCCACATCGGCCTGCTCGGCCAGTTTGGCCGCGCGCTCGAAATCGCGCTGCTCATAAGCCTGCTGCGCCTGCTCCAAGGCCGATTGCGCCATCGCTTTTGTTCCGCTGGCGCGTTCTTCCGGGCTGAGCAATTGCAGCGCCGTGCGCTGTTGTCCCGGCTGCTGTTGCAGCCAGCCCACCTCGAAGAGCGATTCCGCGAACAATTTGTTTAGCTGCGGCGAAAAATTCTTCTCCGCCGCCGTCATCCAGCTCCTCGCATCGGCGACGTTTTGCTTCTGCAATGCGATCGCTGCATTCGCGTAGTGCACCGCGGGCGTGTCGGGCGAAAGCTCGAACTTGGCCAGAATGGAATCGATCATCGGCTCGTTTCCTTCGAGCAGATAGGTCAGCAGGATTTTGTATTGGATGAGTTGCGTCGCTTCGCCCTGCAGATCAGCCGCGTTGTTGCTGAGCAATTCCTGGAAACGCTTGCGCGCTTCGGGCCAGTCTTTCTTCAGAAATGGAATTTCGGCGAGGTTGAACCGTGCGTTCCAAAACTTCGGATCCAGCCGCTGCGATTCCGAGAGCGCTGCCTCAGCTTTGTCGAAAATCCCCTGCCGCATGTAGATGACGCCGCGCAGGTTTTGCGATGCCGCCAGGTCCGGCTTGCGCGCATCGATCGCATCCAGCTCTTTCATCGCCTGCCCGTAATCGGCCGCGTCGAAAGCGCGGAACGCCCGGTCGTACATCGCTTCGAGCTCAGCATTGGAAGGCGCGACATCATTCGCGGCGATGGTGCTGAAAACGAGCAGCGAAATCGCGGCGAGTCTTCGAATGGTCATGCTAGGAGGCATAGAAACCCTCGTCCTTACAACTGACAAGCGAAATTGTCGGCTTTTTACTTCTGTCATCCCGAGCGCAGCCGAGGGATCCCGTGGCGCAACGTTTAAGGTAACTTCCTCGGGATCCTTCGACTCCGCTCAGGATGACGTGCTAATAGAATTCAGGCAACCGACGATACGCAAACCTTCCAGCGTGAGATTCCGATGCACTGCCTGCACCTCCGGCATCTTCGCCGCGAGCAAATCGGCATAGCCGCCGGTCGCGATGATGTGCACGCGTTTGCGCCCGAACTTCTCCGCCACGATCCGCCGCAGAATTTCTCGCACCAACCCGCGATAGCCGAAGACCGCGCCGGCCAGCATGGCATCGCGCGTCGTTTTGCCGATGGCGCTGCGCGGCTCTCGCAGGGAGATGCGCGGGAGCAAGGCGGTGCGTTGGTAAAGAAAATTCGTCATCGCTTCCAATCCCGGAGCGATCACTCCGCCGATGTAGGCGGCGTCGGCTGAAACGATGTCGAATGTGACAGCCGTGCCGAAGTCGATAACAATGGCTGGCGTTCCATACAGCGCCGTCACCGCCACGGCATTGGCGAGGCGATCAGCGCCGATCGTTCCCGGCTGCGGATAAATGATGCGCACATTGAGCCGCGACTTTGCCGTGAGCCAAACCGCTGCACTTTTCGCCGCGGCCTTTTTGATCGCGCGGCTTTTCGCCGGAACCACTGAAGAGACGATGATGGTTTTCTCCGCGTGCTCATTCAGAATCCTGCGCAGCCGCGGCACCGTCAGCTCCGGCGTCGGGACTCGCTGCACTGCGCCGAGCCGCCGCCGCGTCGCCCACGCGATTTTGGTGAAGGAGTTGCTGACATCGATGAGCAGAAAGTCAGGCTTGATCATGGCCGGCCGATGCTCTTGCGAGCGCGAAACGCCGCGCGTAGCCTCGCGCTGTGCTCGTTCATCGTCCTCGCCGTTTACGCCGCACCGCTGCCATTCGCAATCTCATTCGCGAAACGAATCTGCACCGGCACGATTTCATCCTGCCACTTTTCGTGAGCGAGAAAATCGAGCAGGCGCGCGCCATTGCGAGCATGCCGGGTGTGCATCAATACGCGCCGGGAGAGATCGCCGATGTGGCGGCGGGCGCGCACAACGCGGGCCTGCAGGCCGTGCTACTCTTTGGAATTCCCAAGGCAAAGGATGAACAGGCGAGCGGCGCAGCGGCTGAAAACGGCGTGGTGCAAAACGCGGTGCGCGCGATCAAGCAATGCGTGCCCGAGCTGACGGTGATAACCGATGTCTGCCTGTGCGAATACACCGATCATGGCCATTGCGGCGTGGTTCGTCGCGAGGGGGAGCGTTTCGATGTTCTCAATGACGAAAGCGTCGAGCTGATCGCGCGTGCGGCGGTTTCTCACGCCCATGCCGGGGCCGATATTGTCGCGCCGAGCGATATGATGGATGGAAGAATCGGCGCGGTGCGACGGGCGCTGGAGGGGGCTGACTTCGGCGAAACGGGCATCATGAGTTATGCGGCGAAATTCGCTTCTGTTTTTTACGGGCCATTTCGCGAAGCGGCGGAAAGCCCGCCGCAATTCGGCGACCGCAGCTCTTATCAAATGGATCCGGCGAATGCGAACGAAGCGTTGCGCGAGGTCGAGCTCGATCTCGCGGAAGGCGCCGACATTGTGCTGGTCAAGCCGGCCTTACCTTACCTCGATATTCTCTGGCGCGTGCGTGAGCGATTCGGCCGGCCCACTGCGGTTTACCATGTCAGTGGTGAATTCGCCATGGTGAAAGCGGCCGCCGAAAAGCGGCTGGTCGACGAACGCGCCGCCGCGCTCGAGATCATGACTTCGCTTAAACGGGCCGGCGCGGATTTTATCATCACCTACTGGGCATTGGAGTTGATGGAATGGATCGGGGACTGAAGACCGGCGAAACGGCGGCGCACGCGCGTCTGAAACGGCTCGCCTGCATCTGGGCGCAGGCCCACGGGTATTCGGCCTGCGCGATCGAGGTGAGTCTGCCGCACTGCCGTTTTCGCGCCGATGTGGCCGCATTTCGCGAGAGCCGCGAGGGTGATCGTGCGGCTATTTTCGAGTGCAAACAGGCGCTGCCGGATTTGCGACGCGATAACTGTGATGCCGTCCGCGCGCGCGAACGGCTCGATCTGCTGCAAACGCGGCGGCAAATCATCGAGCGCAATCTCCGCGTGCATTATCCCACTTTGCGCACAGGTGAATCGCTCTTCCCGGATTACGACGCGTGGGATTTCAGCGCGCTGCAACACCGCGGTCACTCGCACGTCTTGCGCAACGGCGCCGCGCTCGCCCAGCGGCTGATCGACTGCACGAAGTTTGAGAAGCTCGCGCGCTATCATTGCGCGAACCTGTGTTATCTCGTCATCGCGGAGCCGTTGCGTAATTTTGTCTTCGAAATGCCGCGCGGCTGGGGCTTGCTCGTGGAAATGGGCGAGATGCTCGAGCTGGTGCAGAAACCGCTCTGGCACGAGATCACTGCGGAAGCACGCCTGCGTTTCCTGCGTCGTGTTGCTGCGGCCGCGACACGCGCGCTCAATCGCGAACTGGCGATTACGCGCGAGGAAATCGAGCAGACGCGCGAGGCAGTTTAAAGCAGTCATCCCGAGCGCAGCGAAGCGAAGTCGAGGGACCCCGTGGTGCTGGCTCAAAGGTAATTTCGCGGGATCCTTCGACCCCGCTCAGGATGACTGCTTAGTCGCGACGAGCAGGTTTTTGCCTGTCATCTCCGCTGGCTGTGGCAGTCCGAGCAGGAAGAGTAACGTTGGCGCTACATCGGCAAGGATGCCGTCGCGACAACTGAATCGCGCCGCGTCATCGGCGACGTGGATGAGATGCACGAGATTGGTGGTGTGCGCGGTGTTCGGTGAGCCATCCCGGTTCCGCATCAACTCGCAATTACCATGATCGGCCGTGATCAATGCCTTGCCGCCCAAGCCGAGCAGCTGCGGAATTATGCGCGCAACAGATGCGTCCACCGTCTCGACCGCTTTGATTCCCGCCTCGATCACGCCGGTGTGACCGACCATATCTGGATTGGCGAAGTTCAGGATGATGAGATCGTAATTGGCCATGCGTGCGCAGACTTCATCGGTCAGTTGCGGAGCGCTCATTTGCGGCTGCAAATCGTAAGTCGCCACCTTCGGCGAAGGCACAATCTTGCGGTCTTCACCGGCAAAGGCGCGCTCGATGCCGCCATTGAAGAAGTAAGTGACGTGCGGGTATTTCTCCGTCTCGGCGATGCGCAGCTGCGTTTTGCCGGCGGCGCTCACCACCTCGCCGAGGATGTGCGCGAGATTTTCCGGCGCGAAAATGTGGGGCGACGGATAGGTCACGTCGTATTGCGTGAGCGTGACGTAGTGGACGCGCGGCCAGACGCCGCGCTCAAAGCCATCGAAGTTCTGGAAGAGGAATGCTTGTGAAAGCTGGCGGGCGCGGTCGGCGCGGAAGTTGAAGAATAGCACCGTGTCTTCATCGCGCACGCGTTGTTCATCGGCATAAGCGAAGATCAGCGGCGGCATGAACTCATCGGTCTTGCCCTCCTTGTATTTCGCGGCCACGGCTTCCGAAGGTGAAATGCTCACGCGCTCACCGCGACCAAGCACGATCGCATCCCACGCTTTCTTCGTCCGATCCCAGCGCCGATCGCGATCCATCGCGAAATAGCGACCCACGACCGTGATGATTTGCGCCCGTATTTCCCCGAGCGCCTTCTCGCATTCGCGCAAAATATGCGCGCCGCCGGTGGGCGACGCGTCGCGACCGTCGGTAAACGCGTGCACAAAGATTTCTGTGACTCCGGCCGCATGCGCCGCCCGCGCAATCGCGAGCATGTGCTGGTAGTGACTGTGCACACCGCCTTCCGAGACGAGCCCGAGCAAGTGAAGCCGGTGGCCGCGCGCGCCGCGCAATGTTTCCTGCAAGACTGCATTGCGCCCGAGTTCACCCTCCGCGATCGCTTTATTGATGCGCGTCAGATCCTGATAAACAATGCGGCCGGCGCCGAGGTTGAGATGCCCCACTTCGGAGTTGCCCATCTGCCCAGCGGGCAAGCCGACATCGAGCCCGCTCGCGCTCATTTTCGCGCCCGGATATTTCGCGTAGATCTCGTCGTGAAACGGCGTGCGGGCGAGCAAAGTCGCATCGCCGTTGGCCTCAGCGCCGGCGCGACCGGCGGGATTGATGCCCCAGCCGTCGCGGATCATGAGCATGACTGGGCGACTCACGGCGCAATTTGCCGGCGCGCCCTCGCAGGACAAGCGGTTCTTTCGTTGACAACGCCGCCGCGCCTCTTTCACATCGCGCCGTGAAGTGGAGGAACCAGCTCCTCGCCCTCGTCTGTCTCGCCGTCTTCGCCGCGCTCGGCGTTTTCTATTTCCAAAACTGGGTCGTGCAAAAACCCTTCGCCATCATCCTTTTCATCGGCGAAGGCCTGACTGCGCAGCGCCTGGCCGCGACGCGCGTCTATGTTGGCGGAGCGGACACGCCGTTGACCATCGACGGTTTGGAATGGTGCGCGCGCTTGCGCAATCACTCCGCGGATTTCGCCGTGCCGGATTCCGGCGCAGCCGCCTCGGCCATCGCCACCGGCATGAAAGTGAGAAATGGCGCGCTTTCCGTCGATGAATCAGGGCCCGCCTTGCGCACGATTGTGGAAATCGCGCACGAGCAAGGGCGCGCCGTCGGCCTCGTCAGCGACGGCGAATTGACCAACCCGACCCTCGCCGCATTTTACGCGCACTCGGCCAGCGGGAAATCGGCAGGCCAGTTTGCCACGCGCCTGGTCAATCGCGCCACCGTCGATATTGCCCTCGGCGGAGGCGCTGCTCGTTTCCCGCCGAAAGACCAGCTCGCAGGCGAGCACGTCCGAGTCGCGCGCGCGGCGCCTGAGCTGGAGGAAATGAGCGGCTGGCAACGCGGCCGCATCCTCGGCCTTTTTGCTGAGCACGATCTTGCCTTCAGCGACGATGTGGCGGCGCGTGCTGAACAGCCTTCTCTCGGTGACATGGTTCGGCGCGCGATCGAATTTCTGGAGGTCAACCGCCACGGATATCTGCTCGTAGTTGATGCACATCTGATGGCTTCGGCCGCGTGGCAGAACCTGGGCGAGCGCACGTTGCGTGAGACGGCCGAACTCGATCGCGCCGTTAAAATTGCGCGCGATTACGCCGGCAACAGCTCCACCATTATCGTGGCGGCCGATGTGGCGATCGGCGGGATGAATGTGAATGGCTACCCATTCCGCTACGATAGCGGCGTTGCCATCCTCGGGCTCAACTCCGCCGGCCAGCCATGGGTCACGTGGGCTACCGGCCCCAATGGAGCGCACAATCCTCCTGAGACCAATGGCGCAGCGGAACCGGCAACTTCGCTGGAACCGGCGGCGCTGCCCGCGCCAGCCGCGCTCAATTCCCTCGAGGACCCGATCGCCGCCGGGACCGGTCTGCGCGTAGAGAAGCTCCGCGGCACCCTCGATAACACGGCCCTATTTTCCATTCTGCGTGACGCGCTCTAAAACGGAAACCCGTCGTCCACTTGCGGCGAACGACGGGCCAACCGGAGGAGAACGAATCAACTATGGACTTGTGGGAGCGACCTGCGGAATGAAGACAAACGGCGGCGGCGGCGGCAACGCCGGCGGCGGCCCTTCGGCTGGCGCTTCGGGGCCCTCCGCTGGAATATCTTTGACGTCCTTCACGTCCTTCACGTCCTTCGCGTCCTTGCCATCGCTCACGTTCTTATCGGAGCGATCAACGGCGCTGTTCGCTGCAAACAACATGTTGCTCGGGGCGCGACCAAAGGTAGCAATCTCCGCCACCGCGAAATTCGCATTTGCCGCCGCGGGAGACCATTTCACCAGAACGTAACGGCCGCTCGTTTCCGGAAAATCGACGGCCGCCCGGCCATTCCCGTCATCGCTCGCGGTGCCGACCGATTTCAGCCCGGCGAGGGTGCCTTCATCTAGGCGTAGTGTTTCAGGAACGTTTAACGCTGACGCACTATTAATAGCGGGACCGCTTGGCGCGCCGGCCGGCTTCGCTTCCGCCATCGCGTTACCTCCACCGACCGGCAGCGCGCTGAGGACGTAGAAATGAGCTGTGCCCGCGCCAGGGCTGGAAAGAACTGCAATGCGGCGCAGTGTCATCTCGCGGCCAAGATCGATAACGGCCGCAGGCGCCGCATCGTTGGCGGCAAACGCGTAACTGGTCGCTGGCTGCTCATCGATCATTTGATTCGCCAGTGCGTCGTTGCCGGAACTCACGTAGAGAGCGCGCGCCTTCGTGTGGAGATCGGTGAGGTTATAATTCACCTGCGCAATCTCACCCGCGATACGCGGCCGCGGCATTGTGAAATCGGCGACACCGGCTGCGCCATATACACCGAGGCTGCTGATGCGTCCCGGTTCCGTGACATTCAGTGTCAACCGCACATACTTCGCCTCGGCCGGCCCGATTTTGGCGCTGACTACTCCGCTGCGAAGATCCTGCTTCGCCGCATCACGCCATTGCGGATTGTCCGGGCCGAGATTTGCATTTGAGGTGGCAATAACGACGCTCCCTTTCGCGCCGGCGTTCAAAAATGCGATGGAATCCACGTGCTCGATTTTGCTCAATGTAATAAGCACCGTGTGCTGGCCGGCCGCGACCGGGCAGGCTGTGCTCGCGTCGCCAGACAGCAGCACGGCACTTTGTGGTGCATCGCCCTGCGGCATGACGTTGATCTGCGCGCCGAGATCGACCCGGGCGAGATTTTGCGGGTAAAGCGGCGCCTGCTCGACAGTCAAGGCAGACGTTTTCTTCAGCACCATCTCCGCAGCTGGGGCGTAACCGGCGGCAGCAATCAAAAAGGCGGAAGCAAGAAGAAGCCGTGCTCTAATAATTTCCATAGCTTTAATAATGAGAATATCTTCCCCGCTCGTTTTTGGCAACAAAAAACTCGCTTCGCGTATCTTTCGGACTCTGGCCCGCATCTGCATTGGCCCGTGATGGTGGCCGAGAGGTACCTGCTGACGGACAGCGTGCTGAGCCTGCTTGGCAGAGAGGCAACAGCGTTCATTGCGCGCGCGTCGGCCGTTGTAGACCGCCGCTACAGGCTGCCGCCGCCAAGCTTCCGCAGGTGCCGTCGTGCCGCACCACGGCTCTTGATCGCCGCTGCGCGGTGCTTGCGATTTCATTGCCGGCATAACGCAGAAGTTGCGGACCCGGAGAAAAAAACTGCGCGCTTCGAGTTGCTTCCCAATCTGCGCTATGCTTTGGAACATCGGTCAACCGAAGGCAATCGACGCATTAGCGCCTCACGAGCCGCGACTGTCGCGCCAAATAGGAAACACGACCGCCCATTCATGCGCAATGCGGTGGCACTCGGCACCGACCTGCAACATGCACGCTGGCACCTCGTCGCCAATGTTCGATCCTCTGCCGCCGGTCGCGGAGAAGGTTCTCTTCTGGTAATGCACCTGGGAGATTCGTGCCTGGCGGGCCCGTGACATCTCGCTGCCATTAACGAGAGAGACAACCCTGAAGCGATTGGCCGCCGCTGGCGCGGTAAACGAAGCATAGTGGCCATCGAAAAGTGCCCGAACTTACAAGAGAAAGGTTGCGGGACCCGCGACGCTAACGGGATTCGAACCCACTTTCGACATCTCGCGACCTTGCGCGAGTCTGGCGAAAGTCCGCGGTGATCAGGCGCATTAACTGCTCTCCATCAGGATCCAGCATTTGCACGAATCGGGCAGAATAACGCAGTTTTGCTGTCCGAATGTGTCCGAAATATTAAGCCGCGTAGAGCAGAACGGAAATTACAAAAACTACCAGCGGTCGCTTGAGATGCGCAGGTTTTAGCGTAGACACGAGCTTGGCCTGCGTGGGTTGTTAGGCGAGTGGAGATGAGGTGTATAATCAGTTTTGGTCTCACCATGTTTTCCCGTCGCGCTTTCTCGTTAGCGGATGGTGTGTTTGCAATTGCACCGCTGCTTATATTGGCTTTTTACACCCGGTCGGGTAAAGAACTGTTTATTGCGAGCTCTCCTGAGGACCCCGCCTTGATCGCTCGCATCAAGGCGCTCTCGCCGACAGTCAGCCTGGAGGACGCAAAGCGAGTAACCTATTGCGTGATCACCACTGGACACGAACTCGGTCGTGAGTGGCATGTGAACTGGTTCTCGACATTGATGCCCGGCATCCAAAACTTTCTCGTCAAAACCGGAGCGAGAAAAGGAGGATACTGTTTCCAGTACTCAATGGAGGTTCTCGTTCGACTGGACGCGCTGAAGTTGAAAACGGTCGAGTTCCACTGGGGGGAGTCGGCGGGGAGGTGGGGGGCCGGTACGATCTGCGAGAATAACGGCATTGTTGTTACCACCCGAGGCCAACCTTTTGAGCAAGGTGTTTTGCTCGACAGCTGGCGCAATCAGCCAAATGTGACTTGGACGCAGGTAACGGGGGACCCGGAATATCACTGGAAGGAAAACAGGTCCTTTGCCGCCTTTGTTTTGCAGAGAGCACATAAGGCAACACT
>JBBPYF010000087.1:0-8659 GCA_038200165.1 Chthoniobacterales bacterium | reverse complement strand
GCCAACAAACCGATGACGCCAAGTTTCTCCGCGATCGCGCTCGCGATCTCCACCGCGCTGCGCGCCACCTTCTCCGGAATCTCCGCCGGCACGCAGGTGACATCGAGAATATGATTGCGATGCACATTCTCGGCGACGGGAAACGCGCGCATATTTCCCGCCGGATCGCGAGCGAGGATGACTGAGATTTCTTTGTCGAAATCGAGCGCGCGCTCGAGAATCAATTCATCGGCCGAACGCGTTTGCCACACGTCGCCGAGATCGCGAGAGGAAATGGATTGCTGGCCCTTGCCATCGTAGCCCCAGGACGCCGTCTTCAGAATCGATTCGCGCCCGATTTGCTCAACGGCCGAAGCCAACTCGGCCGAAGTGCGGATGGCACGGAAGGGAGCGAGCGGAAAACCATTCTCCGAAAGAAATGTTTTCTCGCGCAGACGATGTTGCGCCGTTTCCAGAATGCTGCCGGCCGGTCGCACCTCGCATTCGCGCGCGCACCATTCGATCGTTTCGCTGGGAATGTTTTCGAATTCAAAGGTGAGCAGGTTGAGGCCGCGCGCGAAACGGCGCACCGCCTTCTCGTCGCGGAAATCAGCTTTCGTGGTGGAATCGGCAAATTGCGCCGCGGGGCTGTCGCGCTCCGGCGTAAAAACGTGCACGCGATAGCCCATCCGCCGCGCCGGCACCGCGAACATGCGGCCGAGCTGGCCGCCGCCCATCACCCCAATGGTCGTGCCCGGTGGAAACATTTTCACGGCAATTTTTGCGCGAGCACGGTCTGCGTCTGTTGCTTGCGGAAGGCTTCTACTTTTTCGCGCACTTTCGCGTCCGACAAACCGATGATGCTGGCCGCGAGCAGGCCGGCGTTTTTCGCGCCCGCTTCGCCAATCGCGAGCGTGCCGACGGCGACGCCCGCCGGCATCTGTGCGATTGACAGAAGCGAATCGATGCCTTTGAGCGCCTTGGTCAGAATCGGGACGCCCAGCACGGGCAGCCAGGTGTGCGCCGCGATCATGCCCGGCAAGTGCGCCGCGCCGCCGGCGCCGGCAATAATGACGCGCAAGCCTCGCTCGGCCGCCTCGCGCCCGAATTGCGCCAGCAGCTCAGGCGTTCGATGGGCCGAGACAATGCGGTGTTCACACGAAACGCCGAGCCTGTCCAACATCTCGACGGCATGTTTCATCGTCTCCCAGTCCGACGCGCTACCCATGATGACAGCGACTTCAGTCGGGTCAGCGCTTTTCCCCTCACCAGGCGCTTCGCGCTCCGAGCCGGAGTGGCGTCCTCCTCTCCCCGGGGGAGAGGAATGAGGTGAGGGCGAACTTCTGTGTCGCCGCCGTGGCATCCGAGGCACAGGCGCAACTTTAGCGAACTTCCCGTCGCTGCAATAGCCGCCGCGCGTTATCTTGCAATGTGAATGCGCCGGGACCATCCATCGTGCTCATCGGTTTCATGGGCGCGGGGAAGTCGGCGGTCGGTCGCGAACTGGCGCGCCGGACAGGGCTCCCGCGGCACGATACCGACGAACTGATCCGGGAGCGCTTCGGCGCATCTATTCCGGATATTTTTGAGCAACAGGGTGAGACTGTTTTTCGGGATGCGGAAACGGAGTTGCTGCGCAAACTGGAGAACGGCGCCATCGTGGTGACGGGCGGCGGTATTGTTCTGCGAGAGGAAAATGTGCAGCTGCTGCGGGCTTGTGGGCGGACGGTCTGGCTCGATGCCGATGAGGAGACGCTTTGGCGACGAGCTTCGCGTCGCAGTACGCGGCCGCTCCTGCGAACAACAAATCCGCGGGAGAAATTTTCCGCCCTTTTGCGGGAGCGACTGCCACTTTACGAGGCGGCGTCGGATGATCGGGTCGATACTTCGGGTCGCAGCGTCATAGAAGTGGCTGATGCGATTTTATCACAGGAATGAACAGGGAATTACGCGAGCAACTCCTGACGCGCACGCGTGAGCTGGGATTTGATCTTTGCCGCTTTGCGCGCGCCAATGAGCCGGAACATGCGCGCGCGTTTCGCGATTGGCTGGAGAACGGCCATGCCGGTGAGATGAATTGGATGGAGCGGAATGCGGAGCGGCGTTGTGATCCGGCCAATGTGCTGCCCGGCGCACGATCGGTGATCGTGCTGGCACTAAATTATTTCCAAGGCGTTCGGCGGTCACAGACCACCGCTACAGGACGCGTCGCGCGGTATGCATGGGGGGAGGATTACCATCCGCTGATTGCGAGGAAGCTCACGATGCTGGATGAATTTCTGCGTAAGCATGGTGGCGTGCAGAAATGTTATGTCGACACCGGACCCGTCCTGGAGCGCGACCATGCCGCCGCCGCCGGCGCGGGCTGGCAGGGCAAAAGCACGATGCTGCTCAATCGCGAACTCGGCACCTGGTTTTTCCTGGCCGAGATTCTAACGACCCTCGAGTTCGCGCCGGACGCGCCGCAGCCGAATCGCTGCGGCACTTGCATGCGCTGCATCGATGCCTGCCCGACCGGCGCGCTCACTCCGCACCGGCTCGAAGCGCGCCGCTGCATTTCGTATCTCACCATCGAACTGAAAGGCTCGATTCCGCTCGAACTGCGGCCGCTGATTGGTGACCGCATCTATGGCTGCGATGATTGTCTCGCGGTCTGTCCGTGGAATCGTTTCGCGCGCGCTTCACGCGAAACGGCGTTTCAGATGAAGCCGGAAATCGCAGCAATGCGGCTGCGCGATTATCTACTGCTCGACGAGGGGAGGTTTCGCGAGCTATTCCGCCATTCGCCCATTCGCCGGACAAAACGTCGCGGCCTCTTGCGCAACGTTTGCGTCGCTCTCGGCAACGTCGGAACGGCGGATGATTTGCCGGCGTTGCGAGAAGCGGCGGCCGATTCCGAGCCGCTGATTGCGGAGCATGCGGCGTGGGCGATCGAGCAAGTCGAAGCACGAGTTAGCAGCGGAAGTTTCACGGTGGCGCAGCGGGATCCCTCGACTCCGCTGCGCTTCGCTCGGGATGACGGGTCGCGGTGAACGAGTTTTGCTTTTCAAGAGGCTAACGAACGGCTAATTGTCCGCGTTCGAATTCAATGCAGCCCAGCATCACGTCCGCACCGAGCGACAAGGTGAAAGCCGCTGAGGCGCCGGTGACAACACCCGCGCCAACAGCGACGCCGCGAAAACGGAAGTCGCGGCGGCGGCGTTACATTCTCATCGGCATCGGCGCGCTTCTGTTGCTCTGCATCATCGGCGCGATCATTTCGAGTAAGCGCGAGAAGCCGATCGCGGTGACGACGGAAAAGGCCACCACGCGCACGATCGTGCAGCTCGTTTCCGCCACCGGAAAAGTGCAGCCGGAGACGGAAGTGAAAATTTCGCCGGAAGTCGCGGGCGAGATCATCGAGCTGCCAGTAACTGATGGCGCGCCAGTGAAGAAGGGCGACCTGCTCGTGCGGATAAAGCCAGATTCTTACAAGGCGCTGGTGGAGCAGCAGGAGGCGGCGATCAGCACGGCGAAGGCGACGAATTTGCAGCAAAAAGCTTCCATGACCAAGGCGGAACAGGATCTGAAACGGGCGGAGGATTTGTTTAACAAGAAAATGATTTCGGCGGCAGAATACAATACGGCGCAAGCGGCCTTCGACGTGGCGAAGAACACGTTCGAAAGCTCGGTGCATCAGATCGAGCAGGCGCAGGCGAGCTCGAGCCAGGCGCGCGATGCGCTGGCGAAAACGTCAATCTATTCGCCCATCGACGGGACGGTGACGGTGCTGAACAGCAAACTGGGCGAGCGCGTGGTGGCGACGAATCAGTTTGCCGGCACCGAACTGATGCGGGTGGCTGATTTGCGAAAAATGCAGGGCGTGGTGGATGTGAACGAGAACGATGTGGTGAACGTAAAACTCGGCGACAAGACGCACGTGACGATCGACGCGTATGGCGAACGCAAGTTCAACGGCACAGTCGCGCAGATTGCGAACACGGGGAAGACGACGGGCGCTGGCACGCAGGAAGAGGTGACGAATTTCGAGGTCAAAATCAACCTGGAGACGGAAGGCGTGTTGCTGCGGCCTGGGTTAAGCTGCACGGCCGAGATCGAGACCAATATCGCACATGACGTGGTGGCGGTGCCGTTGCAGGCGGTGACGATTCGCACCGGCGATGTGAATCTCAGTCCGGAGGAAATCGAGCGTCGCAAACAAATTCAGGACGCGCAGAACAAGGGCGACAATGCAGCGGAAGTGGTGAACACGCAGCAGGAGAAAAAGACCCAACGCGAGGAGCGAGAGAAGATTTCCAAGGTTGTGTTCAAGAAGACCGGCAACACGGCCAAGCAGGTGAAAGTGGCAACGGGAATTGCCGATGACACTTACATCGAGATCAAGAGCGGGGTGACGCCAGGCGATGAAGTGATCTCCGGGAGCTACAGCGCCATCAGCCGCAAGTTAAAGGACGGCGCCAAAGTCACGATGGAGAAAGAGCCGGCGAAGAAGTGAGAGGTGAACGGGTAAGAGAAACGCCCGGCAAGAACGATTCACCGATCACTGATCGCCATTCACATTCTTCCACGTGACTGCAGGTTCCATTCGAGCGCACGGCCCGGTGGTGATTGAGATTGAGAACATCACCAAACGCTACATCATGGGCGAAGAGATCGTGCACGCATTACGCGGCGTATCGCTGCGCATTCATCGCAACGAGTACATCGCCGTCATGGGACCGAGCGGCAGCGGGAAATCGACGCTCATGAACATGGTCGGCTGCCTCGATACGCCGACCTCCGGCCGCTATGAGTTCAACGGTCGCAACGTTGCCGAAATGAATGACGATGAGCTCGCCGAGATTCGGAATCGCGAGATTGGATTCGTGTTTCAAACTTTCAACCTGCTCCCCCGCTCCACCAGCCTGCGCAATGTCGAGCTGCCGCTGATCTACGCCGGGATTGATCCCGATACGCGTGAGGAGATGGCGACGAATGCGTTGCGCGAGGTGGGCCTGGGCGATCGCATGCAGCACAAGCCCAATGAGCTTTCCGGTGGACAACGTCAGCGCGTGGCGATCGCGCGCGCGCTGGTGAACAATCCGTCGATTATTCTGGCGGATGAGCCGACGGGCAACCTTGATTCAAAGACCGGCGAGGAGATCATGGCGCTGCTCGAGATCCTTTATCAGCGCGGGAATACCATCATCCTGGTCACGCATGAGTCGGACATCGCGCGGCATGCCAGACGCACCGTGCATCTGCGCGATGGCCTCATCGAAAGCGATGATTATGTGCCGCTGGTGGATGAGGAGTTTGCGTTGAGCTCGCGCTGATCAGGTCAGCTTCCTCACACAACGGCCACAAAGGGCACAAAGTTCACCATCCTTGATTCCTTTGTGTCCGTTGTGGACTCCGTGTAGGCCTAATCACCAAAGGTGATTTCGACGTCGCGCGCGGTCTGCACCATTTCGCCGTTCGGCGGAACGAGGCGCAAGCGATTGACGGCATCGGCGATCGGGACGTGACGCACCTGATAATTTTGATAGCTCACCATTGAACCGAAATGGCCTTCGTTCACGAGCTGGACTGCTTTGACGCCGAAGCGGGTGCCGAGGATGCGATCGAGAGTGGTCGGTGCGCCGCCGCGTTGCAGATGTCCGAGGACACAGGTGCGCGTCTCCTTGCCCGTGCGCGCCGCGATTTCGCGGGCGACGATGTCACCGATGCCGCCGAGACGGAACTCGCCTTCCTGCATCTCGCGTTTCACCTGCTGGCCATCGCGCGGCCGCGCGCCTTCGGCCACGACGACGAGTGAGCTGAGATCGCCCGCGGCGTCACGCGCGCGAACGGCAGCGGCGACTTTGTCGAAATCGAACGGAATCTCCGGGATCAAAATGATGTCGGCGCCACCAGCGATGCCGCCATGCAGGGCGATCCAGCCCGCGTGCCGGCCCATCACTTCCACGACCATGGCGCGTTTGTGACTCGTCGCGGTCGTGTGCAAGCGATCAAGCGCATCCATTACGGCGTCGACGGCGGAATCGAAACCGAAAGTCATGGCGGTGGCTTCCAGATCGTTGTCGATGGTTTTGGGAACACCGACGCAATTGATCCCAGCCTCCTGCAACTGAAGCGCGGTGGTCATCGAACCATCGCCGCCGACAATAATGAGTGCGTCGACGCGCGCCTTAAGCAAAACGCTGCGCGCTTTTTTAATGACATCTTCAGCGACGATGGTGCGGTCGCCGCCGGCTATTTTGGAAACGAAATGGCCGCGATTCGTGGTGCCGATGAGGGTGCCGCCCAGCGCCATGATATTTTCCGTGCATTTGCGATCGAGCGCCATCCAATCACCGGGCGGCAGCAACCCCTCAAAACCATCGCGAAAGCCGAGCACTTCCCAGCCAAGCTTCTCCGCGGCGAGGGCAGCGCCGCGCAGAACCGCATTCAGGCCTGGACAATCACCGCCGCTGGTCAGAATTCCGATCCGCGTTCTCATAAACTCGAGGCTGTCATTGCGAGCGGAGTCGAGGAACCCCGTGGCAGAAGGGTCAGGTATGCAACGGGATTTTTCGACTCCGCTTCGCTCCACTCAGAATGACAACGTTTGTTTAGGTGAGCAGACTGCTCCTACAGAGTCCTCTTCGGGTCAACCAGGCGGCCGGCCGCGGCCCATTGATCATAAAGCTGCCAGCCTTGCCGGACGAGACGGTCGCCATCACCGAAGCGATCAGCGCTGCCGAGGACGATGACGATGAGGTGCCGCCGAAAAATCGTCGCGTTCTCGCCATTTTTGATGACTTCATTCTCGCGATTGGCGGAGAGAATGAGACATTCGCCGGCGCGGGCAGTCTGGCCGGTTTTCACACCATCGATGCCATTGGTGCCGAGCAGATCGTTGGTTGTGCGCAGCAGGTAATGCATTGTTTTCCCGGCGCGCTGAAATGCGATGTCGCGTTCGCGCTGGGAAACGTAAAAGCGAAAGCTGGCCTTGTTCATGGCGTAGCGAGTGAGTCGGGCGAAATCGAGCGCAGTCGAGAAGGGCATCGGGCGTTCGCGCTGATCGTAGCCGGTGGGGTTGGCGAAGCGGGTGCGTTCCATTTGCAAGCTCTTCGCCAGCGCGTTCATCTGGCCGACGAACACAGCTGTCGGTGTGGCTTTAGCGTTGGGCGCCACGACTGAAGTTAATGTTTCGCCGACGGTGCGAGCGAGGGCGTTGGCCGCGATGTTATCGGATTGCACGAGCGCGGCATAAAGCAGGTCGCGCAACGATGCGGTGTCGCCGGTCTGCCAGCCGATTTCATTCCTTTCCACGCCGGCAAAATCCGGCTCAGCGATGGTGGCGAGTTGGTTGAGATCGCCGCCTTTCTTCTCCGCCCAATCGAGAACGACGCAGGCGGTGGCGATTTTCGTAAGGCTGCCCACCTGTCGCTTGTCCCGGGCACCTTGTTCGATCAAGACATGTCCGGTCTGCGAATCGATGACGAGATACGACGGTGCGGCGGCAAGCGCGCTCTGTGCCAGCAGCATCAGCGCGAAGAGAGTTGGGAGTTTGCGCGAGAAGTTCATGGGTCGAAGAGAGGCAATCTTAGAAAACACGCACGGCTTTACAAATGCGCAAGCGCGCGGCGGGTCACTCCGGGAGACTGACGCTGGTGCGCGCGCCGTAGCGATACGGATTCGCGCTGAGCGTGAGATAAACGCGCTCGGCAGCGTTCTGTAGATCGAAATGCGTGGCGCGGCCCAAGCCGCTGGCGCGAACCGTGCCCAGCCGGCCCTGGAGTTTGCTCCCGCCCGCCATGTCAAATTCGTAAACAACGCTGCCGCTCTTTACATCAGTCACGCGGACGTGCAGCGCGAGAATGGAGCGACCAATGCCCAATTGCCCGAGGAAATAGCGCCCGGCAGGGCTGCCACCGTCAACCACTTCAAAGTGGCCGTCGACCAGCCAACCCAGCCGCGCTGATTCGTGCGGTTTGAGAATTCGCGCCGGCGCGATTTTCTCGAGTTGTTCCTTTAAATCCTCGGTGAACTCGACCGGTGTCAATGCTTTGCGAATGGGCAGCTCGCCATCGGTCTGGGCTTCATCACCCGTGAACGTGGCGGTGTCGATGCAGAACGGCCGGATGTATATCGCGCGCGGATCGGAGGCGCCTATGCCGCAGTTGGCGGTGATCATGTGCACGCCGGAGCCGAAATCCTTCGCGTCAGACGCAACCGCCGCACTGCCACCGCCAACGCGACTGTTCGTCACGTGCATGTCAGCGCAGGAGCAAAGCAAAAAGCTCGAGAGAACGAGGGAGCAGGAAATTTTCATAGGTTACGGCGGCGCGTCCCAACAAAAGCCGGACGCGGTTTATTAATGCAACTCTCGTGCCGCGGGGCGCGTAAACCTCAGGTCACACTCCGCGCCCGATGGCTGCGCGCGCGGCTCACCAGCAGCCGCATAACGACGTAAGTGATGAGCGCACACGGTACCGCAAGAAAGAGCGAGCCGAGCAGGAGCGGCCAGCCCACGCGGACGAAAGCTCCCCAATTCGTGAAATCGGCCCACACCAAATGATGAAACGCGACGCGGCGCGCCGGTCGGCCGTGCAAGACGCGCATGCCGATCTTGTACTGCCAAAAATAAATCGCGGGCATGACCGGCAGGAGCACGTCGTGCAACGTCACGGCAACGACGGCGGCGATCTTGTTG
>JBBPYF010000086.1:0-38815 GCA_038200165.1 Chthoniobacterales bacterium | reverse complement strand
TCCGAGCCGGACTGGCATTTTCCGCCTTCCGCCTTCGTTCCGCGGCTATGTTCATTTCCAAAAGCGCGGCTGAAACGGAGGAAGCTGGCGCACGGCTCGCGGGCGAGCTTCACCCCGGCGCTGTGCTCGCGCTCAGCGGAGATTTGGGCGCGGGCAAGACGCAATTCGTCAAGGGTATCGCGCGTGGACTCGGCAGCGGCGATGTCGTCACCAGTCCCACCTTCACACTCGTGCACGAATATTCCGGCGGGCAATTGCCGCTCTACCATTTCGACTTTTACCGACTCGAGGAAGTCGCCGCCCTGCGATTACTCGATTTTGACGAATACATTTTTGGCAAAGGCGTAAGCGTGATTGAATGGGCTGATAAATTCCCGGACGCGCTCCCGCCGCAAACGTACTGGGTTAACTTCGAAATCAAATCGGGCAACGTGCGGCATATCGACCACGCCTCGCCGCAGTCTCCTCTCTCTCAGGGAGAGGATTAAGGTGAGGGTTCCATTAAATGAAAATTCTCGCCTTCGATCTCTCCACCCGGCAGGGCAGCATCGCGGCAATGAGCGATGGTGAGCTCGTGGCGCAGCAGGAATGGCCCAACGATCGCCGCAACTCCGCACCGTTTTTCCGCGCCCTCGACGAGATTGTGCGCGCGTACGGGCCACCGCAAAGGATCGTCGTAGGACTCGGCCCCGGCTCCTACACCGGCACGCGCATCGCCATTTCTGCCGCCATCGGTTTGCAAATGACCGGCGCCGCGCAGCTCTCCGGCGCACCTTCCATCTGCGCGATCACCCCTGAGGATGAGTTCGCCGTTATTGGCGATGTCAAACGCGCCTCGTTCTTCTTCGCGCGCATCATCCACGGCGAAATCGCCGGTGACATCGAGTTGCTGCCGCCGGATGAAATGTCCCGACGCCTCTGCCAAACAACGCTGCCCGTCTACACGTCAGATCACCTGCCGCAATTCGCCGGTGTGTCGCTGCGTTTCCCGCACGCCGAGTTGCTGGCCACTCGTTCTTCGCGCAACGAAAATCTTGCGCGCACGCCGCTGGAGCCGATTTATCTTCGCGCCCCGCACATCACCTCCGCGTGGGCAGCAAATCAATGACACCGCCTCACCATCGCTGCTGGGTCGAGATTGATAGGAGCGCTTTGCGTCACAACGCCGCGCTCATTCGGGAGAAGGTCGGATCACGGGTTGAAATTATCGCCGTCGTCAAAGCGAACGGCTACGGCCACGGCCTCGTCGGATGCGCGGAAGCACTGGCCAATGACGTCGACTACTTCGGCGTCGCCAACGTGGAAGAGGCGATGAGTTTGCGCCGAGCTGTTCCGAACCCCATCATCATTCTGGGTCCGGCATTGCCCGATGAACGAGCCGCCATCGCCGGAGGAGGCTTCATTCCATCGATCTCGAGGTGGGAAGAAGCGGAGCATTTCTGCCGCATCGCGCCGGCGAACGGCGTCGCGATTAACTTCAAAATCGACACCGGCATGGGGCGAATGGGCAGCATTGCTGGTGAAGCGCTCGCGCTCTTTCGGCGGGTCACTGCTCTGTCCAATATCACCATCCACAGCGTCTCAACTCACCTGCCCGTCTCGAATGAAGACGCAACTTTCACACACGAGCAGTTGCGCGATTTCGCCAATCTTGTGCACGACTTGCGCCGCGAAGTTCCGGGCAATTACAAAGTGCACGCTTTGCAGACGGCGGGACTGCTCGCATTCGGGCAGGAGCCGTTCGACATCGTGCGTCCCGGCATCCTCCTTTACGGCATCTCGCCTTTGCCGGACTTCCAGCGCGAGCTCCGCCCTGCCATGACATGGAAAACGCGCATCGCGCTCATCCGCGATATGCCGGCGGGCCATGGCATCAGTTATGGCCGCACCTTTCTCACACCGCGGCCGATGGGCGTCGCCACTCTCGCGGCCGGTTACGCCGATGGCTACCCGCGTCATCTTTCCAACACCAGCGCCTCAGTGCTCGTGCACGGCCGGCGTTGTCCGCTGCTCGGCCGGGTCACGATGGATTTGATGATGACCGACGTTTCGGAAGTTCCCGGCGTTCAGGTCGGTGACGAGGTCGTGCTCATGGGAAGACAAGGCGCGGAAGAAATTCCGTGCGCGGAACTGGCCGAGCGCGCCGGCACCATCACATGGGAAATCACCACGCGCGTTGGCGCGCGGGTGCGGCGTGTTTACCTTTGAGCGCACATGTTCCAAATCATTTTCAATGAGCTAAGCGCTGCTGAGATGGCCGCGCTGCCGAAAAAGCTGCAGCTCGATTTGCTCGCTGAATTCCAAATTCTGCCCGAGGACCTCGATCATCTCGACCACAGCCGCTTCGGCGTGCTCGAGCGGGAAGGGAAAAAGCTCTACCGCTATCGCGCGAAGGATTACCGCATTTACTTCGCCCGCACGCCCGAAGGCATCACCGTCCATCGCGTGCTTCACAAGAACACGGTGCGCGACTTTCTTTATCGCACCAAGCTCCCGACCGGAGAAGACGAGCAACTGAAGCAGACGGGCGAGTTTTGGAAACTGATCGAGCAGGGCGAACGGACGCGAAAGAAAACGTGATCGCCCAGCTCGAGGGGAACGAGGAACTTCGCCGGCGCGAGTTCTCGATCTGCGCGAACAAGATTTATTTCGCTCATGCTGCCGATGCGCCGCTGCCGCGCCGCGTCGCTGAAGCGATGCACGCAGCGGTCGAGAATGCATCGTGCAATGCGAAATTGTTTGACGAATCGCTCGCCTTCATCGCCGCCACTCGCGACGCCATCGCAAAATTCATGGGTGCGCGCGCTGATGAAGTTTCACTGACCGGGCCCACTTCGAGCGGTCTGAGCGTCATCGCCAACGGCCTGGAATGGAACACGGGTGACGAGATCGTCTGTTATTTCGATGAGTATCCGGCGAACGTTTACCCGTGGCTGGCGCTGCGGCGTCGCGGCGTGAAGATCGTTTTTGTTGAGCCAGCGAGGATCGGCGAAATCACACCCGAAGTTGTTGAGCGGGTCTTGAGCAAGCGCACGAAGCTCGTCGCGCTGGCCAGCGCGAATTACTGCAGCGGCTATCGCATCGACATCGATGCCATCGGCTCGCTTTGCCACGAACGCGGCGCGCTCTTTTGCGTGGACGGAATCCAGACGCTCGGCGCGTTTTCGATCCCGCTCCCGCACGTCGATTTCCTCAGCGCCGGTGCGCAGAAATGGATGCTCGGTCCTTCCGGCGCCGGCATTCTTTTTGTGAAAAACAGCAGACGCGATCTGCTCTGGCCCAGTGTGATCGGCGGCTGGAACGTGCAGGCGCCGAACTTCATCGCGCAATCGCAAATCGAGTTCGCGACCGGCGGCCAGAAGTTTGAGCCCGGCGGTTACAATTATGTGCCGCTGGCCGGCCTGGGCGCAGCGGTCTCGCTTTTAGCTGAAGTGGGACTTGGCAGAATCGGGGGCAGGATTTTGCAGCTGACAAACGCGCTCCGGGAACAGATTGCCCAATCAGGGTTCGAGTTTCTCAGTCTCGCGCAAGAGAAAAACCGCTCCGGCATTCTCACATTTCGCCATCCGCGCGTTCCGACCGAAGCGCTCATGCAAATACTGACGAAGAACAACGTTGTCGCCTCACTGCGGCGCGACCGCAGCGATCGAGCGTGGCTCCGGATAAGCCCGCATTTCTACAATACGACGGCCGAGATCGACCGCGTCTCGGACTTGTTAAACGCTGCCGCGGCTACTTCATCAGCAGCACGGAACGGCTGCGTTTGATTTCGCGCGTGATCTTGCGATGCAAATGCGCCGGCATGCCGGTGATCCGTCGCGGCAGAATCTTGCCACTCTCCGTCACGAACTTCTTCAGCAGATCAGGATTCTTGTAATCGATCGCCTCGAGCGCGATGTCGATCCGCCGGCGTGGCATCGTGCGGTTGGCCCGGCGAAAAGCAGAGCGGCGCTTCGGTGTTTTTGGTTGCATGAAATGTCAGCGCGTTTCGCGGTGCAGCGTGTGCCGCTTCAGGAACGGATTGTATTTTTTCTTCTCCAGCCGGTTCGGCGTGCGCGGGCTCTTTTTATTTCGCCTCGTCATGTAACGCGAAGCCGGTTTGCCCAGCGCCTTCGCTTCCGTGCACTCAAGTGTGACGATCTCCTGCGGCATTATTCCTTTTCTGCCGGCGGCGTCGCGGTCTCTTCTTCTTCCGTCTCCGGCGCCTCGTCTTCGGTCAGCCCGAAGAGCGATGTGACCGATTGCCGCACCCGCGACGCTTTGCTCTGCTTCTCCAGCTGCGATTGGCATTCGACGGTAAAACGCGCGAATGGAATCGCCTCGAGCCGCGCCCGCGGAATGGGTTTCCCGGACATCTCGCAGACGCCGTAAGTGCCAAGCTCGATCCGTTTCAACGCCTGATCGATTTCATAAAGCGCATCCTGTTCCTGTGAAAGCAAACTCAGCGCAAAATCGCGATCGTACGCATCGGAGCCCGCGTCCGCCTGATGCATCCCGAAGGCCGAGGCCTCGCTCCCTTCCGCGCGCGAGCGCAACGTGTCCTGCGCCACGCCAGCCATCGAGTCCACCATGGCGTCGCGTAATTGCAGCAGCTTCTCCTTTTGCGCGCGCACAAACGGATCCAGCTTCCGCTGCCGATGATTATTCGCCAGGATCATGGCCGACTCACGCCCGGGGCCAGACCGCGCTTTGCCCGGTCGTGCCCGAGTTACCTTCTTTGCCGGCGGCGCTGCTTTCTTCGCGGCAGGCTTGCGCACCGCCATCTTTTTGGCGGGTTTGGGCGGCGAAACTTTGTGCTTGGACTTGGCCATAAAAGAAATTTGCGCCGACACCGGCGCGGAGGGAGCGCCTAATTAAGAACAATTCCCCAGCGGCGCAAGCGGAGATTTCCACATAAGGCCGCGGTGAAATAGCATGGTTTCGCCGCCGCCAGTTAATCTTGTCGACCACGCCAAAGTCTTGCGCTTAGTTAGCCCGCGCATGAGCGTGGAGGTGAAAATTCCAGCGGTGGGCGAGTCGATCGCCAGCGGCGTCGTTTCCGTCTGGCACAAGAAATCGGGCGAGCGTGTCCGCAAGGGTGAGCCGCTCTTCACCCTCGAGACTGACAAGGTCTCGACAGAGATCGTGGCTAACGCTGATGGCGTGCTTCAGACGAGAGTAGCGGAGGGCCAGGAAGTAAAAATCGGCGAAGTCGTCGCTGAGATCGATGATGCGGCGCCGGCAAACGGGAAGCAAACTGCTTCCCTTACAGCTACAGCGCCGGCCACGCCCGAGCAGAAAAAAGCGGAGGAGCCGCCGCTTTCTCCGGCCGTTCGCCGGATTGTGGAAGAGGAGAAACTTGATGCATCGCAAATTTCGGGCTCGGGAAAAGGCGGACGGGTAACCAAAGGCGATGCTTTGGCTGCGGCACAAAATCGGGAGAAGCCATCACAGCCAGCGGAGGAGCAACCTGCCGAAGTCCACGACTCGTTAGCTCCTGTCTCCAAGGACGGTCGCGTCACGCGAAAACGCATGTCGCCGTTGCGTCGCAAAATCGCGCAACAGCTCGTCATGGCGCAGCAGACCGCGGCCATTCTGACCACGTTCAATGAATGCGATATGAGCGAAGTGCAGGCCTTGCGCGCGCATGTGCAGGAGGGTTTCACCCAAAAGCACGGCATCAAACTTGGGTTCATGTCGTTCTTCATCAGGGCCACGGTCGCCGCGCTCAAAACAGTGCCTTCCATCAATGGCCGCATCGAGGGCGATGAGTTTGTGCAGAATAACTTCTACGATATCGGTGTTGCCGTCGGGACTGAGCGCGGCCTGGTCGTGCCGGTGGTGCGTGATGCCGACCGGAAATCGTTCGCCGATCTCGAGCGGGACATCGCCGATTTCGCCAAGAAAGCGCGCGACGGCAAATTGAAGATTGAAGAGCTGCAAGGCGGCACCTTCACCATCTCTAACGGCGGCATCTATGGTTCACTCCTGAGCACGCCTATTTTGAATCCGCCGCAAAGCGGTATTCTCGGCATGCATAAAATCCTTGAGCGGCCAATTGCGGTGAACGGCGCGGTGGTAGTTCGCCCCATGATGTATCTCGCACTGAGCTACGATCATCGTGCCGTCGACGGCAAAGAAGCCGTCACATTTCTCATCAAAGTGAAGGAAGGAGTCGAGAACCCTAAGACGCTCCCCATCGATTTCTAATGCGCGCGCTCGTCATCCCGAGCGAAGCGCAGCGAAGTCGAGGGATCCCGCGGCGTTGCCTTCAAGGTTACATAACGGGATTTTTCGATTCGCGGCGCTCGGAATACAACCAGCTATGGATAAGTTCGACGTTGTAATCATCGGCTCCGGTCCGGGCGGCTATATCGCTGCTATTCGCGCCGGTCAGCTCGGACTTAAGACCGCTATTGTCGAAAAGGAAAAGGAACTGGGCGGCACCTGTCTTCGGATCGGGTGTATTCCGAGTAAAGCGTTGCTTACTTCAAGTGACCATTACCATTTTGCAAAAAAGGAAGCGGGGAAACACGGAATCCTGATCGAAAATCCACGCGTCGATCTGCCGGCCATGCTTTCACGCAAGGACAAGGTAGTGAAGACGCTTACCGGCGGAGTGCGCCAATTAATGAAGACGAACAAGGTCACCGTCTTTGAAGGAACGGGTAAGATCACTGCGCCGGGAAAAGTATCAGTTACGGCAGCGGGCGGCGAAGCTCAGACCATTGAGACGGCGAACATCATTATCGCCAGTGGCAGTGTGCCGGTGGAGTTGCCTTTCGCCCGCTTTGATGGGGAAACCATTGTCAGCAGCACCGAGGCGCTTTCCTTTTCGGAAACGCCAAAGAAGCTTCTTGTTATCGGCGCGGGCGCAATTGGTCTGGAGCTTGGCTCGGTCTGGAACCGCCTCGGCTCGGAGGTGACGGTGCTCGAGTTTCTCCCGCGGATCGCTCTCGGTTTTGATCTCGAGTTATCCAACTTGCTTCAGTGCGCTCTCACCGCCCAGGGTATGACGTTCCATCTCGAGACCAAGGTCACCGCAGTGAAGGTGGAAAATGGCCGCGCGGTTGCTTCCGCTACGAAAGGTGACAAGGAGTTGAGTTTTGAAGCTGACAAGATTCTTGTCTCCGTAGGAAGGCGCCCGTTTGCGAATGGAGTAGTTGACCAGGCAGTCGGAGTAGAATTGGATGAGCGCAAACGGATAAAAGTAGGTAAGAACTTCCGCACAAATATCGAAGGCATCTTCGCCATCGGCGATGTCATAGCTGGCCCGATGCTGGCGCATAAGGCGGAAGAGGAAGGGATTGCCTGTGTGGAGACCATCGCCGGTAAACCAGGCCACGTTAACTACGATGCTATCCCGGGGGTGATCTACACCAATCCGGAACTGGCTGGAGTAGGAATGATGGAAGACCAAGCTAAGGAGAAAGGTTTGAATGTGCGCATCGGCAAGTTCCCTTTCCGTGCCAACGGGCGCGCTTTAGCTAACGAAGATGCGGAAGGTATGGTCAAGTTTATCGCTGATGCGCAGACTGACCGTATTCTTGGCGCCCACGTGTTGCAGCACGCCGCCTCCGAGTTGATCGCGGAAGCGACTTCGGTCATCGAATTCGGCGGCAGCAGCGAAGACCTGGGGCGGACATGTCATGCTCATCCTACGCTCAGCGAAGCGGTGAAAGAAGCGGCGCTGGCGGTGGAGAAGCGGGCGTTGCATATTGTCAATCGTTAACGCGTTTCTGCCGCGGAGGACGGACGGCAGCTACAACCCAGGGCACAACTACACGCCTTCTACCACGATCATCCGCGCCTTTGCCGTGCGATGTCGCACTTTGCGCGGCTCTGCATATTCCGGCGAATTAAGCCATGCTTTAGCTTGCTCGCTGTTCGCAAACTCGAGCACGACGATGCGTTGCGGCCGCCAATCGCCTTCCAGTGTTTCACAGGCGCCGCCGCGCACAAGATACTTGCCGCCGTATTTCTCCACCGTCGCGCCCGCCACTTTCTTGTATTCCGCGTAGTTCGGCGGGTCGGTGATCTCAAGATCGACGATGACGTATGCGGCCACGCCCTAATTTGCCGCGAGCTCGGGCAATGACAATCGCCTCTTGCGTGAGTTCCGCTAACTCGTGGGTGCAACCGTTCGCGGGCCGGCCCGGCGCAATGTCATCGACTGCACAATGACGCCGCAAATGGCGAGGCCGCCGAAAAGAAGCGCATGACCGGTCGGCGGTAATGTGACCGCGGCCGCGATGAGATGTGCGCCGATGAGTGACGAAACGAGAATGAGCGCCCAGTTGAAGACAAACAAAAGAGCGAGTGCGCCGATGATCCCGCCGAGCAGAAATGCCAGCCAGTAATGTGCGGCGTAATCGACCAGGAACGTTGCCAGTAGACCGACGGCCAGACGTCCGCCGGCAAGAAAACCAGCGAGCGCGACCGCGATCCTTTGCAGGAACAGTGAGAGCAGTGCACCGATGAACCCGAGGAGGAGGGCCAAGGTGAGCTGAAGCAGAGGCGTTGGCTCATGCACCAGGTGCGCCGCCAGTTGCACGCCCGCAGCGAAACCGAGGGCCGCCACACAAAGCCAGAAAAGCTTTCTGCCGAAAAACAAAATGACCGCGCCGATGCAGGCGCTGATGACGGGCAATGAAACACCCGTTACCGGGAGCACCGAATCCCCGAGCTGAATCAAGCAGCACGTCATCTCGACCGGAGCGCAGCGAAGTGGAGAGATCCCGCGGCGTCAGGTGTCAGTAGGTGCCACGGGATCCCTCGGCTTCGCTCGGGATGACCGGAAAATGCATACACTTGCGAATTGCTACTTCTTCAGCATCGCGTCACGCTTCGGTTTGAATTCGTTACCCGGCTTCCACTCCGGCCACGTTTTCCCATTGGCAATTTCGTAGCCGACTTCGAAAAGAAGCTGCACGTCCTGCACCGCGCCGGATAAATCCCAGTCGGGTTTCACTTCGTCCGAGACCTGGTGATAATCTTTCAGGTCGAATTCATCGGAGCGCAGGGGCGCGTCAGGCGCGCGCGCGAGCAGATGCTCGTTCTTGCCGATGTAGAGTGCAGGCACACCGACTTTGGCGAATTCGAAATTATCCGCGCGATAAATGCTGCCCTTCTCCGCCCGCGGGTTCGGGATGCAGGCGCGACCTTGTGCCTGGGCGCGTCGCGCCAGCATGTCATCCAGGTTGGACATGCCGTAACTGGTGTCATCCACGTCCCGCGTTTTGCCCCACACGTTCATGCTGTCAATATTGATGTCGGCCAGCGTTTTGTTCAGCGGATAGAGCGGATGCAGCGCGTACCATTTCGCGCCGAGTAACCCGGCTTCTTCCGCCGTAGTCGCGAGGAAGAGCAGCGTTCGTTTCGGCGGCGGATTGAGTTTGGTCGAGGCGCGGGCGAGCGAGATGCCGGCCGCGACACCGGAGGCGTTGTCGACCGCGCCATTGAAAATCTGGTCACCCTCCATCTCGGGATGTTTTCCGAGGTGGTCCCAATGCGCGCTGAAGATGACGAACTCATCGCGCAATTTCGCATCGCCGCCTTCGAGCTTGCCGATGACATTGTGCGATTTGAACGAGCGAACCTGTTGTTTGATGTCGAAGCTCGCTTTCGCGCTCAATGTCACCGGCTGGAAATCCTTGTTCACCGCCGCCTTCTTCAACGCGTCGAAATCCTGGCCGCAATCCCCTAGCAACTTCTTCGCGACATCGAGCGTGATCCAGGAGCGAACCGAAACTGCGCCCGCGTTTTTATCCGGAGCATCGAGCTCGAAGTTCTCCTTCGACCAGCTCGTTTTCACGACCGAGTACGGATACGCCGCTGCTTCCGTCTCGTGAATGATGACAGCGGCCGCTGCGCCTTTCTCGGCTGCGATTTCGTATTTGTAGGTCCAACGGCCGTAGTAGGTCATCGCTTTTCCTTTGAACATGGTCTCATCAAGCTTCGAGGGATCGTGTGAATCGGGAATCGGCGGATCGTTAATCAGCATTAGGATCGTCTTGCCGCGAACATCCACGCCTTTGTAATCATCCCAGCCATACTCCGGCGCGACGATGCCATAGCCGACAAAGACAACCTCGGAGTTATCGACCTTGATCTCCTCCTGTAATCGCGCTGAGGAAGCGACGTAATCATCCGGATATTTCAGCTGCATCGTGTTTCCATTCACGAGGAACGACGCGGCCGGCTCGCTCTTGATTCCCGCCAGCGGTAATTCCTGAAAGTAAGTGCCATCTGGATTTCCCGGCTTCAGTCCGGCCTGTTTGAACTGATCGCTGATGTATTTGATCGAAAGTTCTTCGCCTTTGGATCCTGGCGCGCGGCCTTCGAACTCATCGGAGGCGAGCGTCTTGATGTGCGCGAGCATGCCGTCGGGCGTGATCGTATCGAGCGCTGGTTTGAGGCGGTCCGTTTCCGGATCGGCGGCGAAGGCGGTGGCGGTGAAAAGGGCTAAGGAAAAAAGCAGGGCTATTTTCATCGGGAGTGTTAACGAATACAGCGCATCGTCCTATCTGTCATCCCGAGCGAAGCCGAGGGATCCCGCGATGATACCTGGAAAGTAACGCCGCGGGGTCCCTCGGCTTCGCTTCGCTCCGCTCGGGATGACAAGTGTAGAGGCGTTTGTGCCAAACGCCGGCTGCTGACACACGAGCTGCTGCGACCGGCGCTTGGCACAAGCGCCTCTACAACGCACAATGCCGCCGTGCGCGAACTCGCCGAGAAATTCTTCCTCGCTTTCATTCCGCTCTTTGTCGCGATTGATCCCATCGGCCTCGTCGCGCTCTTCATGGGCTTGGGCACGGGCGGCTCGCCTGAAGCGCGCAAGCATCAGGCGTTTCTTGGAATCTTTACCGGTTTGCTCGTGGCGATCGGCTTCATTTTCCTCGGCAAGATTATTTTCAACGCGCTCGGAATCACCGTGGCCGATTTCCAAGTCGCGGGGGGACTGATCCTGCTCTGTCTGGCCGTGCGCGAACTCGTCGGATTTTTTCCCCAGGATCGCGGTGGTGGCGATGAGTTCGGAGTCGTGCCGCTTGGAATGCCGCTGATCGCAGGGCCGGCGCTGCTTACGGCATTGCTGATTTTAGTCGATGCCGTCGGTCTGGTCTTCACCATCGCTTCGCTGCTGGTGAACCTGGGACTGGTTGCGATCGCTCTCTGCAACGCTGACCGCTTCGCCCGCCTGATGGGAAGGCAAGGCCTGCGCGGCATTTCCAAATTGATCGCGTTACTGCTGGCAGCGATTGCGATCAGCCTGATCCGGCGCGGCTGGCAGGTGCGGTAAGGCACTCGGTCATCCCGAGCGAAGTCGAGGGATCCTGCCCAAAGCGCAGCCGCGCCTGCGTTTGACACTGAGGGGGAGCCAGTTACTATCCGCCTTCTATGAGGTTCCCGTTGGCGCTGACGAGCAAGATCGCTGCGTACATCGTCGGCCATAAGATTCGCGGAACGCAAAAATTTGCCACCGTCTTGCAGCTCGAGCCGCTGCATACCTGCAATCTCACCTGCACCGGCTGCGGCCGAATTCGCGAGTACTCCACTTCGATCAAGGATATGATGCCGCTGGAGGATTGCCTCGGCGCGGCCCAGGAATGCAATGCACCGATGGTCTCGATCTGCGGCGGCGAGCCGTTGATTTACCCGCACATCGAAGCGCTGGTGAATGGATTGCTCGGGCAAAAGCGCATCGTTTACATCTGTACTAACGCCATGTTCATGCGCAAAAAAATGCGCGAATGGATGGCTGGGGAAAGGCGGAAGGCGGAAGGAGGAAGGCGGACAGAAATCGACCGCAAGCTGGATCAATTGGTCGCTGAAGGATTAGTTAGCGCCAAGGATGCAGAGAAGGTGCGCGATCCGAACGCGAAGATTCCGGTGCAAACGATCGCGCCATCAAGTTGGATGTATTGGAATGTCCATCTCGATGGGCTGGAGCGAACGCATGACCTGATCGTGGAGCGCGAAGGTGTCTTTAAGGAATGTATTCTCGCCATCAAAATGGCGAAACGCCTTGGCTATCAGGTGGCGACGAACACGACCATCTACAAAGAGACCGACATGGGTGAAGTCGAGCAGATGTTCGATTTCCTGAGCGATCTCGGCGTCGATGGCCACACCATCACGCCCGGTTACGACTACGACGCGGCCAAGCGCGACATGATTCAGCGGCTGAATTTGCAGCCGGAGAATTTCTTCCTCACGCGCAAAGCGACGGTGGAGAAGTTCGCCCGCATGGATGACTGGATGAATCGCTACACCTTTTTCGGCACGCCGATTTACTTTGAATTTCTCGCCGGCCATCGCGAGCTGACCTGCTCAGCGTGGGCGATTCCGACGCGAAATCTGCGCGGTTGGAAAGCGCCATGTTATTTCATGACCGATGCGGTCGGCACCAATGGCACCGGCCATTTTAACAGCTACGCCGAGCTGCTTGCCCAGGTCGACTGGGACAAATACGGCGTGGTGGACGGCGTGGCGCGCGATCCGCGCTGCGAAAATTGCATGACGCATTGCGGTTACGAGCCAACGGCGAGCCTGGGGTTGCAGGCCAAGCACGGTGACACGTGGAAGACGATCAAGTTTAACTTCGGTGCACGGCCGAAGAGCAAAGGCCGCGGCAGCGAGATCGCAGTCTTCAACGGCGTGAGCTCCGGGAACGGCCATCTCACCGGCAAAAACATCGAGATACAAGCAAAGGCCTCGTGAGATTGCAGCGGGTCGTCTCGTACTTTGTCATCCTGAGCGAAGCGAAGCGGAGTCGATGGATCTCTAACTTTTTCTGCGCGACGTTAACGATTAGAGATTCTTCGATTTCGTTCCGCTTCGCTCCACTGCGCTCAGAATGACAGCTATGAAGGTCGTTTCGCTCCCAAGCGCGCGACCTGAACGCACACACTCCTATTCCGCGGACGATCCGCAGATCGCGTCGGCGATCTCGCGCGCGCAGGAAAATCTGCTTCGTCAGCAAAAGCCGGACGGCCACTGGTGCGGCGAGCTCTTCGTCGATAGCACCCTTTGCTCCGATTACGTCGTCTACATGCATTGGCTCGGCGACATTGATCGCGAGCTGCAGGAACGATGTGCCCAGCACATCATCAAACGGCAGTTGCCCGATGGCGGCTGGAATATTTACTTCGATGGGCCGAGCGAAATCAATGCCTCGGTCAAAGCCTACTTCGCGCTGAAGCTGGCTGGCTACTCGCCCGATTTGCCGTTTATGCGCGAAGCGCGCGCCAACATTCTGCGGCTCGGCGGTATCCCGCGGATGAACACTTTCAGCAAGCTTTACCTCGCGCTCCTGGGTCAGTTCCCGTGGAAATATCTGCCGACGATTCCAGTCGAGATGGTTCTGCTGCCGACGTGGGCGCCGTTCCACATCTACAAGATGTCATCGTGGAGCCGCGCCATGCTCGTGCCGCTGGCGATTATCAATCACTTCAAACCCACGCGCGAACTGCCGGGCGAATTGCAGCTGCACGAGCTTTACCCGCTCGGCACCGAGCACAAGGATTTTCGCCTGCCACGCGATGCACGCCGCTTCACCTGGCGCAATTTGTTCCTGCGGGCCGACGATGTTCTCAAGGTGTTGCATCGCGCGCCGTGGAACCCGTTGCGCCAGCGTGCGCTCGAGGAAGCGGAGCGCTGGATGATCGAGCGCATCGGCGAAGGCAGCGACGGTCTGGCCACGGTTTTTCCGGCAATGCTCAACGCGCTCATTGCACTGCACGCGCTCGGTTATCCGAAAACGCATCCGGTGTTAATAAAAGCGCAGAAAGATTTCGAAAGCCTCTTCGTCGATGATGCGGAGGATTTCCGCATTCAGCCGTGTCTCTCGCCGGTGTGGGACACGGCGATCAACATCATCGCCCTCGCGGAGAGCGGTGTGTCTGCCGATAATCCGGCGCTGCGAAAGGCGGCGCAGTGGTTGACGCAAAAGGAAGTGCGCATGCGCGGCGATTGGGCCATGAATAACCCGCACGCGGAAGCGAGTGGCTGGGCCTTCGAATACAACAACGTTTATTATCCGGACACGGACGACACCGCCATGGTGTTAATGGCGCTCCGGCTCGTCAAACCGCAGGAGGCCGAGAGCTTTCATTCTCTCTTCAATCGCGCGCTCACCTGGCAGCTCAGCTTCCAGTGTCGCGACGGCGGCTGGGCCGCTTTCGATAAGGACGTGATCGACGGCTGGCTCGAGAACATGCCGTTCGCCGATCACAACGCCATCCTCGACCCGACCTGCAGTGACCTGACCGCGCGCACGCTCGAGCTCTTCGGCTACATCGACTTCGACAAAAATCATCCATCGGTCGCAAGCGCGGTGCGCTATCTCATCGCGACCCAGGATGACGATGGCTCATGGTACGGTCGCTGGGGTGTGAATTACATCTATGGAACCTGGCAGGTCTTACGCGGGCTACGCGCCATCGGCCAGGACATGACGCAGGATTGGATATTGCGCGGGCGCGACTGGCTGGAGAGCTGCCAGAATGATGATGGCGGCTGGGGCGAAACGTGCGCCACTTACGATAATCCATCGCTCAAAGGCGAGGGCCCAAGCACCGCTTCGCAAACGGCGTGGGCGCTGATGGGACTTTGCGCATGCGGCGATCTGGATCGGCAAAGTGTGCAGCGCGGTCTGCGTTATCTGATTTCAACCCAGCAAGCGGATGGCTCCTGGCGGGAACCGGAAATCACGGGCACCGGTTTCCCGAAAGTGTTCTATCTGAAGTACGATATGTATCGGCAAAACTTTCCGCTGCTCGCGCTGGCTACTTATGTGAATTATCGGCGCGGCGTCGGACATCCCCCGAGCTTCTTCCGCTGCGCCTAGCACCTCCGTCATCCCGAGCGGAGCGCAGCGGAGTCGAGGGGTCCCGCTAAGTTACCTGTAGGGCAGCGCCACGGGATCCCTCGGCTTCGCTTGGGATGACGAAGATGCCAGCGCGGGATGAAAATTGACGCGCCGCCTTTCGCGCCCAAGATTGAGCGCATGGCTTACGAATTACCTAAACTTCCTTACCCATACGACGCGCTCGAGCCGCACATTGATGCGCGCACGATGGAAATCCATCACACCAAGCACCACCAGACCTACATCACGAACGTTAACAACGCCCTCAAAGATCATCCCGACCTGGCAAGTAAGTCCGTCGAAGATTTGATTCGCGATCTCAACGCGGTGCCGGAAACCATCCGCACCGTCGTGCGCAACAACGGCGGCGGGCACGCCAACCATTCCTTCTTTTGGAAGATCATGGGACCGGGCAAAGGCGGCGAACCGAAAGGCAAACTTGCTGACGAGATCAAGTCGTCCTTTGGCAGTTTTGATCAGTTTAAAGAGAACTTCGCTGCTGCGGGCGCGGGACGTTTCGGCAGCGGCTGGGCCTGGCTGATCCGGAACAAAGGTGGCAAGCTCGAAGTCATCTCCATGCCGAATCAGGATTCACCGCTGATGGATGGCAACACGCCGCTCCTCGGAGTCGACGTCTGGGAGCACGCCTATTATCTCAACTATCAGAATCGTCGTCCTGATTACATCAAAGCGTGGTGGAACGTGGTGAACTGGGACGAGGTAGCGAAAAATTACGACGGCTAGGTTGGATCTCTGGGTAGCGCACGCGTCTCGCGTGCTGGCGAAAGCGTCCCGCTTTCGCGCACTTTCCTGGTGAGTGACGCTGCTCGAAAGATCGTTTTGGCGGGACGCCAAAACCAGCATGCGGGACGCGTGCGCTACCCGGAAAAAATGGCGCCGCGCATGGGAACTGAGCGCAACTTTTATGGCCTACCTTAACGAGAATTATCTCAAACTTCAGGCGGGCTATTTGTTCCCGGAGATCGCGCGGCGGGTGCGCGATTTCTGCGCGCAAACCCCAGAAGGGGCGAAGCGCCTTATTCGCTGCGGCATCGGTGATGTGACCGAGCCTCTGCCGAGAGCGGCGGTGGATGGGATGAAGTCTGCGGTGGAAGAGTTGGGGCATCGCGAGACGTTTCGCGGTTACGGACCGGAGCAAGGCTATGAGTTCCTTCGCAGTAAGATTGCGCAGCACGCTTACCGCGAGCGCGGCATCCATATCGCTGATGATGAGATCTTCGTCTCTGACGGCTCGAAGTGCGACTGCGGTTACATTCTCGACATCCTCGGCCGGCAAAACAAAGTCGCGATCACCGATCCGGTTTATCCGGTGTATGTCGATACCAACGTGATGGCCGGTCACACCGGCGCCGTTCGCGTTGACGGCAGCTATGAAGGCATCGTTTATCTCCCGTGCACGGCGGAAAACAACTTCGTGCCGGAGCCTCCGACCGAACACATCGATCTGGTTTACTTATGTTTCCCGAATAACCCCACCGGCGCAGTGGCGACGCGCATGCAACTGGAAGGCTGGGTGGAGTACGCGCGCGAGCACGATGCGCTGATCTTGTTCGACGCGGCCTACGAGGCCTACATCAGCTCGCCGGAGATTCCGCATTCGATCTTTGAGCTGCCCGGCGCGAAGCAGTGCGCGGTCGAGTTTCGAAGTTTTTCCAAGACCGGCGGATTCACCGGCGTGCGCTGCGGATTCACCGTCATGCCGAAGAGCGCGCTGGCGAAAACGGTGAACGGAAAAAAATTGCCGCTGCATCCACTCTGGCACCGGCGCTGGAGCACGAAATCGAACAGTGTCAGCTACCCGGTGCAACGCGGGGCCGAAGCGCTCTACAGCGAAGATGGCCAAAAACAGGTGCGCGCGTTGATCGATCACTACATGGGCAACGCACGCATCTTGCGTGACGCTGCGCGCGAGGCGGGTTTCGCCGTGCACGGTGGCACGCACGCGCCTTACATCTGGGTCGAAACGCGCATGGGCGAATCGAGCTGGCAGACGTTCGATTGGATGTTGCGCGAGCTGAACGTTGTCATCACGCCGGGCAGCGGCTTCGGATTAAAAGGCGAAGGCTTCTTTCGCGTCTCTGCATTCAACAGCCGCGAAAATGCCGAAGAAGTGGCCCGCCGTCTGCGCAGCGCAGCGTAGGCCGTTACTTGTGGACAACACTTGCAGGACGTAAAATCCTGCGTTCCCATTCTCTGGCGTGCCCGCGCGAAATCTCCCGCAACTTTATCGCTTCTGCTTTTTCATGACCGGGGACGAAGCCCAGTCGCGGCAAATTTTCCAGGACACCGTGCGCGAGGCCGCTTTCCTTGCCGCCAACGGTGAGCCGCCGGCCGATCGCTACTGGTTTTTTCGAGAGGCCCGCTGGCGTTGTCTCGCTGCCGCGGCGAAAACTTTGCAGCCGGAAATCAGCTCCAATCAGACCGCGGAAATCTCGAAGCAGGCCCCCGAACAAATCGCGCAGCTCGAGCCGGCGCAGCTCGCGGTGTGGATGTCGGCCGCGCCCGAACCGCAGCGAAGCGTGCTTGCCCTGTATTATCTCGATGAATTCAGCTACCGCGAACTCCTGGCCATCACCGGATTGAAGCTGAACGAGTTGAGTACAGCGCTCGCGGCGGGCCGTCGTGAGTTCCAAGCCTGGCTCAACGCCACCGCACCGGCTCAGATCGAATGAAACGCGGGCTGCAGTCCCTAATTGAGTGCGCGCCGATCAGCGACGGCCGCAGCGCCGATCGCCGCATGCGGACCGCGATCTCACGCGCGAAAAAGAGCGAGGAGTTTTCGCAGCAGCAGGGCTTTGATCGCGCCATTGCCAAGCTCGTCCGGAGCACACCGGTGCCGGGTGAAATCAAAGAGTGGTTCGCCAACGAACCGATGGCGCAAGGAACGCGACGCAGCTGGAAAACAACGGCGAGTCATCCAGCCGTCCTCGCCATTGCCATCGCCCTTGCCGTCATCGGCTTTATCACCTGGCTGAAATTCGACGAGCAAATCCACACCTGGGCTGGGGAATCCATCGCCAGAAAACTTCTCACCGTGGCGAGCGCGACTCGCCCATCCCAATTTGAACCGGTCGATACGGAGGCGGGAACACTCGGAGATTTGTTTTTGATGAAGCACCGGCTGGAACATTACGACGTGCCCCTGGAGTTCGCGCGGGTGCGCACCATCGGCGCGCGCGTTTTCGATGACGAAGACGCCGGCCGCGTCGCTCATATCGGCACCGCAGAAAAGCGGATGCAATTCTTCCTCTTCCCCGCGCAACGCGACGCGAAAACAGGCCAGCCGGAGGAATTTGCCGGCTGGCGTTTCATCGAGCAGGAAGGCTGGACCGGGGCTGTGCACGCGCGCCAGGGTGTCCTTTTCATGGCCGCCGTGCGTGGCCCGAAGAAAGAGCTCGCCCATTACGTGAAGGAATGAACGTCGCGACATCGTGATCGCGATGCGAAGCGCGGCCCGTGGAGGTGAGTTGGGTTGCATGCACGATGTAACGCGACGAACAATTACATTCACGCCAGGGTAGCTCAGCGGTAGAGCAGGGGACTCATAAGCCCTTGGTCGGGAGTTCGATTCTCCCCCCTGGCATTTCGAGTATGGCGTGGGTGTAGGGTTGTTTTCTTCTGTTGGCACATTTGCGGTTTTCGCATTGCGCGATTGCGCTTTGGTTGAGCCTTCCGCCTTTTCCGAGTACAAACGTCACCGCCTATGCTGGAAGCGCATCCCGATGCTCGGCTCGAAATCGCGCATGTTCTTTTCATCGACATCGTCGGATCGTCCAGGTTGCTCATTAACGAGCAAAGCGAACTGCTGAGGCGTCTGAACGAAATCGTGCGCAACACCTCGCAAGTGCGCGCGGCCGAAGCGGCGGGCAAAATCACTCGACTTCCCACCGGCGATGGCATGGCGCTGGCATTTTTCACTGCGCCTGATGCGCCGCTGCGATGCGCCATCGAGATCGCGCAAAAACTGGCGCATTCGCCGCCGCTTCTTCTGCGCATGGGAATACACAGCGGGCCGGTGGAAGAAATCGTGGATGTAAACGAGCGCGCAAATCTCGCCGGGGCCGGGATCAACATCGCTCAGCGAGTGATGGATTGCGGCGGCGCCGGTCACATTCTCCTTTCCAGCCGCGTGGCGGATGATCTCGCTCAGTATGCCGGGTGGAAACCGCACCTGCACTATCTCGGACAATGCGAAATCAAACACGGCGACAAAATCGAGATCGTTAGTTTTTACAACGGCGAAATCGGAAATCCGACGCCACCGCAGAAACTGCAAACTCGCGTTCCACGACGCAAAACAATCTGGAGTATCGCAGTGTTGGCCGGCGCCGTTCTGATGGCGGCGCTTGCTTTGCTTTTCCTGCGCACCCACCAGTCGCGCCGCAGCACTGTCAACGGCACCGCGGAAAAACGCATTGCCGTTTTGCCCTTCAAACCGGTGCTCGCGGAAAATCGCGATCAAATTCTCGAGCTCGGCATGGCCGATACCTTGATTGCCAAGTTGAGCAACAGTCGCGCCCTCATCGTCCCATCGATCAACTCGGTGCGAAAGTTCAGTGCTCTTGATCAAGACGCGCTCGCCGCCGGTCGCGAACTGCGGGTGGATTCCGTGCTGGAAGGCAGCGTGCAACGAGCGGGCGATCGCATTCGCGTAAGTACCCGGCTGATCAATGTCGCCGATGGCGCATCGCTCTGGTCCGGCACATTCGACGAGAAGTTTACCGATGTCTTCGCGGTGCAGGATGCGATTTCGCAAAAGGTCGCTGATGCGCTCGCGCTGCGGCTGAGTGGCGAGGAGAAAAATCGGCTGACGCGACGCTACACGGAGAATGTCGAGGCTTATGAGCTGTATCTCACTGGCCGTTATCACTGGAGCAAGCTGACGCCGCCCGATATCCGCAAAGGCATCACTTTTTTTCAGCAAGCCATCGACATTGATCCGACCTATGCACTGGCCTATTTCGGGCTGGCCGAAGCTTATCGCTCACTCGCTATTAATGCCGATATTCCGGCTAACGATTGTCTTCCTCAGGCAAAAGCAGCAGCACAGAAAGCATTGCAACTGGATGACTCACTGGCGGAAGCGCACGCCTCCTTGTCCTTCAGCCTTATTTGGTACGACTGGCAATGGGCGACTGCCGAACAAGAAGCTCGCCGCGCCATCGCGCTTAACCCGAATTCCGCGCACGCCCATTTCGCTGCCGCGCATGTGCTTTCCGATCTCGGCCGATCCGAGGAGGCGATTTCTCAAATTGCGCAGGCGAGAAGACTCGATCCTCTCTTCATGCTCTACCGCGCGCTGGAAGGCATGTTCTTTCACCACGCTGGCAAAAACGATGAAGCGCTCGCGCGATTACAAAAAGCGCTCGAGCAGGACGCCGAATTCTGGGTCACCCATCTCATGCTTGGCCGCGTTTATATTCAGCAACGCAAATTCCCGGAAGCGATCGCTGAATTGACGAAAGCGAAAGAGCTGTCGCATGGAAACTCCGAAGCGATCGGCTCCATCGGGTACGCGGCGGCGCTGGCCGGTGATGAGGTCAAAGCGCGATCGGTCCTGGCGGAACTCAGCCAGCTTTCAGCGCAGCACTACATTCCGCCGTTCAACCTTGCGCTCGTGCACGTCGGTTTGGGCGAAAGAGATGAAGCGTTGGCCCTGCTTGAGCGCGCTGTCCAGGAACATGACGTCCGACTCACATTGCTCAAAGTCGACCCGCGCTGGGATACGCTGCGTTCCGATGCGCGCTTTATCTCCATTCTCACCCGCATCGGCCTGCAATAAATTGCCGCTGACGAATCCGTGACCGATCGCAATCTTTGGCAAAAGATTTCCACCGGCGGTAACGATTATCGGCTGACCCGTTTCGTCATTCTGCGGCTCCTCGGGTTCATCTATGCGGTCGCTTTTCTGATCGCGGCAAATCAGCTTGTTCCGCTCATTGGTCAGTACGGTCTCACGCCGGCGACGCAGTATCTTCCACTTTTGCAAACGCATTTCGGTTCGCGCGCCAGTGCTGCGCTGCACATTCCGACTTTCTTCTGGCTCGGCAGCTCCGACCGAATCCTGAGCGTTTTTTCCTGGGCCGGCCTGGCCATTTCGCTGCTTGTTTTCGCCGGCTATGCCAACACCATTATCCTCGCAATTCTCTGGGCCATGTACATGTCGATCGTGCACATCGGCCAGATTTGGTACGGCTATGGTTGGGAAACGCAGTTGCTTGAGACTGGCTTCCTCGCCATTTTTCTTTGCCCATTAATAAATGGGCGGCCATTTCCGAAACACCCGCCGCCGCTGCTTGTCATCTGGCTTTTTCGCTGGCTCGGCTTCCGCATCATGCTCGGTTCCGGCCTGATTAAACTGCGGGGCGACGACTGCTGGCGCGATCTCACCTGCCTTTATTACCATTACGAAACACAGCCAATCCCTAACGCTATCAGCCGATATTTGCACTTCGCGCCGCACTGGTTCCACAATGTCGGCACAGCGTGGAACCATTTCGTAGAGCTGGTTGTCCCCTGGTTCTCCTTCGGCCCGCGTCTCGCACGCCACATTGCCGGGATAATTCTAGTTAGCTTTCAGCTTTTCCTGATTATCAGCGGCAACCTGTCATTTCTTAACTACCTGACCATTATTCCTTTTCTTGCCTGCCTGGATGATTCCTTCTGGAAACGCGTTCTGCCTCATTGGCTGGTCAAGTACGCCGATACCGCGGGCCAGCCGGAAACTTTATGCATTCACGCAGCTCTGGCCGCGGCTTTAACCATCCTCATTGCATGGCTTAGCATCGCGCCCGTAACAAATCTACTTTCCAACCGCCAGCTCATGAATGCATCTTTCGATCCGTTCGACCTGGTCAACACTTACGGCGCCTTTGGCGCGGTAGGTAAGGAACGCGATGAAATTATCTTCGAAGGAACAGACGATGTTGTTATCACCGCCCGGACGAAGTGGAAGGAGTATGAGTTCACAGCTAAGCCGGGTGATCCCAATCGCCGGCCGCCCTTTGTTGCTCCGTATCAGCCGCGAATCGATTGGCAAATCTGGTTCGCCGCCATGGCTTCGCCGGCCGAGTATCCTTGGACACTGCACTTTGTCTGGAGACTACTTCACAACGATCCGGGCACGCTATCATTGCTTGCTCATAATCCTTTTCCGGCCGGTCCGCCGCATTACATCCGCGCCCGGCTTTATCGCTACTCCTTCGCGCCCTGGGCGACCGCGCCTGGTGGAGACGCGAAATTATCGGAGAATGGCTTCCGGCACTTTCGGCTAACGATGGACAGTTCCGTGCCTTACTCGCTGAGCTGGACTGGCTCGATTAGCCGCGATACCAGTAATTTCACTCACTCGCCTGTTGCACTGTCGTCCCGTAGTCTTTAGTCGCGTAGTCGCGAAACTCGCCCGCTCGAAGATGTAGATGTGTGACTTGGTCTCTGTAGTTAAGGGATCGCGTTCCAGTTCCTTGGCAACTACGCGATAATGAAACTCCGCTTCAATGGAGACTGGAGTAGCGACGTAGCTATGCACGAAATGGTAGATGAAGTGGTCGCTTTCACCGTGCTTCCATAGTTCAGGGCTGATCGCCAGCGCCCGCTCGCCGAGCGGATTAGGATCGCGCTGAGACAGCTGCGAAAACTCAACTTCGCGGAGTGAGGCAGACTCGTTGAGTTAACCACGTGCAGCACCAGCAATGAGGATCGATAGAATGGCGGTCGAAAGGCCCAGGCGCATTCTCTCACCCGGAGCTATTCTCGTGCGAGGCCAGGCAGTAACTCAGGCTGGAAGCCTGACTTACGACTGCGTGGCGAGCTGCTGACAGCTTTTCAAGTCAAGCTTGCCTGAGGCGAGCACTGGAATCTGCTCGACCTTGACCGCGCGTTTTGGAATCCAGAGATTCGGGACACCAATTTCGTGCAGCTTGGAACGGAGCGCATCGATTTCAATGTTCTCGGCCGTGAGCAGGAGCAAAGCCTCGCCCTTGCTCGCATCGGGGATGCCGCAAATGGCGATGCGCCGTTCGCTGCCTTCGAGCCCGAGTGCGTGAATGATCTTCTGCTCCACCACTTCATGTGGCACCATTTCGCCGCCAATTTTCGAGAAGCGCGCGAGCCGTCCTTCGATGTAGAGAAAGCCATCTTCATCCAGGCGACCGACGTCGCCCGTCTTAAACCAGCGATTTTGCAAGACTTCAGCGGTGTGTTTCGGATCTTTGAGGTAGCCTTCAAAGATATTCGGGCCACGCAGCCAGAGCATCCCGGTGTCGTAAATCGTTAGCTTCTTCTCCTCCTTATCAGGATCGCGAATTTTCGCAGCCATACCCGCCGCCATTTTCCCGACCGAGCCGAGACGGTAAAGCGGTTGCACCACAACGTCGGGTCGCTCCGGAGTCGGATCAGGCAAATTGACTGAGACCACCGGTGTCGTTTCGGTCAATCCATAGCCTTCGTAAACGCATTTGCCGAAACGTTCGCTGAATTTCTCCGACAGATCGAGCGGCATCTTTTCCGCGCCGACGATGACAAGGCGTGTGGAGCGGAGTTGATGTGGCTCAGCTTTGCGCAAATAAGCGCGCAGAAACGTCGGCGTGGCGAGCATGACCGTAATCTTGTAGCGCTCGACCAAGGCGGCATTCTTCGCCGCGTCGAGCGGGTTTGGATACGTGATGATGGGCGTGCCTTCGATGAGCGGATACCAAAGTGTGACGGTGCATCCGAAAGAGTGAAAAAATGGAAGTGAGGCGAGCAGACTGTCATGCGGGCCGGCGTCGAGCATGACGGTGAATTGCGTGACGTTGCCGATGACATTGTGGTGAGAAAGGACGACGCCTTTCGGTTCGCCCGAGCTGCCGCTGGTGAAAAGCAGGACTGCTTCGTTGTGATCACCGCCGCGGGGAAGGCCGAGCCAGCGCGCGAGCAGTGATGCGGGAAGAATGATGCCGGCAATCCACCAGAACAGAATCTGGCGTTTCAATCTCGGCAGGAGTTGATCGAGCAGGACGATGTTGGGTGGCCAGGGGAATTGAGGAAATCGGTCGCGGAATTGCTCCGCGCTGATGGCCGTCTCGATTTCAGCAAGATGAATCGCGCTGGTGATCGCTTCGGTTGAGGCGGTGAAATTCAGGCCGACGGGAATCTTGTCGGCTAGTGCGACTGCGAGATTGGCAATAACTGCGCCTTTGCCGGCGGGCAGCACGATGGCGATTCGCCGCTCTGGAAAACTGGCGCGCAGATGCCGCGCGAGCGCGAGAGAAATGCCAAGAAGTTTGCCGCGGCTGAGCGTGCTGCCGTCGGTTCCGTCGATGACGAGCGTGGAGAACGGCTTTCGTTTCAAGCCGCCAAGCGCGCGCCGGGCGAGGTGATCGCGCAGCTCCGGGCGTTGTTCAAAACAATCGGCGCCGACCTTCAGCAAATCCTCATGCACGCGTGCCGGCGTCGCTTCTGCCGGCGTAAGTGGAGTTCCGAAACCGACTGTGGCGCGATAGGGAAACCGGCGCGGCCATTTCCGGAAAAATCGGCCGCCGCGAAAGGAGAAGACCGAGCCCCAGAGTTGATCGAGAAACACGGGAACCACCGGCGACTGCGCGTGCCGCGCGATCATTTCGTAACCGCGCTGCAAGCGCTGCAAAGTGCCGGTGCGCGAGAGTTGTCCTTCCGGGAAAATGCAGACGACCTGGCCAGCCTTGATCTGATCGGCCGCGCGGCGGATGGCTTCGCGCGGTTTGCGCCGGCTGATGGGAATGGCGCGCGCTCTTCGCAGCACCAATTGCAACATCGGCCTGGCGTAGAATTCCTCATCGATGATGAAGCGCACGGGGCGCGGGCAGCCGAGCTGAAGCACGATCGCGTCCACCCAGCTGATGTGATTGGGGACGAGCAGGCAGCCGCCGCGGGGAAGATTCTCCGTGCCAATCGCCTTCACCCGGTAGATCACGCGGACGATGAGCAGCGCGACAAAGTAGAAGGCGCGTTCGGCGGCGGTGTCTCCTGGCATTGTTTAACGTTTACATTCGGCGCGTCTCCCTCTGCAATTCCCTTCGATGAACAGCGCAGGCAAATCGAGCGCGCTCACCGCCCTCGCGCTTCTGCTCGGGATCAATCTTTTCAATTACATCGATCGGCAGGTTTTGGCCGCCGTCGAGCCGGAGATACGCGCCACGTTTTTCAGTGCGCATGATCCCAACGCCATGGCGAAAACGGGTTCGCTGGTGACGGCTTTTCTTATTACTTACATGCTCACTGCGCCCATTCTCGGCTGGCTGGCGGATCGGTTTTCCCGCTGGGTCATTATTGGTTGCGCCGTTGTGCTGTGGAGTCTGGCCAGCGGCGCATCGGGGCTGGCCGCGACATTTGGACTTCTGTTTCTTACTCGCGTTTTTGTCGGAGTCGGCGAAGGCGGTTACGGGCCGGCGGCGCCGACCATTCTCGCCGATCTATTTCCCCTGGCCACGCGTGGTCGCGTGCTCGCGACCTTTTGCGCAGCCATCCCCGTCGGTAGCGCGCTGGGCTATGTCCTGGGAGGTTTGATTAATGTTCATCTCGGCTGGCGCTGGGCATTTTATCTGGTGACGCCGCCGGGATTGTTGCTCGGCGCGCTCTGCTTTTGGCAACGTGATCCGCGCACGAGCGGGCATGCGCTCAGGCCCAAACATGTTGCAGGCTGGCCCGAGTATCTTCAGCTCGCAAAAACACCCTCTTTCGCTCTCAACTGTTTCGCGCAAACGGCGATGACTTTTTCCCTGGGCGGCATTGCCTTCTGGATGCCGGCTTATCTGCGCTTTCGCGGCCAACCCGATTCCGCCCGCATCTGGCTTGGCGTCATTACTGTCGTGGCGGGACTGATTTCGACCATTGCCGGTGGGAGTCTGGGTGATCGTTTGCGCAAGCGATTTCCAGGCTCTTACTTTCTCGTTTCCGGAATCGGAATGCTCCTGGCCTTCCCGCTTTTCCTCGCCATGCTCCGGGCGCCGTTCCCGAGCGCGTGGTTCTATTTTTTCGGCGCAGTTTTTTTCGTTTTTCTCAACACCGGCCCGTCAAACACCGCGCTCGCTAATGTGGCCATGCCGGCCGTTCGCGCCACCGCGTTTGCCATCAACATTTTGATCATTCATGCGCTCGGCGACGCGATTTCCCCGCCGGTTATTGGCGCTGTCGCCGGACATTGGAATATGAACGTCGGGTTCATTCTCGTATCCGCGATGATGCTGGTTTCCGGTGTAATATGGATGATCGGTGCGCCATTTCTCGCTGCGGATACCGCGGTGGTGGAGAAGGCGGCGCGATCCTGACGGCGTGTGCACGTTCTCGGTCGCCCCTAGACGTCATCCCGAGCGAAAGTCGAGGGGACCCCGATGAAGTTACCTTCAAGGCAGCGCCTCGGGATCCCTCGGCTGCGCTCGGGATGACAAAAGAAAGCCGCGCGAACTTTCGTTCGCGCGGCTTTCGAAAACTACGACTCGTTAGATAGTTACGGAGTCGGGCTGGCTTCCGCTGAGGGCGAACCGCTCTTGCTCGATTTCGAGGGGCTGCTCTCGCCAGTTTCGGAAGTCTCGGTTGTGCTCCGGCGCTTCGCGCGAGTAGTGCTGCCCGCCTTCTCGCCGGAAGTCGATGTTCCTTCCTCGGCCTTCTCGCTTGTCGAACGTGATGAGCTGCTGCTCAGGTCACTCGGGGTCGTGCTGGTGCCGGGCGAAGCAGATGAGCCTTCATGATGATGACGGCCTCTGCTGCTGGACGAAGTGGTCTCTTCCGCGGAAGTCGAGCTTTCGCTGCTCCGCTCGCTCGCACTCGCTGAGGGTGTCGCGCTGGCGTGCCTTGCCGCCGCCGTCGCGCTCGCTCGCGCTTTAGCGGTGGCGCTCGGGGAAGCTGTCGCCGTCGCGCTTGGGGTTGCCGTTAGGGATGGCGACGGGGATGCAGTCACGGAAGGGGCCGGTGAAGCAGTGGCATTAGTCTGAGTCGACACGCCGGTCTGACCGGAAACTCCGGTCGTGCTCGAGCCGGCGCTGACTCCGACACCTACGCCTACCGTCGGCTGCACGCCATAGTAAGAATAGACGTTATTGATGTAGCCGCTGGTCGAGTACTCGTTAATCCGCGAGTACTCGAATGCGGGAGCATTGTAGATGCGCTCGCGATCCACCGTGACCATCATCACGCTCGGATCGGAGCTGGTGCTGTAGACTCTCCACGGCACCGCCACCGTTTTTGTGGTGCCGGTCACGCGCGCGCCGCCGCCGCCGCCGCCGGTGGAGAGGACCGTGTAGGCCATGCAACCGGTGTCGCGATCGAGCACCACATCTTTAATGGTGCCGATCTCTTCCCCGTTGGAACCTTTGACTTTCATGCCGACGATCTTGCTCGTCTGCACGTAATTGGTTGTTGTGGTTGTCGTGGTGGAACTCTGGGTTTGCGCTTGCGTCGCAGCCGCGGCCAGACCCAGAACGGCCAACGTTGCTCCGAAGAATGCTGTTTTTTTCATAATAATGTAAATTGGGAGACGACGCGCCGCTGAGTTGTATTCAGTGACGCTGAATCTCGATTCGTGAAATGCTTCCGCCGCGGACGTGCGCCCCGACGATCGCGCGCGACGCCGTTAGTGTGCACCCAGGCGAACATCGAGCCGTCTCGCTTCGGCCAATGCTTCCGTCGCCTGCGCCGCACGCCCGAGTTTTGCCAGATACTCGCTCAAGAGCTGCCACGATTCGGCCCGATACGGTTCGGTGGCGAGCACTCCGCGTAACTCAGCCATGGCCGCGCCGGTGTTCCCGCTTTCATCCAGCGCATGAATGTAACGCTGCGTGATCGACCACGACGGTGTGCCGGTGCGGCTGGCGAGGCGGAGCCGCAGCAGATCCACTTTGCCGCTTTCCTTGAACTCGAGCACGGCCATCGTCTCGTAAGTTTGTGCTTCGGTGACGGCGTGCTTTTTCGCGCGCTCCAGAAAACTGCGCGCGGTGGCGAAATCGTTCCGCTTAAGGGCGACCCTGGCACGATTCAGCAGAGCGAACGGCTGCTCCGGTTGTTTCGCCAGTGCGCGCTCGAGCAGCGTCTGCGCCTTGTCGAGATGACCTTCGTTCATCTCCAGGGTACCGAGATTGATCAGCATCCGGGCAGAATCGCCGCCTTGCGCGACCGTGTTCTCGAAAAATGTCCGCTCATTTTTCCAATCGCGCGCGCGGTGGAACGAACGCGCGCCCAAGAGCGCGATCCAGATGAGGGCGAGTACGGCGGCAAATGATCGCGTAAGTGGAGTGCGCAAAAAACGCGAGAGTTGCACCGCGGCTGCGAGCAGCACGAACGCCGAAGGCACGTAAATCCAATGCTCCGCCATCGTCGCGTTCAGCGCGAACAGACCGCAAACCGGCGCGTATGTGACCGCGGCGCAGACCAGCAGCGCGAACACTGCGGGTTCGCGTTTGCGCGCACGCCAGAGCCAGAAGAGCAGCGCGCCGGCGAGCGCGACGCCCGCTACCGTTTCCAGCTCGCGCCCCGCCGTCGCGTTCAGGCTCGCTTCATCCATTCCCCACGGATGACTCTCGACATCGCGCTCCATGTGCAAATGCAGAGGCGCGATGAGCAGCGCCGCATATTCGGCCAGTGCGCGAGCCGCGATGATTGGCCGCACCAGCGCCGGCGCCGGAGGAGTGAGCCGCGGCACTTCGGCGCCAGTCGCCTGGCTGCGTAACGTCCAATAAATCGTTACGACAAACGCGACAACCAGAAGCAAGGAGAGGATTGCCCGTCGGTCCTTGCGAAGCGCAATCAGTGCGAGGCAGGCGCCGGCGAAAATCAGGCCGCTCTCTTTGCTCAAAGCGCTTGCCAGCAGCGCAATCGCGCTGAGCCCGTAACATTTCCACGCCTCGAGCCCGTCACCTTGTAGCTGCCGCCCGTCCTCGGCGGCAGACACACCGCGCTCCCGTCGCAACGCGCACAGCGCAAAAGACAATGCCATGAATCCAAACAGCGCTGCCAGCGAATCGGCCCGTCCGCTCACGTAATCGATCGCAGCCGAATGCACCGAATGCAGCGCCCAGGCCGCGCTCGCGATTCCGACCACGGCCAGAGCGGTCCTGTTCGAAATGCCGTAAAGATCAAGCAACGCCAGCGCGAACAGGAAAAACGCAACCGTCGCGGCCGCGTGCAAACAGATATTAGTGAAATGATATGCCTGTGCCCTGAACCCGACCGCCGCGTACTCGGCCGTATACGTCAGCCGTTGCACTGGGCGATAAAAATTCGAGACCGTCGCGTCGGTGAAGAGAAAATGCTGGAGCCCCTCCGGGATCAAACGCCAGCTGCGGATGAGCGGATCGCGCAGCACCAGCGCGTTATCGTCCCACGCGAATCCAGCATTGAGCGCGGGAAAATGCGCAGCGAAAACCAGCAGCACAAGCGCAGCGATGATGATCAAGCGTCGTTTCATGCGGAACGCGTTTGCAGTCGAGGCGCGATCGCGTTCACCTTAGGCTCATGCTGGATCGCATGGTCATCTCGAGCGAAGGTCGCCGCGGCGACCGAAGTCGAGGGATGACAAGCATATGGCGCATTCTCTTCACGCTGCTGTTGCTTGCGAGCAACGCCCATGCCGCCGGTCTCCCGCAGGATTGCGCACAGCTCATCGTCGCGCTCGCGCCCGATTGGAATTCGATGCGCGGCCATCTTTTCCTCCTCGAAAAGGCCGACGGAGGATGGCGCAAGGAGTTCGGGCCCGAGCCGGTCTTATTCGGCAAAAGCGGTCTGGCCTGGGGCAGAGGACTGGCCGGCCAGGATGAACCCGGTTTGCATAAACATGAGCGCGATGGTCGCGCCCCGGCCGGCATTTTCAGAATCGGCAAAATTTACACCTACGATGCAGAATTGCCACGCGGCTCCGATTATCCATTCCATCAGGTCACCGAGGCTGACATTTGGAGCGACGATCCGCGGTCGCCTGATTACAACCGCCACGTCGTCATCGACCCGCGCCAACGGTCCGATAACTACAGCCATGAAAAAATGCGTCCGGGCGATTTCGCCTATCACTGGCTCATCGAGATCCGGCATAACGCCGACCCACCCATTCCCGGAGACGGCAGCGCGATTTTCTTCCACATTCGCCGCGGCGTCGATCGTCCCACCACCGGCTGCACCACCATGGCGGAGGAGCATCTCGTGCACGTCATCAAATGGCTGCGCGCAGCAAAAAACCCTTGTTACGTCTTACTGCCCGAGGCGGAATACAAAGCGAAGTGGCGAGCTTGGAATTTGCCTTCGCCGGAGTTGCTCGCTCTACGATAGCTTGTCATTCCGAGCGAAGCCGAGGAATCCCGCGGCGCTGCCTTTCACGTAACTCCACGGGGTCCCTCGACTGCGCTCGGGATGACTGTTGCTGACCCGCCACAATCTCCAGCATTCCAAAAATCCTGGCGCGAAATCCTCCGGCTTGTTCACGACCCAGCGCTCGACGATCTCCACCGGAAAAAATTTCAACGCCTTGATCTCCTCGGGCGGAAAACGAAATGGCCCGTCGCATTCCGCCTTGTACACTGTGATGAACTCCTGGCCGGTTTTTTCGGACGCCAGAATTTTGCCCATAACCTGAAGATGCACGCTCACGCCCAGCTCTTCCTTGAGTTCGCGCATCGCCGTCTCATCGTAGGTCTCATCGCCCTCGACATGACCAGCCGCGCTCGAATCCCACCGCAGCGGATGCCGATCCTTCCAGGCTGATCGCTTCTGCAAAAGCACCTCGCCCGTCGCATTGAAAATGAGGATGTGAACGGCGCGATGGCGCAAGTTATTCGCATGCACTTCCGCGCGCTTCGCCGTGCCCGTTTTACGGTCGTGCTCGTCCACCACCGGGAAGCATTCGGCCGCACCATCCGTCGGTCCTCTTTCCTGCTGCCGCGCAAGATAATTCGTCAGCACGATCCATTGCTCGCGCGACAGTTCTTCCGCTCGTGCGTGGGGCGAAGCGCCGATTTTTTTCGCGGCGGTCTCCCAATCGCCGGCATAATGGGAGAGCAACTTGGGCAGCTGTTTGCGACGCTGCGAAAATCCAGCGCGCACGAGGTGCTCGAACAGTGCGTCATCGCGAACCGCGCTGTCGTTTTCCTCCCGCGGAGTCAAGCGCACGATTGCGGAAACGACGTCCGGCTGAGGGAAAAAAACGCGATTGGAAATCTTGCGCAGGTACTCGACGTGATGATGCAGTTGCACGCGCAGAGTGAGCGCACCGTATTCCGCCGTGCGCGGTTCGGCCGAGAGCCGGCGCGCCATTTCATCCTGTAACATCCACAAGCACAGCGTGATGTGCACGGGTTGCTCAAGAAAACGCAGCAGGAGTTGACTCGAAACGTAATAAGGAAGATTTCCGATAATCTTCACATTGGGTTCCGCAAAAAGCCCGCGCGTGTCGAACGCCAGCGCATCGATGTGGCGCACTTCAAAATTTGGTGCCGGGAAATTCTCGCGCAGAAAATCAACCAGACGCGCGTCCTTCTCCAGCGCGAGCAGGCGCGCTCCGCGTCGCAGGATTTCCGCCGTCAAAGCGCCCAGCCCCGGCCCGATTTCAACAACGAAATCTGCCGGCTCGATCCTCGCCTGATCAACAATCCAGCGCGCGAGATTCTGATCGTGCAAGAAATTTTGCCCGAGCGATTTGACCGGCCGCACCCGCGCCCGCTCGAGCGCGCGACGGAGCTCGGAGAGATTCATTGGCAGTGGCGCGAATTATGAAAACAAACGCGCGGGTTATTCACCAGAAGGTGTGAACAAAGAGCGTAGTGCGGCGCGAGATATCCACAAGTTATTCACAACCCTCTTTCAACGGAGGAATCAGTCCGGGGAGCGCACGCTTCCAGCCCGCCAAAACGCACGGACTCGTCCCGCGGCGAGCGTGTTCTTCGGGCACCTGCCGCGAACCATCACAATTATTCATGGGGAGTGAGATGATTAATCACACCTGTGGGAGGAAGCGCCCTCCCCCGCTGTCATCCTCAGCGGAGCGAAGTACTTTACTGTCATCCTGAGCGTGGCGAAGCGGACTCGAAGGATCCCGTGGAAGTTAGCTTTAGGGTTCCGCCACGGGATCCCTCGACTTCGCTCGGGATGACGGAGTTTAGAGATCGATTATGCCGCGCGGCTTCCCTCCTCATCTTTGTTCTCACTTCAATTGCAGCGGCGCCGTCTTCTTTTTGCGTTTGCGCGTGTGCAGATACATCTGGCGCGCTTCACGCAATGTCACTCCTTCGAGGAAATAGGCGGAGGCCGCGTGACCGATGGCGTATGTGCCCGCGCCCGCCACCATTCCGCAAACGACATTCCCCCAGCCGGGAAAAAATTTCAGCATGGCCCGCGCTCCCTCGCGCAGGAGCATGCCCGCGCCCACATTGGCGCCGACGGCTCCGATGAATTCCGTCGCCGCCCGCATGCTTCGGTCGCGCCCGCTCACGTACATCACGCCCGAAACCATCGCCAACTGGAGCGCGGTCAGAATCGGCAGATCAGCCAGCGGGATCGGCTGCGCTCCGATGGCGGTGCAGATGGCCGTGGTCGATTTGATGAGAAGCCTGGCGACCTCGCGCTGCGCCTCGCGGTTTCGTGAGATGCGCACCATCTCCACCCGGCATTCGTTCGGCAGCTTCGTCGCCAGCCGCGTCACGAGCTGCTCAGCCGTGGCCCGATCGGCCTGCACACTCTCGGGCGTGCCCGCGTACTCGAACCCGCCCCAGACGCGGCCATGCAATTCCGGTTGAATGTTGCGCGACCAGTGGTCCTCAGCATGACCGTCGTGACTCGAGCGCGTGTGAAAGTGAATCGCGATGATACCGGCGCTTCGCTGCGTTTCGTCGTTCCATTGCACGCATTCGCGCCCGTTCTCCGCGCTCCCCTTTACCTTCGTGCGCCCTTCCGCGGCATCGCTCACGATGAACACCGCGTCCGCCGGTTCGCGCCGCAGTTCCTCACGAATGCTTCGCTCCGCCTCGTCATCGGCGCCGCGCGCGTCGAGCACGGCGATGGTGCCGCGACCCTTCACCTCGAGTGTTTGCCAGCGAAAAACTTCGAACAAAATGTGCCGCGCATCCTCCGCCGGCTCGCCATTAAAAAGAACGTTTATCAGCTGCGGCAACGGCAGATGTTCAGACCCGGCGAGCAGAAACCGCGGCGGACGTTGCTGGAGAAAGAGTTCCTTCAGCGGCGACAACTCGCTGCGCACTGGTCGCTGAATCGCGCCGGGCAAACGGCCGAGCAGCCCTTCGAGACGTTCCACGATGTGCAGCAGGACGGATCGATTCACTACCACGAATCACGCTGTTCTCGCCGCGAATGCAAGAAACGTGAACGCAGAAAACACGGGCGAGCCGCTGCTGCGGTTCGATGCTCTATCGAAATTGAACAAAGATTTTCCGGGGTTCTACCCGCCGTAACTCAGGCTCCCCAGCCTGACCGTCGATCAGCCTTCCAGGCTGGTTTGTGTTTCGCGCAAGCACAGATGCTCGCGCGACTGTCAGGCTGGGAAGCCTGAATTACGCCGCCGCGGGCGGAAAACGTTTTGTCGACTCCGCCCGCGCGATTATAAGAACAGCATGAATTTGAATGTGGAAGCGCTCTCGTGCGCCGCCAATGAAGCGCGCGGCCTCGCCATGGACGCCGTGCAGGCGTCACAATCCGGCCACCTCGGCCTCCCGCTCGGCTGCGCGGAGATGGGCGCGGTGCTCTATGGTTACCTGCTTCGGCACAATCCCGATCAGCCGCGCTGGATCGGGCGCGACTATTTCATTCTCTCCGCCGGCCATGGCTCCATGTTCCTCTACGCCTGGCTGCACCTGAGCGGCTACGACGTTTCCCTCGACGACATCCGCGCCTTTCGGCAGCTGCATTCCAAAACGCCGGGGCATCCGGAGTATTTTGAAACACCGGGAGTCGAGTGCACCACCGGGCCGCTGGGGCAGGGCGTCGGCAACGCTGTCGGCGTGGCCATGGCGGCGAAGATGGCGGCGGCGCATTTCAACACCAGCGAACATCGCATTTTTAATCAGCACATTTTTTGTCTCTGCGGCGACGGCGATTTGCAGGAGGGCGTGAGCGCGGAAGCGAGCGCATTCGCCGGCCATTTCGGACTCGATAATCTCATCCTCATCTACGACTCGAACGCCATCACTCTCGACGCCATGGCCAAGCAAACGCAGAGCGAAGACACCGGCGAGCGTTACCGCGCCTACGGCTTCGACGTGCAGGAAATCCAGGGCGACGACATGGAGGAGTTCCTCGATGCCTGCAACATTGCAAAGGAGCGCGATAACGGGAAACCGCAGTTCATCATCGCGCACACGCTCGCCGGCAAAGGCATTCCCGAAGTGGCGGGCACAGCCAAAGCGCATGGCGAAGCCGGCGCCAAGTACGTCGATGCCGATCGCAAAAAACTCGGGCTGCCGGACGAGCATTACTTTGTCTCAAATGAGACACGCGAGTACTTCAAAACGCACAAGCAAAAGCTGCTGGCCGATTTCGCCGAATGGGAGAAAACGTGGAACGCCTGGCGGGAAAAGAATCCGGAGAAAGCGCGCGCGCTCGATGATGCCATCGACAAGAAGATTCCCGCTGATCTGCTTGAGAAAATTCCGGTGTTCAAAACCGACGCCAAACTAGCCACGCGCAAAGCCGGCGGCGAAGTGCTTCAGCCCATCGCGCAGGCCATGCCGAACCTGATCGGCGGCAGCGCCGATCTCTACGGCTCGACCATGAACTACATCGAAGGCGGCGGCGATTTCACCCGGGACACACCCGGCGGCCGCAACATCCGCTTCGGCATTCGCGAGCACGGCATGTGCGCCATCATGAATGGCGTCGCCTATCACGGCGTTCTCCGCGCGTCCGGCGCGACCTTCATGGTTTTCTCCGATTACGGCCGCCCGTCCATCCGGCTGGCCGCGCTCTCACGCCTGCCCAACCTTTACATCTTTACCCACGATTCCATCGGCGTGGGCGAAGACGGGCCGACGCATGAGCCGGTGGAAACCGTGAGCGCGCTGCGCTTGATCCGGCACCTCGATGTCATTCGCCCCGCCGACCCCGAAGAAACGGCCGGTGCATTCGTCGCCGCAATGGAACGAATTGACGGGCCAACATTACTTTCCCTGACCCGCCAAAGCGTGCCGATGCTGAACGACATCGACGTCAACTTGCGGCGCGAAGGAGTGCGCCGCGGCGCCTACATCGCAAAACGGGAGACCGGCAAATTGCAGCGCATCCTTCTCTCCTGCGGCAGCGACCTCCAGCACGCCCTCGCCGCCGCCAGAACCCTTGGCCGCGGGACCCGCGTGGTCTCGATGGCGTGCATGGAACGCTTCAATCGCGAGCCGGAAGAATACCGGGAAGAAATTCTGCCGCGCTCATGCCGCAAACGCGTCGCCATTGAAGCCGGCGTCCCCGAACTCTGGTATCAATACGTCGGTCTCGAAGGCAAGGTCATCGGCCTGCACCGCTTTGGCCTGAGCGCGCCCGGCGCCGAAGTGATGAAAGAATTCGGTATCGACGCACAGCACGTCGTCGAAGCCGCGCGTTCTTTGTAGCGGGAGCACAGGCGTCCCGCCTGTGCGGTCGGCGGGCGTCTCGCCTGCCGAGTCTATGAGTCCCGTAGATACAAGTGCTCTGAGACGTGTTCGTTCTCGACATTACTGCTCCAGTTCAGCCGAGGCACCCGGCAGGCGAGACGCCCGCCGGCCGCACAGCCGGGACGGCTATGCTCCGCGAAAGCGCATTCTACGCCGCGAAAATTACTTCGACGAAGTGCTCGCCAGCACAATGGCGAGACGTTTCCTCTGGGTCCAACCTGCCGCCGCTAAACCAAGCGCTGCAGCCAGCCAGGTAGAAAGGTTCGGGGACAGGTACTAAGTCGAGTTCGGTAGCCCCGTACACGAGTTGGTATCCGGTTGGAAGTCCCGTCACGGTGTTAAAGGTACCGCTCTCGGAAGAATAGGTCGCCAACACATAGGAGGAGGAGCCATTTGGCGTCCCGGAGAACGTCAGCTGATCGGAAGCGCTATTCAAATTAAGAACGCCAACAATATTTAGGCGATCGCTTGAAGATCCACTGATGTCTACAATGTAGCCACCGCTACTGGCGAAAGTTAACCCCGTTGTTGAGTGTTAGAGCGCCAACAGTCCCATTAGTTGCACCTGTGATACTCGTAGATGCGTTGATCGTCACCGCGCCACCAATGATACCCGTTCCGCCGAGTAGGCTTCCACTGTTGGTAACCGATACTGTGCCGGTTGTGCTAGATTGATTGCCATTTACAAGAAGCGTACCAGCAGTCACGGTCGTCGTCCCGCCATAAGAATTTGTCCCGGAGAGAGTGGTTGTTCCAGAACCTACCTGGCTAACAGATCCCGTTCCTGAAATGTTATTGCCTACTGTGATCGAATCGCTCCGGTTGAACAAAAGCTTGCCGGTGTTCACAGTAACGTTGCCCGCGCCCAAACTGCCCGTGGTTCCGCCATTCCCAACCTGAAGCACTGTGTTGGTATTGGAGATTGTTGTAGTGCCCGTGTAGGTATTGGCTCCGGCAAGAATAACCGTACCGCCACCGCCAACCGAGAGGTTGCTAGCAACAGTATTAGTCCCCCTATTGTTGGCAATTGAACCGGTGACGAGCGTGGTGGTGTTTGCCGCACCTGAAGGGGAGGTATTGCCGAGAGAAGGTTTGAGAATTCGCTTGGTTGCTGGTGATGTATACATTTCCTGCAAGCGTCAACATGGCGCCGGCAGCCGTGTTGTTGAACGCTCGGTTAATCGAATCCCCCCCGTGAGACTGCCATTTATCGTTGAGTTATTAGAGCCAGCGAAAGTTAAACTTGAGCCGCTGAAAACGATGTTGTTTGTGATAGTGCGAGCGCCATTAACCGCAGTGATGGTGTCCACTCCGCCACTAACGGTCAAATTGCCAGTTCCAAGAGTGCTGTTATTTCCGACAGCCAATGTTCCTCCGAACATCGTAGTCCCGCCGGTGTAGCTGTTAGCGCCGTTTAGCTGCACTGTTCCCGTGAACCCCGCCGAGTTGCTGCCCAAAGATAGCTTGCCACCCTGCTGAATGCCACTGCCGCCGGTGTTGTTGATCGTCAGCGTCCTCGTGCCGAAGACGGTTAATGTGCTCTGGTGTAGATGTTCCTTAACATTGATCGTTAGATTGCCGTTTGTCGGGTCGAACTCATTACCGTTGTTGCTCGACTTGAGCAAAATCGCGTCAATGTTGATAGGCTGTGAGTTCGTAGATAAGTTCTCAATCTTAAAGTAAAGATCCCAATTAGCCCCAGTTGCACTGGAAATTGTAAAGCTGCCCGCGTTCGCATCGAAAATAATCGACTGCCATGGCTGAAAGCCCGCGTAGTCGTTGTATGGAGTCAACCGAGTTGTACCGGTGAAAGTGAGAGCAACGTTGCTTCCTGGAGTCGGAGAGCCATCGGGACTCCAATTGTTGTTATACGTCCAGTTATCGGCGATGTCGCCCCGTCCCAAGTAGTTCCGGCGAACATCGAACTTCGCGCGAATACGACAATCAGCAGTAATACTGCCGCTTGCGCGATCGAATGCAAACAGGAAGAGGCATGTTTCGATCGTCGGCTAGCGGCGGTGGCCACAGCAGTGGTTTGCGACGAAAAGGTAATCATGGAGAAACGTGCCCTGCGGAGGCCTTGTTATGCGATCGCGCCGCACGCTCGGTGATGTTGCCCCAAGAAGACTAAGGCGATGAGAGCAGTGAGGAGGACTAGGAGGGCGTCGATGCGACGGTGCGTGGCCGTCGCGTAAGGGTCGGCTTTTGGTGGCATTGTTCGCAAACGAACCAGAAAACGCCAAGCGCGAGGCCGAGACCGATGAGCGTCGTGTTCAGAACGCGTGGCCTTGCCATCGCGGCGGGCGTCTCCGGTATCGCGGCGAGCTGTTCCATGCATCGCCAGCATATCAAACTCCCGAATGGCGGAAACCATTCTGACGACAAACCATCACCAATCACTATTCACCATCCCTCTCGCAGCCCATCGCCCGCCAAATTTTTTTCCATTGCCGCGCGGCGGCAGGTATATTTATTGCATATTTCACTTTGAAGGTGTGACTCGTCATCGCGCCTTCTTTACTTATGGCGAACTCCAATAGTTGTGATGTGCTCGTCACCGGCGCCGGTGGTTTCATCGGGGGCTGGCTCGTTTCGGATTTGCGGCGCACCGGGGCCGGCAAGATTCGCGCGGTCGATCTGAAGCCGCTCGATCAATGGTACCAGCGCTTCGACGACGTGGAGAATCTCTCGCTCGACCTGCAGGAACGCGCCGCCTGTGAGCAGGCCGTGCGCGGTGCGCGGCACGTCTACAATCTCGCCGCCGATATGGGCGGCATGGGATTCATCGAAAACAACAAAGCGCTTTGCATGCTGACCGTGCTCATCAACACCCATCTGCTTATGGCCGCGCGCGCCGCCGGGGTGGAGAAATATTTTTTCGCCAGCAGCGCCTGCGTTTACGCCGCGGATAAGCAGACTGATCCGAACGTCACCGCGCTGAAGGAAGAAGACGCCTATCCAGCCATGCCGGAAGATGGTTACGGCTGGGAGAAACTATTCAGCGAGCGAATGTGTCGTCATTTCAGCAAAGACTTCGGCCTGCGCACAAACGTGGCCCGTTACCATAATGTCTACGGGCCGCACGGCACCTATCAGGGCGGCCGCGAGAAAGCGCCCGCCGCCATTTGCCGCAAAGTCATCGAAGCGAAGGTCAGCGGAACTAACGAGATCGAGATCTGGGGCGACGGACACCAGACGCGCTCCTTTATGTATATCGATGATTGCTTCAAGGGAACGCGCATGATGCTGGAGCGCGACATACCTGGACCGCTTAACATTGGCAGCAGCGAGCTGGTTTCGATCAATCAGCTTGTCGACATTGTCGAGGAGATTGGTGGAGTGAACCTGAAGCGCACTT
>JBBPYF010000085.1:0-13858 GCA_038200165.1 Chthoniobacterales bacterium | reverse complement strand
GTCCCCGGCTTTATGCGCCCCGCCCCAACAGTGTTGCGGGCCTGGGCCCCCCCCCCCCGCCGCCTTTGCGCCCCCCCCGGTTGTTTGCCACCCCCCCGCCTCTACACCGCGGAAACTGTTAGACCTTCTTCCGCGCGCGCACCATTTCCATCAGCCGGTTCTTGATTTGCTCGGATGATTTCGCCGGCTTGAGGCTGAGCGCGAATGCTTCACTCAAGGAATAACATTCCGATATATAATCTTCGGCCCGTTGTCCAAACTCGCGCCGCGCTTCCTCGAAACCGTCCGTTTCATCACCCTCGAGCGCGCCGATGACAAACAGGCGCGCGCGATTCTGAAACTCTTCAAAGCTCATCGCGTAGCTCCTTCAGGCCGTCATAAATTTTCTTCAGCCCCAGCTCGAGCCGGGTCTTCACTGTGCCTAACGGAGTATTCGTTTTTGCCGCGATTTCGCGCTGACTCATCCCGCGAAAAAACGCCAGCTCGATGGCCTGTTGTTGCGCCACGGGCAACGTGGTGATGACGCGCCGGATGAGCACGCGGGTGTCGCCCGACTCGATTTCCTCCTCCGTCGCGTTATGCACCCACGCGTCGGGCTGCTGCTCGGTCTCCTGTTGTAAACGCTCTTCGGCGCGCGCGTAAGCTTGCTTCTTACGCAATCCATCAATCGCCCGCCGCCGCGCCAGTGTCACCATCCAGCCAAGCGGTTTGCCTTTTTGCGCGGAGAAGTTTTTCGCCTGGCTCCAGATCTCCATGAAAATCTCCTGAAGCAAATCATCTGCCTCCGCTTCATTATGAATCACGCGCAGGATAAGCGCCTTGAGAATCCCGTTGTAGCGATCGTAAAGCTGCGAAAGCGCTTCGGCTTTCTCCGCCTGGATTCCTTCCATCAATTCGAGATCAGTCGGCGCGCCCGGCTCCAGTTCGGGCATCTGCGCCGGCATCCGATTTTCCGAATCGTCGTCTGTCTTCGGCAATCGTTTCCGTGCTCTCATGCGAGACTCCTTTGCAACTGCGACGCAAGAAGGTAATCGGGAAGGCGGCGTGGCATAAAGCGCGCAGTGTGTGACGAAAATGCGGCGGCGTCCAATTGCGAATCTCGCGCGTGATCCCGAGCCTGAATGCGAGGACCTCTTCTCCGGTCATCCTGAGCGGAGCGCAGCGGAGTCGAAGGATCCCGTGGAAGTGACCTTAAAGGTAGCACGACGGGATCCCTCAACTTTCGCTCGGGATGACAAAAAAGAACTCTCGATTGCGCCCGCAATATGCTCGCGCAAAGTCTCACGCTATGTCCGATCCGCTTTGGTACAAGGACGCCATCATCTACGAGCTGCACGTGAAGACCTTTCACGACGCCAACGCGGACGGCATCGGTGACTTTTGCGGACTAATCGATAAGCTCGGTTATCTTCAGGAGCTCGGTGTCACCGCGCTGTGGCTCCTGCCATTTTATCCTTCACCGCTGAAGGACGACGGCTACGACATCGCAAATTACTTCGATGTTAATCCAAACTACGGCACGCTCGATGATTTCCGTTCATTCCTCGAAGCGGCGCACGCCCGCGGGTTGCGCGTCATCACTGAGCTGGTCATCAATCACACTTCCGATCAGAACCCCTGGTTCCGCAAATCGCGCCGCGCCGCGCCTGGCTCAGCCGAGCGCGAGATGTATGTCTGGAGCGACACGCCGGAGAAATACAAGGACGCGCGCATTATCTTCAAAGATTTCGAGACATCGAACTGGGCCTGGGATCCGCAGGCGAAATCTTACTACTGGCACCGGTTCTATTCGCACCAGCCGGATTTGAATTTCGACAACCCAGCCGTGCACGATCTCGTGCAGGAGGTCTGCGATTTCTGGCTGGACATGGGCGTGGACGGTCTGCGGCTCGACGCCGTACCGTACTTGTATGAGCGCGATGGGAGTAACTGCGAAAATCTTCCCGAGACTCACGTCTATTTAAAAAAACTTCGCGCGCATCTCGACGCGCATTACTCCGGCCGCATGCTACTGGCCGAAGCGAACCAGTGGCCGGAAGACGCCGTCGCGTATTTCGGCAACGGCGACGAATCGCACATGAATTTCCACTTCCCGCTCATGCCGCGAATGTTCATGGCGCTGCAAATGGAGGACCGTTTTCCCATCATCGACATCCTCGAGCAGACGCCGGCGATTCCGGACAACTGCCAGTGGGCCATGTTCCTGCGCAACCACGACGAGCTCACGCTGGAAATGGTGACCGACGAAGAGCGCGATTACATGTGGCGCGTTTACGCGACCGATCCGACTGCGCGCATCAATCTCGGCATTCGCCGCCGGCTCGCGCCGTTGCTCGCGAACAGCCGCCGCAAGATCGAGCTGCTCAACATCCTGCTTTTCTCCATGCCGGGAACGCCGGTGCTCTATTACGGCGACGAGATCGGGATGGGCGATAATTTTTATCTCGGCGATCGCAACGGCTGCCGCACGCCCATGCAATGGAACGCCGATCGCAATGCCGGTTTTTCCAAAGCGAATCCGCAGCAGCTTTATCTGCCGATCACGATCGATCCCGAGTACCATTACGAAGCGATCAACGTCGAGAACCAGCAGAAGAATCTCTCATCGCTTCTCTGGTGGACGCGGCGCGTCGTCGCCATGCGCAAGAATTACAAGGCGTTCTCGCGCGGCACGCTCGAGTTCTTATTCCCGGAGAACGCAAAGGTGCTGGCGTTCCTGCGACGGCACGAAGACGAAACAATCCTCGTCATCGCAAATCTCAGCCGCTTCGCTCAGCCGGCGGAACTCGACCTCTCCCGATTCGCCGGCTGCGTGCCGCGAGAGGTTTTCAGCCGTAATCGATTTCCCGCGATCAAACGCTCGCGTTATCCCCTCACGCTTGGGCCGCACGCGCATTATTGGTTCGTGCTGCAGTCTGGGGCCGCGCCGCGTATGCGCAGGCGCACACGAACGCCGCACCTTGTTTCTGCGCCGGAATTTTCTGCCCTCTTCGGCGAAGATGCGCGCAAGCAATTAGAGAGCAGCATTCTCCCCGATTACATCATCGGTTGCCGCTGGTTCGGGTCGAAAGCCCAAACGATTCGCGATCTCCGCATCATCGATGAACCGCAACTTTTAGATGGCGAAGCGGCGCCGCGGCATCTGCTCATCGAGGTGAGCTACATCGAAGGGGGGAGCGAGAATTATGCGCTGCCAATGCAGATCGCGCGCAATGAGGCTGCGCGGAAGGTTTCGCGCGAAGCGTCGCAATCAGTCATCGCTGAGTTTGCCGACAGCAACGCCATTTTGTTCGATGCCATTTATGACTCGGGCTATCGCAGCGGCATTTATCGCATTATTCGCGAGGAGGGAAAATTGCAGACGCGCCATGGTGAAATCGCCGGTTCAGCCACAAGCAAGTTCGCCGGCGCGGACGACCTGAGCACGAACTCGCAGGTGCTCAGTGTTGAGCAAAGCAATTCCTCCATTCTTTTCGGCAACCAATATTTCCTGAAAATCTTTCGCAAACTGGAGGAGGGGATTAATCCTGATGTCGAGATCACGCGTTTTCTGACTGAGCGCGCCCACTTCGCCAACGTTCCGGCATTCGCCGGCACTCTGGAATTTCGCGCCGGTAAAAAACAAACCGTGCTCGCGCTCATTCAGTCGGCGATCGCTAACGAAGGCGATGCCTGGCGTCTCACGCTCGATTACGTCGGCAGCTATTTCGAACGCGTGCTGTCGCGCAAGGCGGGACTCAACAGCAACGTTTCGCCTGCCCTCGTCGACGAGCTCATCGGCGGTATTTATCCCGACAAAGCGCGCCTGCTCGGCCAGCGCACCGGTGAACTGCATCGCGCGCTTGCATCTGATGCGGATGACCCGGCGTTCGCGCCCGAGCCGTTCAACGCCATGGCCCAGCGCAGCGTCGTGCAATCGATGCGCGCGTCGGCACGGCGCGCGTTTGGGTTGTTGCGGAAGAAGATTGATGATTTGCCGGAGAAATTCCGCGCCGAAGCCGAAGAAGTCCTCGCGGCTGAACCGCAGATACTGACGCAGGAGCGGCGTTTTTTGGAGCAACGCTCGCACGCGCACAAGATCCGGATTCACGGCGATTTTCATCTTGGCCAGGCGCTCTATACCGGGCGCGATTTTGTCTTTCTCGATTTCGAAGGCGAACCGGCGCGTCCGCTCAGCGAACGCAAGCTAAAACGCTCACCGTTGCGCGATGTCGCCGGCATGATGCGCTCATTTCAATACGCCGCTTACAGTGCGCTGTGGCAACGCGCGATTCGGTCCGAAGACGTGCCCTTTTTGGAAAAATGGGCGGATGTCTGGTACCGCGAAATCAGCAGCGTCTACCTGCAAAGTTATCTCGTCGCCACGGCCGACGCGTTGTTCCTACCGCACGATCAGGCGGACCTGCAGGTCGCGCTCGAAACATACTTGCTCGACAAGGCGGTCTATGAAGTTGGCTACGAGCTAAATCATCGACCGGATTGGGTGGTAATTCCGATCCGCGGGATCAAACACATCCTGGCTGCCGCGTCGCAGCAATCTTCCGGGTAGCGCACGCGTCCCGCGTGCTGGTTTCGACGTCCCACCGAAACGATCTTTTCTGGGGCGGTCGATTTCTTGGAGCGCAACTTTTCAGGAAAGTGCGCGAAGGCGACGACGCCTTCGCCAGCACGCGAGACGCGTGCGCTACCCGGCGCGCAAAACTGCGCTATCGTGCGCGCATGAATGCGCAAGTTCTCGCCGGCAAAACCGGCGTCGTCTTCGGCGTGGCGAACAAACGCAGCATCGCGTGGGCGATTGCAAAGGCGTGGGCGGCGGCCGGCGCGAAATTGATCTTCAATTATCAGGGTGAGCGGCTGAAGGAGAACGTGGAGGAACTCGTGGGCGAATTCGGTGAAAGCGTCCCGCTTTTTCCCTGCGACGTCTCAAAGGATGAGGAGATCGCAGGTTTCTTCGAGCAGGTCCGCAGCAACACCGATCGGCTCGATCTCATGCTGCACTCTGTCGCCTTTGCGCCGAAAGAAGCGCTGGAAGGAGATTTTCTCAGCACCACGCGTGAAGCGTTTCGCCTCGCGCACGATATCAGCGCGTATTCACTTGTCGCGCTTGCGCGTGAAGCAACGCCATTGATGACGAACGGCGGCAGCATTGTCGCCATGACCTATTACGGCGCGGAAAAAGTAGTGCCGCACTACAATGTCATGGGTGTAGCCAAAGCGTCGCTCGAAGCGAGCACGCGTTATCTGGCCTACGATCTCGGCGCGAAAAATATTCGCGTGAATTGCATCTCCGCCGGGCCCGTCAATACGCTCGCCGCCCGAGGGATCAGCGGCTTTAGTGCGATGCTGAAGCATTATCAGGAACGCGCGCCGTTGAAGCGCAGTTGCGATCCAGCCGAGCTCGGCGCCACCGGTGTTTTCCTCGCGAGTGATTCAGCGGCGGCCATCACTGGCCAGGTGATCTACGTCGACGGCGGTTATCAAATAATGGGAATGTGACATCGTCATTGTGATCGCGCGCATCTGGCACGGCTGGACGAAACGGGAAGACGCGAAAGCGTATGAAGACATGTTGCGGAACGAAATCTTCCCGTCGATCGCTGCGCGCAACATCAACGGCTATCGCGGCGCCGAGTTGTTCATCAATGAGGACGAAGGGAAAGTGGAGTTCCTCACGTTGCTGCGATTTGAGTCGATGGAGGGCGCGAGAGAATTTGCCGGCGGCGATGGCAGCAAGCCTGTGATTTATCCCAAAGCGGAAGCGCTCCTCACGCGCATGGACAAGCGATCGCGCCATTACCGGATCGCGATTTGATGTCCCTGGCAGATGAGCTGCGGCGCCTGTTAGGCAACGACGTCGTTGCCGACGATACCGATACACTCGCGGCGCATAGTGGCGATAAATGGTTCGCGCACGAAGCGCCGGAAGTCGTCGTGTTCGCGGAACGAGCGGAGCAGGTGAGCAAGCTGCTGCGGTTCGCTAACGAGAACCAAATTCCGGTGACGGCGCGCGGCGGTGGCTACGGCTATGTCGGCGGATGTGTGCCGGTGCGGCGCGGCATCGCCCTGTCGCTCGCGCGCATGCATCGAATCAGAGAAGTCAATTTTCCCGATGCCATCGCTATCGTCGAGCCGGGAGTGATCACGGCTGATCTGCAACGCGCCGTGCACGCGCAGAAACTATTTTATCCGCCCGATCCGGCGAGTTTCGAGCATTGCACCATCGGCGGAAATGTCGCCACAAACGCGGGCGGCCCGCGCTGCTTAAAATATGGAGTGACCCGCAACTACGTGGCGGGCCTCGAAGTCGTGCTGGCGAACGGTGATGTGCTCCGCACCGGCGGACGTGTGCACAAGAACAAGACCGGCTTTGATCTCATCGGGTTGTTCGTCGGCTCGGAAGGAATGCTCGGAATCGCGACCGAGATTACGTTGAAACTGCTGCCGCTTCCGCCGGCACGAGCGACGCTCTCGGCTTCATTTGCCGCGATGCCCGAAGCTGCGGCGACCGTGCAGGAAATTTTCGCGCGCGGATTTCTGCCGTCATCGCTCGAGATCGCGGATCGCTTCACCCTCGAAGCGACGCGAGACGATTCCGGCGCGACCGGTGTGCCGCCGGGAAATGCGCATCTGCTGCTCGATCTGGATGGGCAACCAGAAACCGTGCGCGTGGAGATGAGCGGATTGCGCGATTTGGTCACGAGCCGCAAGCCAATAGCTGTGGAAGTCGCGACAGTTGAAAGCGAGTGCGAAAAACTTTGGGCGCTGCGGCGCGAGTTCAGTAATTCCTTGCGCGCAACCGGGCTGACCAAGCTCAATCAAGACATCGTGGTGCCGCGCAGCCGGCTGGTCGATCTGGTTGTGTTCGCAGAGAATTTGTCGACGCGATCAGGATTTCCGATCGCCTGTTTTGGTCACGCGGGTGACGGCAATGTTCACGTCAACATCATGGCGAATCGATACAATCGCGACGCAGCGGTGCGCGACAAAGTGCAGGGCGCGCTCGACGAATTGTTCGAGCAAGTGCTGGCGTGGGGCGGAGTGATTACGGGCGAACACGGGATCGGGCTGGCGAAAAAACGCTGGTGGCCGGAAGCGACGAGCGATGTTTCGCGCGCGGTGCATCGAAGTATCAAGGACGCGCTCGATCGGAATGGGATCTTGAATCCGGGAAAATTTTTGGACTAAGTTTGTCACCCCGCGCGGAGCGAAGCGAAGTCGAGGGATCCCGGCGGAAGCGTTTAAGTAACGCCACGGGATTCTTCGACTCCGCTTCGCTCGCTCAGAATGACACGGGTAGAGAGACTACCGTGTCAGCTCCAGCTCGGCGGTAATCGCACGGTGATCGCTCGATTGCGGCGAAGTGGCAATGACGCGCGCGCCGCTGAGTTTCGCGCCGCGGGCGAAGATGTGGTCAAAACAGGCGGCCGGATAGAATTTGTCCGCCGGCAATGAAACACGACTGGCGAAGGAAACGTTTTGCCAGCACCAGGTGAATCCGTTCTCGGCCAGAATGCGGGTAGTTTTCTCTTTGGCGAAACGCGGATCATCCGGCGCGGTGTTGAAGTCGCCACCAACCAACCAGCTTAGCGCGCCGAGTTTTCCGTAGGCATCGTTCATCGCCGCCATGTGGTTGCTCAGCTGGCGCATCGCTTCTTCGCGAATGACCATGTCTTCCGCGATCTCGCCGCGGTTGCTTTTCAAATGCAGAGCATAAACGAGCAGCAGCTGGCGCGGCGCGATCTCGTAAGCCGCGAAGGCAAATCCCCGTGGTGGCGTGAGTGGCCCAGCCGCTTTCCACATTTCCATCCACGCGCTCATCGGCGTCAAGCGGCTGGCGATCGCCACCTGTTGTCCGACGTTTTGTCCTTCGCGGGCGGGAAAGTTGGAGATGACATCCACTTTGAATCCGGGCAGCGGCGCAATGGCGAGTGTGGCTTTGGCAAAATCGCGCACTTCTTCCATGCCGGTGATGTCGGGGTTGATGATGCGCATATCGCGCTGCACCGAGCCGATCTGTTTCTCTTCTTCTTTCGGCGAGGCGTTCGGATGTCGTCCCGGGAACCATTGAATATTCCAGAACGCGACGCGGACGTGAGGCTCCGCTGTTCGCAGCGGACTCGGGGTTTGCGCCTGGAGACTGGCCGCGAGGAGCAACGCGAGGAGCCATTGGCATTTTTGCATCCGCGCAGAATACCGCAACCGAACGCGGGTCAGCACGCCGATTTATCGGACGATGGCACGTGGACTGCGGCGATAGAGGCCGAGGATGGAATCGTTCAATTCGCGGGTCGAACGCTCGCTCGTGAAAATCTTTCTCGTTCTGTTTGCTGCGGTCGTGCTGCTGGGCGCGAGCGGCTATGGAGGAATGCGATTGTTTCGCGCGTGGCAGGAGCGGCGTTTGCTCGCGGAAGCGAACGCGCTCGTGAAGGAGGGCCAATACAAACGTGCGAGCACCGATGCCCAACGCGTGCTGGAGATCAATGATCGCAGCGCGGGAGCGAATCGTGTGCTGGCTGAAGTGGGCGAGCGCACGGGACTGCGGGCGGCGCTGGATTTGCGACGGCGGGCGGCCGAGCTGAGCGGGAACGAGATCAACGATCTGCTGGCGTGGGCGCGCGGCGCGATCCGTTTCGGCGATGCCGCGGAGGCGACGAAGGCGCTCGAGCTGATGCCACAATCAAAGCGCGAAACGGCAGAGTATCACGCTTTGCGCGGAGACATTGCTCTTCTGCGCCATGATGTCGCCACGTGCGAGAAAGAGTTGTGGCGCGCGGTGCAATTGGAACCGGCGAATACGATATACCGGCTGGGGTTGGGAACGCTGCACCTGAGCGCGAACGATCCGGCCATGCGCGAACAAGGCGTGCGCGAGCTGGAGGAACTGCAAGGTGAGCCATCGCTGCGGCGCGACGTAACGCAACGTCTGGCGCAGGATGCCTTGCGCCGCGGCGAGAAAGAGCAAGCCGTAAAATACGCGCGGCAATTCAATGAGTTTGCACCCGACGATTTCGGCGCGCGGCTGCTACTGCTCTCCGCGCTCAAGCTTGCCGGCGACGGAGGAGCGGAGCAGTTGCTCACGCAATTGCAAACGGAAGCGGGAGAAGACGCCGACAGGATTGGAGCGCTGCTGGGCTGGATGAACTCGCAAAAAATGTCGCGCCAGGCGATCGCCTGGATTCAGACATTGCGTCCGGAATTGCTCACGCAAAAAACATTGCCGCTGATGATCGCAGACGCATACCTAGCGGCCTCGGACTGGAGTGGGCTGGAGAAGTTTCTGCGCAAGAGCGCGTGGGGCCCGATGGATTACTTGCGCGCGGCGCTTTTGGCTCGTGCTCTGCGTGAGCTGGGGCGGCAGGAGGAATCGGCGCAGCAATGGCGCCAAGCCGCCGGCAAAGTGGAGGAACGTTCCGAGGCTGTCATTCTGTTGGCCGACATGGCGCAAAGGTGGGGCTGGGAGCGCGAAGCTCTCGATCTGCTTTGGGTCGTGGCGAAGGATCCACAAAAGGCGGATCAAACGCTCAACGCGCTCTATAACATTTACGCGACGAAAGGTGATACGGCCGAGCTGTATCGTGTGCTCCTGCACCTGGAGGACTTGCGGCCGGATGATCCCGCCATTCTCAACAACGTTGCGCAGCTTTCGCTCTTGTTGAAACTGAATACCGACCGCGCTCATCAACTCGCGCGTCAGGTGCACGAAAAAGATCCGCGCAATGCGGATTACACTTCCACGTATGCCTTCTCGCTTTACGTGCGCGGTGAAAACAAAAAAGCGGTGCAGGCGTTTGCCAACGTCTCAGATGCGGACCTGCATCGCCCGCCCATCGCGGCTTATTACGGCATTGTGCTGGCGGCGGCGGGCGAGCAGGCGCGGGCGCGCGAATTCCTCGAGCTCGGCGCGAAAGCGAATCTATTGCCGGAAGAACGCGCCTTACTGGAAAAGGCGCGGCTGACTATTGCGCAACGATAATTTGCGTTCTGGCCACGCGCGCTTACTAGTATCGGCTCGATTCTTTAAACAGAGATAACCCGTTCAGCGCGCGCGTTGTGCGCACTCTGTGAGACCATGAAGCCTGGCACACTCACACACACCATCGCAGTCGTGATCTCTTCCATCACGTCGCTCTTCACCCATTCCGCGCCCGCGGAAGTGACGCCGACAAAGATGAAGCTGAGCAAAAAATCGAACCGGCTGCAGGATAAATCATTTCCCACGATCGACACGACGACGGCGTACTTGTCGCCGGGGAAGAACGATCAGCCGAAGCACATCGAACGTTATCCGTGGAAGACGCAAATCATCACCACCGTCTTTTGGATTGGGGAGCGGCCCACGGCCAACAATCCCGTGCCGAATCGTTCAAGCTCATGGGACAAGAACTGGACGCAGAGTTACGGCGGTTTTGATAATCCCGACCGCGCGCGGCGTGCCGGCTACATTCCGGCTGCGTTCACGCCGAAGCAGAATCCATTTTATTGTGCGCTGCCCTATAACGATAAGGCGCACGAAGGCCATCGCCCCGAAGCGCCGCAAGTGGTGCCGTGGTTCAAGCAAGCGTATCAAGGTCCGGGCGTGAGCACGTGCAAAGGCCGCTGGATCGCGATTCGCAAAGCCAATCGCGTCGTGTATGCGCAATGGGAAGATGCCGGCCCATTCCGCACTGATCACTGGCAATACGTTTTCGGCAACGAGCGCCCGAAGCCGAACCTGAACAAAGGCGCCGGCCTCGATGTTTCGCCGGCCGTGCGCGATTTCCTTCAGCTCGGCGACACTGACGTGACCGACTGGCGTTTTGTCGATTTCGAAGAAGTGCCGCGCGGCCCTTGGGCGCAATACGGGGAGAACAACACCTTCGTCTTGAATCAGCGGCAGAAGCAATCGTTGCAAGCGCAGCAGCGCTGGGGCAGCGATTCGTCGCGATAGGTGTAGAGGCGTTTGTGTCAAACGCCGCGGCACAGAGCTGGCCAGTCGGCGCTTGGCACAAGCGCCTCTACAACGATGTGCGAGTCTATGGCAGGAGCTGTGTCAGCTTCCTGTCAGCTGTACTGTTCCTCGTTAGTCACGTTGTTTCCGCGGCGGGGTCGCAACGTCTGCGCACCGGCACCGAGGCCCTCGGCGATTGGAGCACGGACGCGCCGGGGGTGCGGCGCAAGATTTCCCCCGCCGATCTCCCGCCGCCGAATGCGCGCGAGTCCACCTACAACAGTCCGCACGTCATTAGTCGCCCGAGCGGCGCCGACCTGCACGTGCCCGCCGGCTTCAAGATCGAGCAAATCGCGAGCGGACTGCGCGACCCGCGTTTCCTTCTCACCGCGCCTAATGGCGACATCTTCATCAGCGACAGCCGCGCCGATCAGATCAAGAGCATGCACGCAGAAGGGCGCATCGAGCTCTTTGCCGATTCGGGATTAAACGATCCATTCGGCCTCGCCTTTTATCCGCCGGGGAACGATCCGCAGTTTCTCTACGTCGCCAACACCAACGGCGTCATTCGTTTTCCTTATCGCAATGGCGACGCGCACGCGCGCGGCCCGGCCGAGAAACTGAGCGCGGAGCTTTCCGGCGGTGGCTTGCTGCGCGGCGGCGGGCATTGGACGCGCGACCTCGTCTTCTCGCCGGATGGGAAAAAGATGTACGTCTCCATCGGTTCCCGCTCGAATAATTCCGATAACTCATCGGAAGCGGATCGCGCCCGTATTTTCGAGTTCAATCCCGATGGCACAGGACGCAAAGTTTTCGCCTGGGGCATTCGCAACGCCGTCGGCATCGCCTTTCACCCGGGAACTAACGAGCTCTGGATGAGCACGAATGAACGGGACGAGCTGGGCGAGAATCTCGTGCCCGATTACATCAGCCATGTCGAACCCGGCGGATTCTATGGCTGGCCATGGTTCTACATCGGCGCCAATCCCGATCCGCGGCACCGCGGCAAACATCCGGAGCTGGCGAGCAAAGTCATCGTCCCGGATGTGCTCGTGCAATCGCATTCCGTCTCGCTGAACTTGTGCTTCTACACTGGCGAGCAATTTCCGGCGGAATATCGCGGCGACATTTTCGCGGCGTTCCACGGCTCATGGAATCGGCAGCGGCGCACCGGTTACAAAATCGTGCGTGTGCCGTTTGATCACGGGACGGGCAAAGCGCGCGGTGAGCACGAGGACTTTGTCACCGGCTTCGTCGCGCCGAACGGGAATGTCTGGGGCCGTCCGGTCGGAATCTGCGTCGCGAAAGATGGCAGCCTGCTTTTCAGCGAAGACGGTAACGATACAATTTGGCGCGTGAGTTACGCTGGAGAGTGAAGTGGTAGCGCAAATACGTCCCTCATCCTAACCTTCTCCCTCAGGGAGAAGGAACAATCGCGCCGCGCGTCGTCAGGTGGCAACGGCGACGGTATCACTAAAACGTGCAGCAGCGCCTCCTCTCCCTCAGGGAAAGGATTGAGGTGAGGGGATTGCAGTCGCTGACGGTGATGACGTACGCTCCTCTCGCATCTCGTTAGCGCGCGAGAATACAAGAAACAGCGCGACTAAAGCCGCCAGAATCACCAAAGAGAGAAAGCTGAACGCGAGCAAGCGAATCGTGCGCTGTTTCTCGCGATCACGCTCCCAAAGTCCGCGTTTCTGCGCGAACTCGAGATCAAGAGAACGCAGCAGCGGGTCACTGCTTTCGCGCTTGTCCTCTTCCGGCACGCCGCAAGAATAGCGCGCCCATTTTCGCACTCAATGCAATCTGCTCGCCGCGCTCTGCTCGCTCATGTCCTGCCGATGGCCTGTTTCATCGCTCTGCTCGCGATCAGCCAGTGGCTGCCGACCCTCGGCCAGGCGTTTGCGCTGCGGCACGCCGAATTCTGGATTTATCCGGTGCAAACCGTGCTTTGTAGTGCCCTGCTGATCTGGTTCCGGCGCGGCTACGACTTCGCTCCTCCGAGGTGCCTCGCGTTCGCGCTCCTGATTGGCGTCATCGTATTTCTTATCTGGATTGCGCCGCAGCAATTCGTCCGCTTTCCGCCGCGCACCAATGGTTTCGATCCCACTCTTCTGAGCAATAATGCAAACTACTGGCTCACGGTCGCCTTGCGTTTCGTGCGGCTTGTTCTGGTAGTGCCGTTCGTTGAGGAGATTTTCTGGCGCGCATTTCTGCTGCGCTTCTTAATCGATGAGAAATTCGAGCGCGTGCCCTTCGGCGCGTTCAGCTGGTTTTCCTTCGCGATCGTGACCCTTGCGTTCGCCTTCAGTCACGCACGTGCAGATTGGCCCGCCGCGCTATTGACTGGCGCGATTTACAATTTGGTCGCCTATCGGACCCGCAGCCTCCTCTCGTGCGTCCTCGCTCACGCGAGCACGAATTGCCTTCTCGGTCTCTGGATCATGCAGACGCGGCAGTGGGGCTTTTGGTGAAATAGCCACCCGTCTGCCGCCGAGGACGGACGGCAGCTACAACGGGCTCGGTTCCGCAGGTCGCAACACGAAGATGCCGTGCGATGTCTCGCGCTGCAGCGGAGGGGAGGGCGAGGGTCCCCGCGAGCCGCAGGTTGCAACGGGCGAACGGTGGCACTTCACGTGCTGCTAAGAAGCGCGCGATGCAGGCCACATTTTTCCAGAAGGTAATTCTTTGCGCGCTTGCCGGTTTCGCCGCCGCCTGTCTCATCCAATGGGGCAAGGTCTTCGTGGAAGGCGCGGACAAGGCTCTCAACGGCGGCTACGAGCATCGCACCTCCGATCCCGGCAAATAACGAAAATCTTTGCTCGGTTGCACGCGGCGCATAACCTGAGTTGCCGCAATGAAGATCGGTTTCGCTCAGATTAATGCCACCGTAGGCGATCTGCGCGGTAACTTCGAGAAAATCATCAGCGC
>JBBPYF010000084.1:0-8749 GCA_038200165.1 Chthoniobacterales bacterium | reverse complement strand
CCGCGGCGGTATTATGGGAGCTAACCCCGCCGCCGCGGCCGGCAACCGCGGCTACAGATCTGCCCTCCAGACACTGGAAAATGGCGTTGTGCTCACTGTCCACGGGCAGCACGTGAATGCCGCGCGCGCTCGCCTCGCGCATGACGATCTCACCCGCCATGACAAGGATTTCCTTGCTCGCCAGCGCGAGGTCCTTACCCGCTTTGATCGCGGCGAGCGCCGGCCGCAAACCGCCGGTGCCTATGATCGCGATCAGCACCATGTCTGCCTCGACCGATGACACGATCTCGCACAAGCCGCCGTCGCCTGTGAAGATCTGCGGGTTGTAATTCAGATGCTGCCGCAGTTCACCAAGCTTTGTTTCGTCGACGAGACAAACTGCGCCTGGTCGCAGCTCGTTAGCCTGCACCGCCAGCTCACGCGCCTTCGTGTGAGCAGCGAGCCCGACGATTTCCATGCGCTCAGGAATATCGCGGGCGACCTTCGCTGCGCTCTGGCCGATTGAACCGGTGGCGCCGAGGACGACGACGCCTTTGCGTTTTCTCTCAGGTCTCACACAACGGCCACAACGTTACACAACGAACGCAAACAATCTGGTTCGCAAACCCTTTGTGTCCTTCGTGTCCGTTGTGTGAAGATTCTAGGCGACGCGGACCACCAGACGCAGATAGAAGAACAATAAGGGCGCGGTGAAGAGCAGGCTGTCGACCAAGTCCAACGCGCCTCCGATTCCCGGGAACAAATTGCCGGAGTCTTTCACGCCGGTCGCGCGTTTGACGATTGATTCGGCAAGGTCGCCGATGACCGCGGCGAAGCCGAGTAGCAATCCAAGAATGGTCGCGTGCGTCCAGTTGAGCGCGGCAAGGTGACCGGGCATGAGCTTGTAAAGCCCGAGGCTGGCAACGAGCGACAAGGCGAGCGCGCCGAAGAATCCTTCGCGTGTTTTCTTCGGGCTGATGTGCGGAATGAGCGGATGCCGCCCGATGAGGCTGCCGGTGAGGTATGCGCCCATGTCGCTGAACTTGGTCACGGTAATGAGATAGAGACAGTAAAATTGTCCCATCACCATGCCGTCGCTCGAGCGCGGGACGACGTAGACGATTTTCGTCATGAAATTAAAGAGCCAGATGACGTAGAGGAGGCCGAAAAGGGTGTAGGCCATCGTTTGCAGCGGCGCGTCGTCGCGCAGCCTCTCGAACATCTGCCGCGTGATGACCGTGAGCAGAAAAAAAAGCAGCGTGGCCATCTCGAAATCGTAGGAATGCGCCGGCCCCATCCGCGCAAAATAATAGAAGCTGCCGCAGAGCATGACCGCGCCGCAGATCATGCCGGTGAGTTTGAAATTCGGCAGCCGGCGGTGATCGAGCATGTTGTAAAATTCCCAGAGCGAGATCATGCCGAAGACGCTGATCAGCGCCCAAAAGCCGATTTCGAATCCGGAGAAGGCGATGAGCAGCGCCACCGTCCAGAGCACGATGGTGCTGGCGAAACGCAGAATGAAAACCGAGCGCGGGGTGGCTGGCTTCGTTGCAATTTCTGTTTCAGCCGTCGCTGGCATGCATCTGCATCATCCGAATGATGGGCGCGATTGTCCACCGGCTTTCCGCCTCGACTCGTCATTCCGAGTGAAGGCGAGGAATCCCGCATTGAACCGGGCAAGTAACGCCACGGGATCCCTCGACTTCGCTTCGCTGCGCTCGGGATGACAGAGTTGTAGCTGCCTCCCGCCTGCTCGCGAAAGCCGTCGGTGTCCTCGGCGGCAGACGCGCCTCGGGATGACATGGTTGTCCCGGTTTCCTGATTCGCTTAGCTTCATCTCGCGATGCAGAAGACCATGCCCGCCATCGTGAAGGCAAAAGCCGAGCCCGGCCTCTGGCTGGAAGAAGTGCCGGTGCCTGAAGTCGCGTCCGACGACGTGCTCATCCGCACTCGCAAAGCTTCCATCTGCGGCACCGATGTTCACATTTACAACTGGGACGCGTGGGCGCAGAAAACGATTCCGGTGCCAATGCCGATCGGTCACGAGTTCGTCGGCGAGATCGCGGCGGTCGGCTCGAACGTGCGCGGATTTTCCGAAGGCGATCTCGTTGTCGGTGAAGGTCACATCACCTGTGGGCATTGCCGCAATTGCCTCGCTGGCCGGCGCCATCTTTGTCCGAACACGCAAGGCGTGGGCGTGAATCGCCCCGGCGCGTGGGCCGAGTTCGTCGCCATTCCCGCGACGAATGCCTGGCACGCTGATCCATCCATACCGCTGGATGTGCTCTCCTGTTTCGATCCTCTCGGCAACGCCGTTCACACCGCGCTCACCTTCGATCTCGTGGGCGAAGATGTGCTCATCACCGGCGCGGGACCGATTGGCTGCATGGCCATTCCCATTTGCAAACACGCCGGCGCGCGTCACGTCGTCATCACCGATGTGAATCCCTACCGCCTCGAGCTCGCGCGCAAAATGGGCGCGACGCTTGCCTTGGATGTCAGCCGCGAGAAGCTTTCCGAGGCGATGAAACAGCTCGGCATGAAGGAAGGATTCGATGTCTGCCTCGAGATGTCGGGCAATCCCAAAGCGTTCGCTGATATTCTGCCGAACATGTTTTACGGCGGCAAACTCGCGCTGCTCGGCATCATGCCATCGAGCGTCTCCATCGATTGGAATGTCGTCGTCTTCCACAGCCTGACGCTGCAGGGCATCTATGGCCGCGAGATGTTCGAGACGTGGTACAAGATGACCGCGCTCATCCAAAGCGGGCTCGATATTTCCCCGGTCATCACGCACGAGTTTCCGTTCACGCGGTTCCAGGAAGCCATCGAGCTGGCGAAGTCAGGTCATTCCGGCAAGATCGTGATGGATTTTGCGGCAGCGTAACTCAGGCTTCTGCCTGACAAGTCTCGTGGAAGCCTGAGTTACTCCGGCGCCACGTTTCCTGCGGTCACGCCTTCGGGCGCGACTACATCAGGAATCGGCGCGGTGATTTCCGCAACCGGGGCGTCTCGTTTCTCGAGGCGGGTTGAGAGCAAACATGCGCCGAAGAGCAACGCCGCTGCCAGATACCAGGGTGCGCCTGGCATGTCTAGTCCGCGGTTTTTGTCGATGAAAAACGAAAAGGTGAGGGTGAATAGGAATGGTCCGATCAGGACGGAGAGTGAACGCAGGCTGCTGATCGCGCCCTGGAGCTCGCCTTGCTCGCGCTCGCTCACACGATGGGTCATCATTCCCTGCGCGGCCGGACCGGAGATGTTCCAGATGGAAATGATGGGAATGGACGCGATATACCACGCGCCGGTTCGGGCGAGCGAGGCGACGATCATTCCGAGCGCGCCGAAAAACTGGCCGGTGTAAAGCGCGCGGCGTTCGCCGATCCAGCGCACAATGCGTCCGGTGAGCCCAGCCGAAATCACGGCGGTGGAAAGACCGACCACTGCGAGCGACACGCCAATGCTGCCCGCGCTCCAGGCGTAGCGATAAATTGCGTAAAGCGCCCAGATGTCGAAGACCTGGTGCGCGAGGTAGGCGAGGAATTGAATGGTCGCGAGCTGGAATAACTCGGGGTGCGAACGCAGCAGCACGAGCGAACCGACGGGATTGGCCCGAGCCAGGGTGAACGGCTTGCGTTTCTCCAGTGAAAGCGATTCGGGCAGAACGAGGAAGCCGTAAAGCGCGTTGGCCAGACTAAGTGCGCCCGCCACCCAGAACGGCAGCCGCGGATTGGCATCGCCGAGTAAGCCGCCGAGCGCAGGGCCGAGAATAAAGCCGAGCCCGAACGCCGCGCCGACCATGCCGAATGCGCCGGCGCGTTTTTCCCGCGGCGTGACGTCGGAGATGTAAGCCATCGCGGTGGGAATGCTCGAGGCGGTAAACCCGGAGATGGCGCGCCCGATAAAGAGCCAGCGCAACGTTGGCGCGACAGCCATGACGAAGTAATCGAGGCCGAGGCCGAGATTGGAAAGCAGGATGACCGGGCGGCGGCCCACGCGATCGGACAGCACACCGAGCAGCGGCGAGAAAAGGAACTGCATGAGCGCGAAAACAGTGAGGAACGCGCCGGTCCAATTGGACGCCGCGGTCATGTTGTTGCCGAGAAAACTTAGGATCAGCTTCGGCAACACTGGGGCAACGAGACCGATGCCGAGCATGTCGAGCATGACGGTGACGAAGACGAAAATGACGGCAGCGTCGCGCTTTTTCACAACCATCAACGCAGCGCGCTTTCCGCCCGCTGCTCGATCTGGACCAGAGACGGATTGGCGTTCTCGATCCAGCTCTTGGCGTTATTCAACTCCGCTTCGTCGACTGGCAGCGCGCGGCGCACTGTGTTTTCGCTGCGCGCGATGGCGCCGGCGAATGCGCGCGGCTCCTGCCAGTGACGGCCAAACCGGTAGAGCGCGAAATACATCGTCTTGGCTTCGGCTGCGCTCACGCCACTGCAGCGCATGGCGTTGTAAAACATCCGGTCGCATTGCTGCCACGGACGCGTGTGCTGATCGTAAGCAACATCGTGCAGCACGGAGGCGTTGCGATATCTCCCCTCGAATGGCCCGCCCATGAACGACCAGAGCGAGCGCGGAATGGAGGCGCCATCGACCTCCGAGCCGGCGGGCGCAATCCAGACAACGCCGTCGGGATCAACGTAACGCAGCTCGCTCAGCAGCGTCATGCTGCGGCCATCATTTTCCCAGCGCGCTTCCACGTGACCGCCGTAGTAGCCCCAGGGGTGCTGCGGGCGCGCCGCCACCGCGCTCCACGGCGCTGGATTTCTCCCGCCGCATGCTGCCAGCGCGAAGAGGCTGGCTAGCATGATTGTCCGCATGGGAGCGTCCTTTTTAGCGCGGTTCGCGGCTGCGTGCAGGTTACTTTTGCAAAATGGAAACATCGAAGTCCTGCAACAGTGACTGCGCTTTCGCGCGATTACAGGCGTTGAATTTACTGGCCTTCTTGTCCATGGTTTTGCGGATGTCGATGGCGAACTGCCGCGATAAAAGATCGAGCAAACGCCACTCATCCACCCCGTGCACTTCGCCGACGATCCAGTTGCAGCGGGTGAGCTGCTCCGGGTTCATCGAGTTGAGAAAGCCGTATTCGTCTCCCTCGATATCGATTTTGATCAGGTCAAAGAACGGGACGGCTGAAATTCTTAAAAGCTCGTTGTAATCGTAGATCGGGATGTTGCCTCCGTCACTTTGCGCCACTCTGGCATTCGCGAAATTGCGGGCGCTTTTCTGCACCACGCTGCCGCGCGATGGCTCGGCGCCGAGCGCGCAAGGCAGCACCGTGACATGGGGCAGGTGCGCGGTATTGAGCCTGAGAAGCTCGAGATTATCGCTCGAAGGTTCGCAGGAGATGATCTTTGCCTGCCGAAACTGTTCGGAAAAAAATATGGCCGCTAATCCGATGTTGGCGCCGGCGTCGAGGATGTAGGTGGGATTAACACTACGGGGTAGATTGTATTCGCATCTTTCGCCGAGGAGGAGCAAGCGTTCGATCTGCGCGCCGTCCGAGGTGTCGCTGCGATAGGTGATGCGATGATTTTTCCAGCGCAAGGTTTGGCGCGCTCCCTCCCGGCCGAGGCCAAGGGCGAAGGTGATATCGCGCGACCGAACAAGCCTCTTCAGTATCTTGATTGCGCGAATCACGCCGCCATCGCTTCCGCCGGTCTCGCTTCGCGTCGCGTTGGTTTTCCTGCCCCGGTCGGACGGCGGAATTGCTTGACGTAAAACATCAGGAACACGCCCGTGACAATGAGAAGCGAGCCGATCCATTTCAGCAACCAGCCCGGGTCGCGCAGAATCTGAACGGTGCTTTGCCCGAGGTTCTGCGGGTTCCACGAGGCTTGCGACATCTTGAAAGTGAAACCGGTCCAGGCTCGCCACCATCCGCCCGGGAAATTATAGGGATGATTCATCCAGCACTGGCCCGTCGCGCTGTCGCCCTCCGCGGTGGAGACGCGCACCGTGCTCTTGAATCCAGCGGGGGCATCGCTGCCTTCGTTGCGGGTGACCTCGAAATCGAGGAGCTCCAGCCCTATGGGCAGTGGGACGGAGCGGAAGCCGTAGGAAACCGCGATCGGCTGCGGCGCGGTCGGGATGGAAATTTGCCAGCCGCTCGGCACCCATTGCTCGAGGCGCCGTCCGTTTTGCTCCACCGATATGCGCACGCCATCGGGCAGGTCTTTGCTGTCGCCCTGCGCGGGCGTGAAGTCCATCCATTGCTCGGCACGCGGCAGCGTTTTGTCCACCGCCAGTTGCCAGTCGGCCCAGCCGGTGACGAGGGGTTGGTTCAGCTTGAGCGAGCCGGACGAGGTGCCGAGCTTGCGTGATTGCAGTTGATAGGAAATTGTGCCGGTCTCATCGATAAAGAGCGTGAGATGATTTTGCGCGGCGGTGCTTTCGTTTATGGCCGGCGGCATGTTTGTGCCAGGCGCCGGCGCTTGCGTGGGGGGAACTCCGCGAATGGTGACGACTACCGCCGGGTTGTTCGGCGCCTCGCTCAAAGAGACCGGTTTGCCATTCTCAATGCGGAAATCCGGCCAGTAATTGTCGATGCGCGCGCTCAACTCCGTGCCCGCGATCGCAACGAGCCTCGTTAGGTTTTGCGCGACATCAATTGTCTGCCTGTGATCTCCCACTGAAATCGTGATCGTGCCTTTGTCGCCGCTCGCCGGTTGCGAAAACGAAATCTTCGCGCCGCTGCTTCCACCTTTCGCGACGTGCCCGATTTGTTCCGGCGATTTGGCAAAGGCGAAGATCGACTCCTCGATTTCAGCGCCGGTGTTGTTCGTCGCCGAAGTTTGCGCCTCTTGTGCAGGCGCTTTGCCGCGCTTGAGCTCGATGTTCGCCAATCCCATCGAGAAACTTCCGTGCTGAGGATCATCCGCCAGCAGCCAGTTTTCGAGGTTCTGGCCCATCATCGCGGTTTTGATGACGAAATGGAGCGCCGGTGTTCCGGTCGCCGCGGCGACCCGCGGATTCAATTTCGCTTCGATGGAGCTGGCGTAATCGATGACCCGCAATCGTGCGCCGCCGGCGAGCGGACCGAGATCGCGCGGATGTTGTGGGCTGGGCGGGTGATGGAGGAACTCGGCGCGGTAGCCTTTAATGATGCCGTCGGAATCGTGCACGCGCAGCTGGTGCTCGTCCACGAGCAGGCGGTTTGTCGGCGGCTCGCCTTTGAAAAGTGTGATGGTGCCTTCGATTCCCCAAATGCGTCCGATGAGCGAGCCGGTCAGCAGCGTGATAATGCCGAGGTGCGTCACGAGAAAGGCAACGTGATGCCTGCGCCAGGGCCAGCGCGAGAGTGCGCTCACGGCGAGATTCGTCCCCAAGAGGACGAGCCAGAGGTTGAACCACGACGCGCCGTAGACGTAAGCGCGCGCGACCTTGGCATCGAAGCTCGACTCGTAAATGGTGCCGGCAATGCTCGCGATGATGAGGACCGAGAGGAGAACGACGGCGAGCTTGAGCGAGGCGAAGAACTGAAAGATCCAACCACGCTGCCAGCTCGGGAGCTTCAAAAAATCGCTGTGCATCGCGCGCGGACTTTCCGCGCGAACGGCATGCCATTCAACTTCGCGCCGTCATCCTGAGCGAAAGTCGAAGGATCCCGTGGAAGTTACCTCTGAGGTTCGCGACGGGATCCCTCGGCTTCCGCTCGGGATGACAGACTTAGCGTTTCTTCTTCCGCAGCGCTTTATTCATCTTCACCGGCGTGTTGCCGAGTGCGCCCGTCCGCGGATTCTTCCGCGCCACTGCCTGTCGGCTCTCCTGCTCCGCGTTTTCGGCCGCGCTTTTACTCTTCGAGGTGCGAGTGCTTGGGGCGCGCGAGTTTGCCATCTAGCGGGTCCAGCGTTTCCACTGCTTCTTCACCGGCTTGGTGTAGCGCGAAACTTTCACATTCTTCACCCGGTCGAAGCCTTTCTTGACCGCATCGGCCGAGTCTTCCGCCCTCGCTCTTACCGACTTGAGCAGCGGCCACAGGAATGGCAGAGAAAGGAAGCTCCACGCCGTCTCTTTGGCCGATTCGCGCGCTTCCTCCACCGGGTCAGCGGAAGCCGACGCGTAACGAATAGCCAGCCCGATAGCAATGCCTACACCGAGCGCCCCGAGCAAAACCGGGATGGGATTCTCCCGCACGAAAACTTCCGTGCGCTCCCGGGCCATGCTCGCTTTGTCTTTGGTTTGCTCCCAGGCATCGCTCGCCTTCTCCGAAACGCTGCGCGAAGCGTAATCTTGCGTGCCGCTAATGTCTCCCGTCGCGCTCAGCGGGTCGGTCTCAAATTCATCGCCGCTTGGATTAATCATACAAAGAGTGTTCGGATTTCGTCGCTACTTCGCGCGGCCAGATGAGTCGGGAATCGGCTGCTCGCTCGCGGCGCGCCCACGCCCTATGATCGAGCGGTGGAGCCCCATTCTTCCGGCCTCATCCGCGGCGCGGCGCGGGAGTTTAGCTCCGCGCGCGTCTTTGGGCTCGATGCGCTTCGCGCCGCCGCGATTCTTTTCGTTCTCTGCGGGCACGCCAGCGTCGTGCTCTCGAGTCACGTCACTCCCTGGTTCCATCTCTGCGATCACGGCGGCTTCTACGGCGTGGAGCTGTTCTTCGTTCTCAGCGGATTCCTCATTGGCGGAATCCTTCTGCAAACAGCGGACCAGCTCCGCAATCCAAGCCAGATCATGCGGTTTTACATCCGGCGCTGGTTTCGCACGCTGCCGCTTTTTGCGCTCTTTCTCCTTCTCAACGTCTGGCTCGAGATCGCCT
>JBBPYF010000083.1:0-13338 GCA_038200165.1 Chthoniobacterales bacterium | reverse complement strand
GCATCGCCAAGGAAGATTTTGAGAACATGCTCACGCTCATCCAGAGCTTTTATCCGCCGGGCGTGGGGGCGCGCGATTTGCGCGAGTGCCTCCTCATCCAGCTCAAACGCGAGGGCAAACAGAACAACCTGGAATACAAAATCATCTCCGACCACATGCTTGACCTCGGTAAGCGACGCTTTCCCGAGATCGCGCGCCGCATGGGCATCACCGTCGAGCAGGTGCAGAAATGCGCCAATTGCATCGCCCAGCTCGAGCCGCGGCCCGGCGCGGTGTTTGCCGAAGCGCCAAAAAATTACGTCGTGCCCGATGTCACGGTCGAGAAAATCAACGGCGAATACCAGGTCATCCTCAACGGCGAACAAATCCCGCACCTGCGCATCTCGAACACCTACAAAGACATCATGTCGCAGGATGGCAACGGCAGCGAAGTGAAGGATTACATCCGCGACAAAATCCGCAGCGGGAAATTCCTGATCAAATCGATCCACCAGCGCCAGCAGACCATTTCTAATATTGCGCACCAGATCGTGGACCGGCAGCGCGAGTTTTTCGAGCACGGCTCATCGCAATTGAGGCCGATGACAATGGTGCAAATCGCCGATGCGGTCGGTGTGCACGAGACGACGGTGAGCCGCGCAATCTCGGGCAAATACATGGCGACGCCGCAGGGTGTTTACGAAATGAAGTATTTCTTCACGCCCGGTTATCAGACCTCGAGCGGCGAATCGATGAGCAACACCAGCGTAAAAGAGGCCATCCTCGATCTGGTGAAAAGCGAAGAGGGGAGCGCCCCGCTCAGCGACAAGGAAATCGTCGAGATTCTGAGCAATCGCGGAATCCCCATCGCCCGTCGCACCGTGGCCAAGTACCGCACCGAGCTGAACATCCTGCCCAGCAACATGCGTCGGAAGTACTGATAAACCTCGTCATCCCGAGCGGAGCAAAGGGCAGTCGAGGGATCCCGAGGAAGTGATCTGTAGGTGATGCAACGGGATCCCTCGACTATGCTCGGGATGACAGCGGAGTTGAGCTATTCCTCATTTCGTTCACACTGCAGCGTGAACCCCGCCCTCCGCGCCGCTGTCCTCCAGGAATGGCGCGGTCTGCCGCAGCCCGTCGCCGCTCGCGACCATTGCAAAACCACGGCTGAGCTTGTTCCCGTGCTGATGCAAAAACTCGGCCTGAAAGAGCGCCTGCGCGAAAGCGAAATCATCGGCGCTTGGTGCTCCATCGTCGGCGAATTCATCGCCGCGCATTCCGCCCCCGCCGCCTTGCGCGATGGCATTCTTTACGTGCGTGTCCTGCAGCCGGCCTTGCATTACGAGCTCGAGCGCATCGCCAAGCCGAAGATCCTCGCGAAACTAAAGCAACGCTTCGGCGGCAAGACCATTCGTGACGTGCGCTTCCGGCTCGGTTGAGATTGGCGATCAGCACGGTGGCGTCGCCGGGAGAAGTTTTGTGCTTGCTTTTCCCTGACTCGAAGCACAAAACGCCACACATCATGAAAGCACCCGCGCTTTTCCTTCTCTTTTTAGTGGGTTGCATCGCGCTGATCTGGTCGTGTGCAACACCCCACGGCGTATCCAGCGGAGTAGTCAAAGACGAACATGGCATTGTCATACCCGCAACGCCCTTTACTAAAGCCGACCAAACGGCGATGAACGCAATCCTGGCGAAATACAACAAGGAACTCTACAGGATCGATACCCATGTGAATGGACAGTTTGAGAAACGGCACGGGACATTGCAGGATGTTTATACGGAAAAGACACTGGCCGCCTCCATCGCGGAAAATCTGAAGAAGCAGGGCTTTACCCGATCGGCCATCCGCATAGGCAAATACGCCGCTTCGGAAGGTGCGACCACGAATCCGCAACACGTGGCGGGACCGTCGGCCAGCCCCGTCGGGACCGGTCCCAATGCGCAGCACGTTCCGGGGCCCGTGGCGAGTCCCGTGGGCACCGGTCCGAACGCGCAACACATCCTGCAGGACAAGCTTATCACCGAGCTAATGCCGATTCTGGATAAGTACAAATAAGCCTCAGCGGCGGACCGGCCGGCGCATTGTCCAAACCAAAACAGCTCCTGCTTGCCTGCGCGCTGGGGCATTTTCTACTCATTCTCGCCGTCTGTTCGCGGGACACTTTCTCGATCGTAGCGCGAGGTTACACTGCTCTGCCTGCCGCGCTGCGCCCTTTTTCGCAAAAGGCAGAGGCAATATTGTCTTTCGCGCTGGGAGAGCGGTTATCCTCCTCTAATCCCGCGCGGCGAACACTCAATCTCTATCTCCGCTGCGCCGGGATTGAAGCTGGCTATGGTTTCTTCGCTCCCAACGTTCCGGACAACTACAAGCTCGTCTTTGAACTACATTATGCGGACGGGAGGGTCGAATATGAACTTCCCAGCGCGGCTAACGTTGCGGCAGGCCTTCGTCTTTCCACCCTCATCGATAACATCGGCAACACGCCCTATGATCCGTTGCGGGAAGTTTTGGTGAAAATGATGGCTTACTCTGTCTGGCGCGAACATCCCGATGTAACCATGATCCGCGCTGTTCTCGGTTTCATTCTCTTGCCGTCTCCCGCGGAGTTGAGGCGTGGCATCAAGGAATCCTACAAGACAACACGCGCTTACGATTTCGTTTTTGCTGAATCCAAAGATGCTCGTTAGGGCTTTTTGATGTTCCGGGAACGGCTGGAAAATTTCTTCTTTCCGGCCCGCTCGACAGAGTGGATCGCCATCCTCCGAGTTAGTCTCGGTCTTCAATTAATTCTGTATGTCTTGTCCCTTTGGCGAGACTGGAATTACCTGTTTGCCTCTGAGAACCGCGGATTGATCAATCGCGATCTCACGGAAGCGATTCTAAATCTGGAAAGCCCTTTCGTTCCGCGATTAGGATGGCTGGTCAGCCTCGCGCATAAGCTTGGTTTTGCCGAGGGACCTGTGCTGACGCTGGCGTGGGTGGGTTTGCTCGCGGCAGGTCTTTGCCTTTGCATCGGCTTTCTTAGCCGACCCGCGGCGATCGCGGCCTGGCTGCTTCACTTGGCCGCGCGGAGCAGCGGCGGATTTGTTACTTACGGCGTCGATCAATTCATGACCATCGGCTTGTTTTATCTGGCCATCGCCCCATTACCGGATCGCTATTCCTTGGATTATGCGCTCGGATGGAGATGCAAGGCCGCTCCCTGGCGGGCCGGGTTTCATCTGCGCATTCTTCAGGTCCACCTTTGTCTCATCTATTTTTTTGGAGGGTTGGCGAAGTCTCTGGGTGCCGGGTGGTGGGATGGAACTAGCTTGTGGCGGGCGTTGACAAGACCGCCGTTTCATTTGCTCAATCCCAACATCCTCCTGCACTGGAGTGGTTTTCTGCCAGCGGCCGGCATCGTTATTTGCATGCTGGAGCTTGGTTACCCTGTTTTTATTTGGCCGAAGATGACACGACAGTTTTGGCTCGCTGCCGTTTTGGCCATGCACATTGGCATTGGCCTGATGATGGGGCTTCAATTGTTCGCTTTCATTATGATCATCCTCAATGCCGCAGCCTTTGGAGCGGACCTTGTTCCTTCTTTCACTCGCATGCTCCAAAAATCTCGCGCGCGAAAAGCAAAGGCGTAATGGTCAATTCTTTGCCCTCGACCTGCGCTCGCCGAGCTGAAACGATTGCCATTCTCGAAAGGGGCGCGTTGAGTACCGAAGAAACTCCCGAATCGGATCTTCCCCTGGAGATCGCACACATCCTCTTAATCGATGTGGTGGGCTATTCGAGCATGCTCATGAACGAGCAGATCGAGGTAATGCAACAGCTCAATCAAATCGTCCGCGGCAGCGCGCACTTCCGTAGCGCCGAAGCGAGCGGGCGCCTCACCTGTTTGCCTACTGGCGATGGCATGGCCTTGCTCTTCTTCAGCAACCCGGAGGAACCTGTCCGGTGCGCGCTCGAAATCAGCGCCGCGATAAAGGATCACCTTCGTATTCGACTGCGCATGGGCGCTCACAGCGGCCCGGTCAGCCGCGTGACCGATGTAAACAATCAGCTGAACATGGCCGGCGCTGGAATCAACATCGCGCAACGGGTAATGGACTGCGGCGACGCCGGGCACATTCTGTTGTCCAAACGCATTGCCGATGACCTCAGCGAGTACCGGCACTGGAAGCCATTCTTGCACGACCTGGGCGAATGCGCCGTCAAGCACGGCCAGCGCCTCCACCTCGTCAATCTGTGCAAAGGCGATCTCGGCAATCCGCATCTCCCCGCAAAACTCCGCCGCCGCAGCCGGTGGAAAGCTCCAGACCTGCCCGAGCGGCGTTGGCCGCAGGTCGCGCTCGTCAGCGCACTAATTCTTTGTCTGGCGTTACTGATCGCGGGCGGTTTCTGGTTCTTTTCCAAGCGGGCGCGCTCCACCGGCGCTTCGCCCGCCATTTCAGAAAAGAGCATCGCCGTGCTGCCTTTCGAAAATTTGAGCAACAATCAGGAGAACGCTTTTTTCACTGACGGCGTGCAAAACGAAATTGTCACCGACCTGGCCAAAGTGGCCGACTTAAAGGTCATCAGCCGCACCAGTGTGATGCAGTACCGCGATGCCGCCACAAGGAGCCTGGGCCAGATCGCTCAGGAACTGGGAGTCGCTTTCGTCCTCGAAGGCAGCGTGCAACGCTTCGACCATATGGTGCGGGTCAGCGCGCAATTGATCGACGCTCGAACCGATGCTCATCGTTGGGGCGAACACTACGACCGCGCCGTTGCTGACGTTTTCGCCCTTGAGACGGAGCTGGCCGAACAAATCGTCGCTCAGCTCAAAGCAAAGCTTTCGCTGCAAGAAAAAGCCGCCATCGAAGAACAGCCCACCAACGATCTTGAAGCTTACAATCTCTACATTCGCGGCCGCGATCTCATCAACGACATCGCCTTCAGTCCGCGGGGAAAACAGAACCTGGAGCAAGCAATCCAGCTCCTCGATCAAGCGGTTGCCCGCGATCCTACTTTTGCTCGCGTCTATTACGAGCTGGCGCGCGCGCACGATCAGACTTACTTCCTGGGATTCGATCACAGCGACGCGCGGCTGGCGCTGGCCCAGGCGGCCATTGAATCCATTCAGCGGTTGCGCCCCGGCTCAGGTGAAGCCCACCTTGCGCTGGCCCAACACTTTTACTGGGGCTATCGCGATTACGTGCGCGCCCGCGAAGAATTGGCCGCCGCGCGCAAGGCCCTCCCGAACGAACCTCTCGCTCTGCTCTTGCAGGGATACATCGACCGGCGGGAGGGCCATTGGGACGAATCCATCAGCGAAATGGAACAGGCGCTCGCCCTCGACCCACGTAACGCCTTCATTCTCCAGCAGCTCTCTTTTAGCTATTCGAAGTTGCGACGTTACCCCGAGGAAGCGGCCGCGCTCGACAAGGCGCTGATTATTATCCCAAATGACGTGAGCACGCGGCTGCAACGCGCGAAGGTGGAACTAAACTCTCGCGCCAATCTCGAGCCATTCCGTTCCGCCATTTCCTCCATTGCCAAGGAAGGACCGGCCGCCGCGGCCGACGCCGCCGACGCCTGGCGAACACTTGCCATCTGCGCGCGCGACCCGGTAGCCGCGAAAGAAGCGCTCGCCCAAACCCCGGCGAGCGGCACCGCCGCCGATGGGCTGTATAGTCCCAAAGCATGGTGGGAGGCTCTTATTGCGCGTGCATTGCATGATGAGGCGGGAGCGCAGGCTGCCTTTGCGCGTGCTCGGACCGAGATGGAAGAAGTCGTGCGCGAGCAGCCTGGGTACGGGCCGTCGATGTCTCTCCTTGGTCTGATCGATGCCGGACTCGGCCACAAGGAAGATGCCATTCGCGAGGGTAAAGCGGCGATCGAGATGCTGCCAATTTCCAGAGATGCGTACATCGGCCCCGATCTGGTGGAGAATCTCGCTGTCATCTACGCTTGGACTGGCGAAAAAGCGCTCGCCTGCGAGCAACTCGATCTTGTTGCCCAGATTCCGAGCAACGTAACCTATGGCCAGCTGCGACTGATGCCTTTCTGTGATCCACTGCGAGGCGATCCGCGCTTTGAAAAGATCGTCGCCTCGCTCGCGCCAAAGGAGTAAGAGATGATTGAGCGCATTCATATCGAGCGGCTTCAGGTGCAGGCGCATGTTGGCGTGCCGGCGGAGGAACGGGTTGAGCCGCAGCGGCTGGTCCTGAACATCACCGTCTTCCCTCGCATCGCTAAGCTGCACGATGAGCTGGCCGAGACGGCAAACTATTCCGCTATCGCCAAAGCCGTGCGTGAAATCACAACTCGCCGTCATTATAAATTGATTGAAACGGTGGCCGACGAAGTCGGGGCCGAGCTACTCCGCGGTTTCGATCTTCGGCGCGTGCAGGTTGAAGTGCGCAAGTTCGTTCTGGCGGACGCCGAATACGTGTCCGTGGTTGCCCTGCGCGATGCGGATACGCCCTGAAGTAAATCGCTCGCCGCCGCCAGCTGCTCGAATAATTCGCTTTTCCGACCACGGCGTTTTTATTCCCGCCGATGGAGAGCGACGACAATTGGGTAACGATCTCCAGCACCACCCATTTCAGCGACGACCATTTGACTGTCGCGACCGAGCGAGTTGCGACACCGGCGCACGCGCAGCCTCGGCCATGGACAATCGTCCACCGCAAATCCGCTGTCGTTGTTGCAGCGATGACCGCGGAAGAGAAGTTCGTCCTCATCCGCCAGGAGCGCATTCCCATTCGACAGACAATCTGGGAAATGCCAGCCGGCCAGGTGGACGAACTGTGCGACGCTGGCTCATTCAAAGACGTCGCCTTACGCGAACTGCGCGAAGAAACCGGCTACGAGCTCGCTCCAGGCGGCGAAACAATCTTCCTCGGCGATTTCTTCTGTTCGCCCGGCTTCACCGATGAGCGCGAGTTTCTTTTTCTCGCGCGCCCGGTGCAGCGCACGGCCGATGGTCACGTTCACACCGATGCGGAATCCATCGTCGATTGCCGCGAGTTTTCCTCTGGCGAAATCACACGCATGATCGCCGAGGACGCCATTCGGGACGCGAACACACTTAGCACTTGGGCGCGATTGCTCGCGCGCAAAATCGTCAGTGTCGGGTGAAATGGCGCTGCGCGACGTCTTTCGCTTTCGCGAATCGCCCGAAGCTGAAAGCTCCAAGCCATTCCTCGAGCACCTCGAAGACCTGCGCTGGACCATTGTGAAAATGGCCATCACCCTCATCATCGCGATGATTGGTTGCTTCGCGTTACGCGGAACGCTCGTGCGCATCATGCAGGCGCCGCTGCACGAAGTGGATGAGCATCTCGGCGTCCTGCGCGCACTCGGCATCACCGATTCCATCACCATCTCATTCCATCTCGCCTTCTACGCCGGCATCGTCATTTCTTTTCCGTTGCTCCTGTTCTTCGCGGCCGAGTTCGTGCTCCCGGCCCTGACCGCGATGGAGAAGAAATTCTTACTCCCTGCCATCGGCGTCAGCTTCGCCTTGTTTCTCACCGGCGTGCTCGTCTGCTATTTTTGGCTCCTGCCGAAAACCATTCTCTTCTTCTTCCACGATACGCAATCACTCGGCTGGGAGCCTGCCTGGACTGTGCAGCAATACTATTCCTTCGTCACCCGCTTCACCATCGGCTTCGGCCTCGCCTTTGAGCTGCCGGTCGTTGTGCTCGCGCTCGTCCGCTTCGGTCTTATCACCTACGAATTCATGGCTCGCACCCGTCCTTACGCCATCGTTCTCATTTTCCTTCTTGCCACCATCATTACTCCGACGCCGGACGTGCTTACCCTCATCGCCATGAGCCTGCCCATGGTGCTGCTCTATGAAAGCTGCATTTGGATCGCCTGGTTCATGAAGAGACGGCAGGCGTTAAGGGAAAGGAACTAGACAGGATTTACAAGATTAACGGGATTGATTCTTCTTCTCCGTAATCCTGTAAATCCAGTTAATCCTGTCTAGTAAATGAGAAAGAGGACGCTTCCAATATGAGTAACTTGCTGCTCGGCATCTTTGTCTTCGTCCTCGGTGCCTGCATCGGCTCGTTCTTGAACGTCGCGATCTATCGCCTGCCGCGCGATCTCTCTGTTAACCGGCCACGCCGTTCCTTTTGCCCGGCGTGTGAGAAACAAATTCCATGGCACCAAAATTTGCCCCTCGTTAGCTGGCTTGCCCTTCAGGGCCGCTGCGCAAACTGCGGCGCACGCATCACCTTTCGCTACTTCGCCGTCGAACTACTTACCGCCGTCTTATTCCTCGTTATTTGGAAAACTTTTCCCCTGCCCGTTGCGGCAGGTTACTCCATTTTTATCGCGTTAGTTATCGCCGCAACTTTTATCGATTTCGAGCACTTCATCATACCCGATGAGATAACGATTGGTGGAACAGGAGCCGGTGTCGTCGCTTCAGCTCTGGTTCCGCGACTAATGAACACCGACCATATAGTTGTCGCGCTTCTCAGCTCACTCGGCTCGGCTCTACTCGGCTATCTTCTACTCTGGCTCGTCCTCGAAGGCGGCAAGCTCGTCTTTGGCAAAAAGCGCATCCAGCTGGATCCGCCGGCGTTATTTACCTGGACACGGCGCGGTGAAGACGCTGAGTTCGTTGTCGGCGAAGAGAAGAGTCTTTGGAGCGAGTTCTTCGCACGCGAGAACGATCAACTGATCTTGCATTGCCTCACCGTTGGGTGTGCCGGGCGCGAACTGCACGATGTTACTCTGCGTTTTTACTACAACCGTCTGCAAATCGGAACCGAGAACTTTGACCTTGATGGGCTCGATCACATCACCGGCACAGCTAACGAGATACACATTCCGCGAGAAGCAATGGGCCGCGGCGATTTGAAGTTCCTCGCCTGCATCGGCGCCTTCCTCGGCTGGCGGGCGGTTCTTTTCTCTCTTTTTGCCGGCTCTGTTTACGGTTCTCTCATCGGCCTGGTCACGCTTCTACTCGGCAAGCGAGTTTGGTCACTCAAACTACCTTTCGGTCCCTACCTAGCCCTCGGCGCTGTAACCTGGATGTTCTTCGGCGAGTCGCTCGTGCGCTGGTACCAGACGTTGCTTACGCTGCGGTAACTTGACCGACGGAGCAGTAAGTGGCCAACAACGCGTAGTCGATCTCAGCCAGGCGTTGCTGGGTCGAGCCGAGGTACTCGTGCAAGCCGTATTCAAAAATGTCGCCGATGGTGACGAAGTCGAGATCGTAGCGCAGCCGGCCGGAAAGGCGCTCGGCCTCATTTGCGTACTGGGTCTCGTTAGAACCCGAGATGCGGTGGAGAGCGGCGTCGAGCGCATCGACGCTGAAGCGAATGGAACGCGGGAATTCCGCGTGAGTGATGAGAAACTCCGCTACTCGCCAGGGTGCAACCTGGCCGACGTAGATTTTGCGATAGGCTTCGAGCGCGCTACAGGATTTCAGCACCGACATCCACTGGATAGTATCGACGTTGCCGCCGACTCGTTCACCGGATGGAAGTAATAGGTGGTATTTCACGTCGAGTATGCGCGACGTATTGTCAGCGCGCTCGAGCAGTTTGCCGATGCGGAGGAAGTCCCACCCTTCACCGTGAGTCATGGTCGCGTCGGTAATACCTTGCACCAGGTGTGAGCCGGTGATGATACGCCGGAAGAACTCGTAGGGACTTAGCCGGAGCATTTTCCTGCCACTATCGCCTTTGATAAAAAGATAGAGCCGGTTGATCTGCTCCCACATCTCACTCGATATCTGCTCGCGCACGGTGCGGGCGTTCTCGCGTGCAGTGGCGAGGCAGGAGTAGACGGAGTTCGGGTTCTTGCGTTGCAGGCAGACAAAATCGATGGCGGCCTGTCCATCGGGGTTCGGATAGAGTGAAGTGAACAGCTCGTTTTCCTCCAGCGACGCGATGATCGGATTCCACTGTTGCAGCGTGTCGGGGTCGCGCTGATTTTCGAGGTCGAGCAGCAGCTGCAGGTTAACATCGGCGAGCCGGGCATTGTTTTCCGCCCGCTCGATGTAGCGGCTCATCCAGTAAAGCGAATCGGCGACGCGGCTAAGCATTATCTTCCTCCTCCAGGACCCAGGTATCCTTGCTCCCACCGCCTTGGGAAGAATTGACTACGAGCGAGCCATTCTGGAGCGCGACACGGGTCAGCGCGCCGGGAATGATGGTAATCTTTTCGCCATAGAGGAGGTAAGGCCGCAAGTCCACGTGGCGGCCTCGGATCTTGTCCTCGTTGAACGCGGGGGAACGTGACAGTGGCACGACGGGCTGAGCGATGTAGTTGCGCGGTTGTTTCTGAATCCGCTTCCGAAATTCCTCCCGTTCGGCTTCAGTCGATTGCGAGCCGACCAGCATTCCGTAACCGCCGCTCTCGTTCGCAGCCTTAACGACAAGTTCGGGTAAGCGCTCCAAAATATAGCTGCGGTCCGACGGGTCAGCTGCGAGGTAGGTCGGCACGTTCGGTAAAATCGCGTCCTGATCGAGATAGTAACGGATCATCTCGGGGACAAAGCGGTAGATGACCTTATCATCAGCTATGCCGGTGCCGATTGAGTTAGCTATACTAATGTTGCCCTTGCGATAAGCTTCTACCAGGCCGCGCACGCCCAGGCCCGAATCCTTGCGGAATACATCCGGATCGAGGAAGTCATCGTTGATGCGCCGGTAGATGACATCGACTCGCTGCAAGCCTTTGGTAGTTCGCATGAACACTTTGCCATCATCCGCCACCAGATCACGGCCTTCTACTATCTCGATGCCCATGGAGCGGGCGAGAAAGGAGTGTTCGTAGTAGGCGGAGTTATGAATGCCGGGCGTAAGCAGGACGACAGTAGGATTATTGGCGCCGGAAGGCGCGATGTAGCGCAGGACGTTGAGCAGCTCCTGGCTGTAGTCTTCTACGGGTCGGACGCGGTGTTGGGCGAACAGGTTTGGGAAGACTCGCCGCATGACCTGCCGGTTTTGCAGAACATAGGAAACGCCGGAAGGGCAGCGTGCGTTGTCTTCCAGGACAAGGAAGTTGCCGTCGCGATCGCGCACAAGATCGGTGCCGCAGATATGGATGTAGATGTTCTTCGGCACATCGAAATACATGAACTCCGGCCGGAAATGCGCGGCCTGCCAGACATACTCCTTTGGAATAACGCGGTCGCGCAGGATGGATTGGCCATGATAGATGTCGTGCAGGAAGAGATTGAGCGCGGTGATGCGCTGCTCGAGACCGCGCTCGATGGTTTTCCATTCGGTGGCGGAGATGACGCGCGGGATGAGATCGAATGGGAAAATGCGCTCGGTGCCCTGCGCGTCGCTGTAGACGGTGAAGGTGACGCCCTGGCGGAGCAGTGTGAGCGCGGCCAGTTCGCGTTTCCGCTCGAATTCCTCCACCGTCAGATTGGCGAAGCGATCGCACAAGCCGCGGTAATGCGGGCGCGGCTCGCCCGGCGCGGCGAACATCTCATCATAGAAGTCACCGGGATCGTAGCCGGCGAAGAAATCGCTCACCATGGAAGTGTGACGCGGCGGTTTCGGGGCGCAATGCAAAAGGGCGAACTTCGTCGAGCGCAGCCCTCACCTCATTCCTCTCCCTGAGGGGGAGGAGGACGCGACAGCGCCTGGTGAGGGGAACAACCGCGCGCTGCGGAGTGTATCTGCTACACTTCAGCCGGACGGGCCCTGACAGCGGTGCTTGGTGGCGCCATTCGCCGCGGACGCAAAAAAAGGTTTTTGAACTCCGCTTTCCACCAGCGCAGCAGGCCCTGGGTGAATTGTTTGCGCAGCCGGAAATCGGGAACAAAGCCATCGTAGAGCTCGCGCCAGCCGTGGTTGACCCGACCAAGCTGGCCAGCGGCGGCACGGCGCTTCGCGATTTTCACCAGCCGCCCGCCATAGAAGCTCATGAACGCCAGGGCGAGGCGTCCACCGCGTGCCTCGAACGGCAGTCGACGAAAAGCGCATTCGGGATCGCGATAAACCGAATGCACCAGCCCGATGTAGTAGCTCGAGACATCGAGCAGAAGCGCCGCCGCCATCAGGTCCGCTTCGCCCATATAGAAATATTTATCGCGGTAAAGTGAATGGAACCAGGAGCGATAGGTCACGGGATATTGCGCGTTGTAGTAATCGACGAGCGCGCGGACATCTTCGCCGCCAATGGAACGCGCGAGCATGTCGGCGACGAGGTAGCTGGTGTAGGAGCAGAAATCCAAGCCGGGGCTGTAAAGCGGATCGATGAAGCCGGTCGCGTCGCCCACCGCAGCCCAGCCGTGGCCGCAGACTTTGTCGCTCGAATACGGCAGCGCGGAAAATGCGTGCACGTCGCCATCGATGGCGCTGGCCTCGCCGAAAACGGCGCGACCGATCGGATGCGAAAGAAGATGATTGTGCAATCGCCCGGCCAGAGTCGCGCCCGGCGGCAGCTGGAATATACGCTCGTCATACACCACACCGGCACTGACGTCGCCGCCGCGCAGCGGAATGATCCAGCACCACCAGCCGTGCCCCATGAGATGGTTAGTCGCCCATTCGCGTCCGGTGCGACAGGCGTTCGCCATCTCCGGAAATTGCTCCCGCCAATCATAGCTGTCCCACTCTTTCGTGCCGGTGAATCGCGCCCACACGGCATTGATCGGGTGCTCCGTGTTCTGGCGAAAATAGCCGAGCTTGCGCGAGATCATGGCCGCGCGTCCGGTGGCGTCCACGACCCAGCGCGTCCGAAGAGTGCGCACTTCGCCGGCAAACTGCACCGTCACGATTTGCTCGCCTCCTTCGTTCAACTCGATTGTGTTCACCTTGGCCGGACGCAGCAGCTCGCAACCGGCCGCGACCGCTTGCTCGAGCAAATGCGTGTCGAGTATCGCGCGATCGACTTGAAACCCAGGGAGCCGCGCCCCATACCGCGCCCCGAGTTCGACGCAATCCTCGACCGATTGATCCGCGCTCTGCGCAAACCAGAGCCGCAAACCTTGTTTCGGCAGATGATGGTGGCCGAGGTGATGTGTCAGCCCGAGGATGCGCGTCATGTAAGCGCTGCTCACTTCGGTGGTGGACTCGCCGACTTTGCGGTCGAACTCCGTCGTTTTCTCGACGATGAGGACACGGGCGGAAGGACGCTGCCGTTTAAGCATGAGCGCAGTGGCGGCCCCGGAGAATGCACCGCCGATGATGACGACATCGTAGTTCATCCGCTGCAAAAGGATGCGCGGAGTGGAGCAGAAATGCAATGGCTCACACGGTCATCCCGAGCGAAGCGGAGCGAACTCGAGGGGTCCCCATGCGCTACCTTTACGGTGACTTACTCGGGCTCCCCCGACATCGCGTTTGTGCCCGCGGGGTGTAGGGTTGGGTGGCGCGGAGGTTAGGTGAGAGATT
>JBBPYF010000082.1:0-4236 GCA_038200165.1 Chthoniobacterales bacterium | reverse complement strand
ATCGCCGAAGATTTTGTGATCAGCGCTGAGGTAACCGCCGTAACGCTCGCTTGATGGGAAGGAGGATGCGAATAAATTGAAGTTAAAGCCAGGTCGAAGGCCGCCAGCTGCTCTTACGCGATGAGTGTCGTAAAGATAGGCACTGGCCGGGGCCAGGCCATTGGTGAAATCCGGCGCGCTGGCAAATATGGTCCCACCCGGGTTCAGGTTTGGCCCGCCGGCGGCTGCCGCCACGTCGCTGCTGAGGACAAGATTATAGGGGCTATTGTTCGAGCTAAGAAAAGGCGGCACGGCGGAATACGAGCGGTCGCGTTGGAAAATGGAATTACGGTGATAGTAATTCAATGCTCCGGTGACATTCGTGTTAGAATTCCCCACGCCAAAGGTTAACGATGCCACGTACTCAGCGGAATCTTTGTCAGTTGTGTTTCCTACCTGGACGCTTGCTTCGGCGCCGTTCGGATAATCGTGGCGCATTTTGATATTGACCACGCCGGCGACAGCGTCGGCGCCGTAGGTGGTCGAGGCGCCGTCTTTTAGAATCTCGATGCTCTCGATCGCGGCTGCCGGAATGGAGTTGAGATCGACGAACATGACGTTGACCAGACCGGGATTGTTGCCGGTCGGGTAAGGTGCGACGCGGCGTCCATCAATGAGAATAAGAGTCGCGCGCGCATCGAAACCGCGCAGAGCGATGGTAGAGGCGCCGACCGCGGTATTGCTGCCGTTCTCATTATTGGACTGCGGCACGACGTTGGCGTTCACGACCGGGAGACTGAGTAGGAATTGCTCCGTCGTTCGTTCGCCGGATTTGGTGATGGTTTCCCGACCATAGGTATCGACCGGATTGGGCCCGACCTCCTCCGCTGTCGGAATGTTCGAACCGGTAACGATGACGCGCTCGGCCGCGGCTTCGCTTCCGGGCAAGGCGGCGCCTTGCGCGTTCACCGGACCGGTGGGTGGCACAGCCGCCGTCCCTGGCGTGGACGTGGCCGTTTGTGCGATTGCGCTTGCGGCCATGGCGAGAGACATGGCCATTGCAGCCGCAAATCCCTTGCGGCAATTTCCCCGTCTCGCGAGTTGGATTTTAATCATGATTAGCTGAGCTGAATGGCAGGGATAAAGGAAAAGCGCGGGTGGCGGCAACACTTTTTCGTAAAATATTTTGAACGGCTGGGTTCCTTTCTTGTCAGCCGGTCCTGCATGTGTGGAGGCGTTTGTACCAAACGCCGGAGGCATGCAGACCTGTCGCAATCGGCGCTTGGCACAAGCGCCTCTACACCGTTGTTCCATTAATTCCGCGCGGAATACGTGCCAGCTCCGTCGACTTAGCTCGCTTTCAAGTTTTGGAATTTGGAATTTCTTTGGAGCTTGGGTATTGAGATTTGCTGCTTGCAATGCTGGGCGTGTTGCTCAGCGGTTAGAGCAGCCCCGAAAGCTTTCGGGGTTGGTCCCTGGTTCGAAGCTCGGGATAATCGGTCTCGTGAAAATTCCTGGGAATGAGCGATCACGTTTACGAAGTCCGCCCGCGACAGGATCGGCGCGCTCTGGTATTAAAGCTAATGAGACATGCAAACTGCATGGCGGAGGTTTCAAGATGAACACACTGCGAATGACCGTCCTTTTGCTTGGGCTTGCCTTTAGTTGCTTGCTTGTCGGCTGCGCTACCGGCGACTTCACGGCTTACAACCACATTCAGTGGAACTGGCCGACAGCGCCCGGAGCGCTTGTTAGAACTCAATACGCGGTTCCGGTTTACTGCGGGCTTCCGGCACGGCCTTACATCGTTCTTGGCTATATGAATGCTGAAGCGGCTCGGGTTCGCGGCAGCGCGCTCGTAGAATACGAGGCGCGAAAGGCAAAGGAGATTGGCGGAGATGCGATTATCGTTCAAACCGCGGGCGCGGTTTCGTCAAGCAATCACATCGGCGACATCCCCCCGCGCGCCCTTGGCTCTGTTAGCGGAGATCGCTTCGGGACATGGTGGGGAAATACTTTCCCGATTTTTGCCGGAGCCTCAGCGCTGATTATCAAGTTCAAGTAGATAGGCTCCGTAATGGACATCAATTCACTGTTCTCTGGGTTGATCGGCGCGGTTTTAGGGGCAGTCATTACTTATGCGCTGCAACATCGCTTAGTAAAAATGCAGATAGCTGCCACTGAGAAAACGCAGGCTGAGTTTATGGCACTAAGCAGGTGTCGTCTTCTTTGTCCAACGGTTAGAACAGCCCCGAACTCCGAAAGCTTTCCGGGTTGGTCGCTGTTTGAAGCGCAGTATCCTGTGTGTCGCGATTGAGGGCCTGTAGCTCAGCGGTTAGAGCAGGGGACTCATAATCCCTTGGTCCCTGGTTCGAATCCAGGCGGGCCCAGCCTTCGCTTTGAAGCGCAGCGAAAAAGCGAAGGCTGCCACGCCGTAACAAAAGTGAAGGCGGGGTGGTTGAGAATTTTGATTTTCGAATCGGTGATTTTCGATCTTAGCTGACGCTCGTGCGGCGGCGCATTCTGTTTTCTTTGGAACTCATCGCAGTGGGCGCGCTCGTGCTCATCACGCGCTGCGCGAACTACGGTGACGTTTTTGCCGGCGGGAAAATCTATTTCGTCGATGCCGATTGTTACGCGCGCATGACGCGGGCGCGCATCTGTTTCGAGCGTCCGGGCACGATTATCCGGCATCACGACTTTGAGAATTTTCCCGTGGGCACTTCGCCGCACACGACGGCGCCATTGGATTACCTGATCGTCGCAATCGCCGCGGTGCTTTCGGCGTTCGCCGCGGCGAACGCCTCTACAGTTCTCGATCTCTCCGGCGCAATCGTGTCGCCGTTCATCGCGGTGGCGCTCGGGATTTTTCTTTGCTGGTGGACGCGGCGGATGGCGATGCGGTTTCGCTTCGCGTTGCTCGCGCTCTACGCAGTCTCGCCCATTCTCGCGCACGGCACTGCGCTGGGCCGGCCGGATCATCAATCGCCGCTCATCGCGCTGGTGGCGGTCGCGCTGTGCGCAGATTGGATGCTGATGAGCCTGGAGGAGCGAGCTCCGCGAGAAGCTCGCCCTTCCGACGCACGGCAGAGCTCCGCGCGCTACTCGCTCCAGCGATGGAATGTTCTCAGCGGCGCCGCTTGGGCGACGGCGATTTGGGTCTCGCTTTACGAGCCGCTTATTTTGCTCGGACTCGCGATTACGGCCCGCGGTTTGATTCGTTCGAGCAAGCGTGTTGTAGCTGCCGTCCGTCCTCGGCGGCAGAAACGGACCACCACATCAAGCGCCCTGCCGCTGAGGACAGACGGCAGCTACAACGCACGTCCGCTGTTTGCGAAGTGCATTGCATTCGCCGCCGTGATTGCAGTGGCAATGCTGATCGAGCGCAGGACTCCGGCCTGGATCAATCATGAATCTCTCGCCGCCTTTACCAGCTGGAGCGGCACGATCGGCGAACTCTCGCGCGTGCCGTTAACAAGCACGGCCTGGTTCCAGTGGTGCAGCTGGCTTCTCTTGCTGTCGCCGATTTTGTTTTGGCGACGCGGCGATGTGCCTGCGGTCATCCTTATGCTGCTGGTCGCTACTTTCGCTCTCACCGCCATGCAGGCGCGGTGGGCCTATTTCTTCACCATTATCTTCGCCTTGGTCGCACCCGGAATCCTGAAAATAATCGGCAGACCTGTTCTTGTTTACGTTCTCTTCTTCATCGCGCTTTTTCCGGTCGCGCAAGCCTGGGACGAGAGCTTGTCGGATCAACGCGCGGCTGCTCGCGCAGAGGCTCAGATTGAGCAGAGCGAGCTCCGCGCAATCGCATCAGAAATCGACGGGCCGCTGCTTGGGCCGTGGTGGCTTTCGCCTGCATTGAGCTACTGGTCAGGTGAGCCTGCGGTGACCGGAAGCTCACACGAAAGTCTCACCGGGATAACCGATTCGGCGCGCTTTTATGCAACAACTGAAACGGCTCCCGCGGCGGAAATCTGCCGATTGCATCAGGTGAAATGGGTTCTGAGTTATGATGCGGATCGCGTGGCGCAAAATTCCAGTCGAGTTCTCCGCCAGGCAATCTCGCCTGATGCTTTGTGTTACCGTCTCGACCGCCATCCGAGCGCGGCTCCGCCGTTCCTGAAACTGGTGAGGCAAACGGCCCGATTCAAGCTCTATCGAGTCGAAGATTTATGAAGAAACTGGCGATGCCGAAGCCAAAGCTAATTGACATGAGAAAAGGCCGTTACCATAGTGACGCGTGCTGAAAAAATT
>JBBPYF010000081.1:0-49647 GCA_038200165.1 Chthoniobacterales bacterium | reverse complement strand
GTCCGGTCGCAAGCTGGAAGCTTGCGCTACCAATTTAATCATGCGCACGATCATCGCCGGCGTCGGCTACATCAATTTGAGCGACAGCTCGATCGGCCCCCTGGCGATCGAAGCGCTGAAAAAAGAATCGTGGCCTAACGACATCAAGATCGATGACCTGAGCTACGGCCCTATCTCCGTGGTGCACAATTTCGTCGAGGCTAGTCCGCGTTACGACCGCATGATCCTGATCACCGCGGCCGATTTCGGCGCGCAACCGCCCGCCCTACGCTGGCATCGCTGGCCGGCCATTCTTCCCGATCCGGAGGAGATTCAGGCGCGCGTCGTGGAAGCCGCTACGGGCGTGATCGACTGGCAAAACTTGCTCGTCGTTTTGCAGCAGTTCGAAGTTCTCCCCGCGGAAGTTTACGTGATCGCGGTGCAGCCGGTGCAAACTGAATTCGGTCTGCATTTGAGTGAGGGCGTGGCCGCGCTTTTTCCGGAAATCCTGCGCCTCGCGCGCGATCTCGCGGTGCATAGGGCGCCTGCAACCTCGGAGCACGCCGCGGCTGAGCATGTCTGACAATCTCGCCACCCTCCAAGCGGAAGTCGAAGAAGATGCCGCGCGGATCGCGGAGCTGGTCAAGCATTTCGAAGAATCGAAGGAATGGGCGACCCGGGAAAAGGTCTTTGAAATGTTGGGGCGGATCGATCATATGCATCGCGCCTGCATTTGGCGCATTCATGAGGTAATGACCGAACTCGGCGGGCAAGGATTAGTCGACCGGCTGCAAATGGACCCAGTGATCAAGACGCTGTTCATCCTCTACGATGTGCTCCCGCCGGATTCGCCGCACGCGGGTCCCGAGCATCAGCCGCGCGATTTGCTTCCGTAAGTCATGCGCATCCTGATCGCCGGAGTGGGCAATGTTCTCCGCTGTGACGATGGCTTCGGCATCGAGGTCCTGCGGGAATTGGCGCGATCGCTCGAGGTGGAGGGCGTCGAATATTTCGAGAGCGGAATCGCCGGCATCTCGCTCGTGCAAAAACTAATGGACGGCTACGACGCACTCATCATCATCGATGCGCTCGATCGTGGCGCGGCGCCGGGCAAGGTCTTCGTCCTCGAGCCCGATGCCGAAGCGCTGCGCAATCCGCCGAGTCCGCATGAAGCAACCGATTTGCACCAGGCCGACCCCGAAGTCGTTTTGCGCATGGCCACCGCGCTGAAGACCCTGCCGCCGCGCGCCTGGATCGTCGGTTGCCAGGCCCAGGATTGCGACGATCTCGAGGCGCCTTTAACCGAAGCCGTAGCGCGCGCCGTTCCCGTCGCCGTTGCTCGTATCCGGCAAATCGTGCAGACTCTACAAAAGGAGACCGCCTGTGAACCAGCACGATAACTCCGACGAAAGACCAAAAGAGGGCATTGCCGCCAAGGACGAAATCCTGCAGGTCATGTATTGGCTGCGCGGCGAAAACATCGCGCAGGACGTGGCGCCGCCGGAATTGGCGCGGTGGGTCGGACTGGAAGCGGGGCAAATCGCACCGCTCCTCGAAGGCCTCGTCGCCTCCGGCCTGGTCGAGTACGTGCCGGATCGCGAAATCCGATACCGCCTAACGAGTTCCGGTGCCTTCGAAGGCGGCCGCCGGTTTGCTGATGAATTTTCCGAGATGATCAAGCCGGGCCACTACGAATGCAGCGACCCAAATTGCGATTGCCGCCAAACCGGAAACCCGGCCGACTGTGTTCATCAACATTGATCAGAAGGCGGGCTGCGGCGTCGGAATCGGGAGAGGTTCCGATTGCGAAACGGTGTCGCAGGCGACAGCCCAGGCTTTGACGATCAACGCTGCCCCCAGTAGATACAAAATGTAGCCGGGGATGAAAGTGAAGTTCAGGTTGTTGATTGTCCAGGTACCCAGAAGCGCTAAAATCGCGCTATGAAAATGGGTGACGAGCGCACCGGACAGGAGCCAGGCGAGGGACCGCATCCCGCCAAGGAAAACCAAGCCCACGGCAGCGATCGCAATTCCCATTAGGTACATCGCTCCGGGAAAAAGAGCCGGACCGCCGGCAAACGTTACGCCTAACCCAGTGAGCGCTCCGGTCACCATGCAACATCCGCAACCGGTGGCGACAGCCGTGCCAGTAAAAGCGGTCGCTTTTGCCCATCGCGGCGAGAACTGAGGAAATGCGATCCAGAATGCGGCGATCAGCAATGCCGCGAAAATTAAATATAAAACCGCGCCTTCGACGTGCAGTGCAGCCCATGGCTCATAGGCTGAACTCATCACGCTCGGTGGAGTCAGCGTTGCCGCTGCGGCCAGGACGACTAATGAAGTAGCCGCGACCAGTGCAGCCCTCCGATGCATTTGCCAACAGCCGCGCAGCATGAAAAGTGCGCCGGCGCCAAGAATCAGCGACTGCGTTAGCTTTGGCGTGGCATTGATGTTGCACATGTTGAGTAGCGTGGCTGAATTAGCCCCCGCGCCGCAGGCGCAAGCCATCAGAATAGTCGCGCCGGCAGCGGCCTGCCGTGCGGGAGTGATGGACAATTTCATGGAGAGATACCCTCCTCGTACTTTGAATGACGAATGGATCGCAGGCAAGCCCACGCATCGTACTGTTTGAGATTTAGTGAGCGGCAATCCCCCCTAGCCGCGGAAAACTACATGATCGATCTCGGCGTTCACTACAACTCGCCCAATGGCGTTTGGCTTTGATCTCGAGCGCGTGTCCGACTTTGGAAAGATGGCGCCCCGCGTCCGCAAAGGCCGTCGCGCGCCCCGTTACTCCGGCGCTTCATCCCGCCTCATTCTCGCCATTCCCGTAATCCGTCACAGAGATCGGAAACTGACGTGCGGAGTGCTCGAGCGATTCGGCTGATGCTGCAAAGGCTTGGATTGCGCACGCCTCGCTCGAGGTTGCTGATGTACGGCGTGGCTAGTCGAGCCCGTTTGGCGAGGGCCTCTTGCGAGGTCCTTCGTCGTCTGCGCGACTCAGGATGACACGGTGTTACTGACGTGAAAGAACTTCGAGAAATCATTCGCCTGTGGGAAGCGCGCGCTGGTGAGGACTGCGCGCTCGCCACGCTCGTCCGCACAACCGGCTCGAGCTATCGCCGTGCGGGAGCGCGGATGCTGATCACATCGGGTGGTGAAACGGCGGGAGCGCTGAGCGCCGGCTGCATCGAAGACGATGTCGCCGTGCATGCGCGGGCTGTGATCGGATCGGGCGAACCGAAGCTGATCGCATTCGACACGCGCAGACGTTTCGGGTGCAACGGCAGCATTGAGATATTTATCGAACTGGTTGATGAGGATGTGGTGGAGCGGCTGCGCGACATCATTGTTTCGCGAAGGACTTGCACGCTCGTAACCATTTTCGAAGGCGGCGCGCAACTCGGCAGCTACATCTCACCTGGTCCGGCGTTTGAAGATGGATTCGCACAAACGATTGAGCCGCCGTTGCGATTGATTGTGATCGGCGAAGGCGATGATGTGAACGCTCTTGCTGCGCACGCGCACTTGCTTGGCTGGGATCTCGAACTGATTGCGGCGGTCACTGAGCTGCGAGGCGCAGTTGACAGCCGCACAGCCGTCGTCATCGCCACGCATAATTTTGGACGAGATTGCGCTGCGCTGCGCCATCTGCTTCCGCTCGGTTTGCGCTACGTCGGTCTAGTCGGGCCGCGGCGGCGACGTGAAGAACTGCTCGTGGATGTGATCGACAGCGGCGCCGCGATTAAGTCACAGCTTTTTGCGCCCGCTGGTCTTCACCTGGCGGCGGAGACTCCGGCTGAAATCGCCTTGTCCATTGTGGCGGAAATCCAGCGTGTATTTGCAGGAGGAACGGCGGAGCACCTGCGCGATCGCAAAGCTCCCATCCACGCGAGTGACGCGGCTGTATGCGCGACATCGGCGCGCTAATCCTCGCCGCCGGCCGATCGGCGCGGTTCGGTCGAGCAAAACAGTTTCTTGTCTTTGAAAGAGAAACGCTCCTTCGTCGGGTCGCGAAAGGCGCATGTGCGGCAGGCTGCGGACAGGTTGTCGTCGTGACAGGCGACGCGGTCGAGCAGGTTCGCGCAGAACTTCACGACTTGCCGGTTCATATCGTGCAAAACCAGGATTGGCAGCGTGGTCTGGGCACATCGATCAAATGCGGCGTCGCGCAATTGCGAAATCTGCGACACGACCTTCACGCGATTGTGATCCTTGCCTGTGATCAGCCGTTTGTTTCGTCTGAGACGATCAAGAATCTGTTGGCAACAAACGCGCCAATTGTCGCCAGCGCTTACGCTGGCACGGTCGGAATTCCTGCGCTGTTCGAGTCACGCCACTTCGACGCGCTCGCGGCGTTGCCCGACGATTGTGGTGCGAAGGCGCTGATTATCGCCTGCTCAGAAGATGTTGTCCTCCTGCCATTCCCCGAAGGCGCGATCGATATCGACACACCTGCTGATTACGCCGCACTTTGCCAGGATAACGCAAAGCATGGCTGATTGCTGTAGGCTGGAAGACATGAGCTACATCAAACAAATGTTCGATAGTCACCCGGTGAATCCTTCCTCCGATCACGCGACTGTGATCGAGTGCATCACGGCATGTTACTCCTGCACCGAAGCGTGCAACGCCTGTGCCGATGCGTCTCTCGCGGAAAAGGAAGTTGCGCAAATGATCGAGTGCATCCGCGATTGCAATGACTGCGCCGATGTCTGCCTCGCCACCGCCCGCATCATCTCGCGCTTTACTCGCACCGATTTCAAACTCGCCGGAGCGCAGCTGCGCGCCTGCATCCAGGCATGCGAAATCTGCGGCGCCGCGTGTGAGAAGCATGCCCGCATGGAACATTGCCGCGTGTGTGCGGAGGCATGCCGGCGCTGCGCCGCAGCCTGTCAGGCGCTGCTCGCCCAATGAAATAATCAGCCGCAGACAGTAGCCGCATTTTTTTGAACCCGACCAGGGTTAAGACGCTGTTAAGATTCAGTTTCTTGCTGAGCGTGGCCCCAACTTTTGCCGCCCGCCCGTTAGAGGAAGTGGCGCGCTTTCCGAACCAGCAGGTCACCGGCGCATGCGCTCACGGGTCGTTCACTTTATCGGATCAAAACCGAATACCTCGAAAACCCGCAGCTTTCATCGGCTGACTTAGAAGCAAAGATCGAGAAGGTGACCGAAACCGGCCCACCCGACGACATGCTCGAAGCGCGCGACGGCAGCATTTACCTCACGCAAATCGAAGAGAACGCGATCGCGCGATTTGATCCCGCATCAAACAAATTCGAGCGCGTAATTCAGGATAAACGACTGAGCTGGCCTGACTCAATCGCTTGGGGACCGGATGGCGTACTCTACGTCACTGCTTCGCAAATTCAAAACATGCCACAATGACGGGAAGAGCACACGGACGGAGCCCGTATAAATTGTTCAAGTTCTTGCCCGGGCGCGCGCCGTAGCTCGCGCTTTCCATTCCGCCCCGCCGAGGAGCGGGAGCACGAAAAGATTAGCCAGAATGTCAATGATGCAGCCGGCCAGCACCACGAGACCGAACCGCTGCGTCGGCGGAAAATCGGAGAGCACGAAAATCGCGAAACCGACCGCAATAATCACGTCGGAATAAACGATCCCGCGCCATTGTTCTTCGCGCGCGGCGACCCAGGCCGCCCAGCCTTTCTTTCCGTCGCGCTGCGCACGTCGGACGCCGAAAACCAGGTGAATCATGGAGTCAATGGCGATGCCGATGCAGACATTGGTAGCCGGCGCCGAGATCACATCCATCGGCACATGGAACCAGCCGATCCCACCCAGCATGCAGAGTGGGACGAGCGTCAAGCTCACGATCATCGCCAAGGCGCCACGGATGGAGCGCGCCACAACCCAGGCAATGACGATGAATAATAGATTGAGCCAGAAAAGACCGGTCACCAAACTGGAGGCAACGAGCTGCGCCAGCCGCCCCTGCAAGTAATAAATTCCGCCGACGAGCTCCGGTTTAAATCCGTACTTGCGGCAAATCGCGCGAAGATCATTCACGACCTCGAGCCGAGGTTTACCGCGCCGCTCCTCCACCATGCGCAGGAGAAAGGCCGATTGGGTGCGACTGCGATTGACGAAACTTTTAGCCACGCGCGCATATTTCGGTTGCTCCATCATCTCCATCATTTTCTCGTAGCTGATCAGGAACGAGAACGGGGTGCGGTCGCCTTCCGCCAGCAGCGTTGGGAGAGAAATGACGGTGCCGACATCGTTATAGTTCTCCAGCGCGCCGTGCAGCCGCCAGAGTTTCTGGTAAGCGGCGTCGGTATTCAGGGGACCGCCATTTCCTGATGAAACGACGATCGTGAGCGGATTGGCGCCGCCGTTTTCATCGACGTATTGCAATCCATCACGCAGTTCGGAGTGCGGTTTGAAATAATCGAGCAGACTTGGATCGGTGTTCACTCGCCAAAGGCCGAAGGCCAGACCTGCGCTCAAGAGAACGATGGTTAACGAGATGTAGCCGAAGCGGCGCGACCAGAATGCACGCGGAGATTCCTGTTCAATCAGTTTGCTCTTGCGCGGCACAGCCCACGCCAAAAACGGCGGATACATCACGTAGGCACAAAGCAGCGCCACGATGCTGCCGAGCACGCCGCCAAATCCGAGCTCACGCAGCGGTTTGGCCTGCACAATTAACAAGCTCCCGAAACCTAACGAGGCGCAGATCATCGACCAAAACGAAGCAGGGAAGGTCATGCGCCGCGCGGCCCCCGCGAGATCGGGTGACTCTTTCCCCATGCGATGCTTGCGATCGGCCAGCGTTTGCCAATTGAAGGTCATGTAAACCAGGTGCGAGAGCGCGATGACGAAGACGATGGTGCCGAGGTTGACAGTAAGAACGCCGATTGGTTTTCCCAACAAAGATTGCAGGAGCAGAGTTAACAAAACCGCGCTCGTGCAGGTGGCGAGCATGCCGATAAATACTCGCAGGGAGCGGAACATAACCGCCATGGTTATCCCGAACAGAACCACCGCCGTAAGACTAAAGTAGCGGAAATCGTGGGCCAGACTGCGCCGGATCATTTCCACCACGTAAGGCGGACCGGCGATGTGTATTCGAAAATCCTTTGCCTCGAACTCATGGACGATGCGCTCCAGTTCCGCGATCGGCTTTTCCGGATCTTTTCCGGTTTGAACGAAGATGTGACATTGGTCGCTTTGCGATCTTTCGCGATGAGAAGCCTGCTCCAAAACGGACTCGCTAGTGCATCCTGAAAGCTCTTCGGTCCGGCGGTGACACTTTTAACTGGAGTGACTGTGTCGATCGCTTCGACCCGTTGCGTCAGCCGCTGGATGCGGCTGAGGTAATGCGCTGAGGAAATGTCGCCCGACACCGCCAGGATTACTTCGGGTCGCGAAGGAAAATGTTCCTCGATTTTTTTCGCCTGCTGGAATGACGGATCGCTGGCGGAAAAGAAGAAATTCTCATCCACCACCGGCCTGAGATCGACGCGAGTGGCGACAAGGAACAGCAGCACGCCCGCGAGCGCGAGCATCAGCCAATGGATCCAGCCCGGTTTTCTGGCCACGGCAACCAGTATCAGCAGTTTCGCTGCCGGCGGCTAGTTTCGGCGAAACCACTTTGGTGGAGTGAAGGTCGCAGCGCTGGGATGGCGCCAAATCAAGTAAGCAGGAGCGACGATCGCCATCCGGTCGCTGCACGTATCGGTTGCGTCGCAATTGTGTTCAGAGCGAGAGCGACGGCAGCGATGATGAAGAGCAGCGGTGTGAACGGATACCCCGGCAGGGGATAGGATCGCGCGGCATTGGACCTAGGCCTGGGAACAAAAATGCTGACGTTTGAAGCGGAAGTAAACTTGGGCCAGACGCTGAAAGAAGAGATGATCGCGTGCCATGGCATAGTAGACACGTGATGAGCTAAGCATGCTTCCTTTGGCTGCGCTGAAGAGTAGGATCATCACCGTAATCAATTTCACCGCCCCCGGAGTTACGACCGTAGAAACTGCCGTGGCAGCGAAGTAGCCGAGGTTTGCGATGAGATAGATAGTAACCAGCGCAGCCGTGCCGATGGTATTCTCTCACAGTTTTACTACAGCCATGCAGAATGCCGCGCGAGAAAGGCGGGAACTGGCTCAAACCAAGCGCTAGAAAAAGCGGCAGAAGAAAACTCAGTGCGAACCGACTGAGCCGACGAAGGTCCAATATACTTGCCAGGAACTACTGGTTAACTACTTCCGCCTACTATCCAACCAGCTACGAGGCGGATACCTAGTTCATCCCTGAATTTTCTTCGGCCTAGCTCCGTTACCTCGATTAACCGTGGCGAAGTAGAGTGGCGCCTGAGCCAGCCTGCTCCGGACCATGCCCGAAACAACTGCGATCCGAGAGGGCCGGCGAGGTGAGGACGTCGTTCCGTCCAATCGAGACATTGCCGGGCCATGCCGCAGCGACCCGGCCGTATTGTCGCGAGATCGATGCCTTGTCTCGCAAACCAGTGTCGCGCGGCTTCTCCGCCAATTTCATAACGCTTTCCTGCGCCGCGCGAGAGATAGCCGCGCTCCTCCAAGGCGTTGGCGATGGCGACAGCTAATTCGCCGGCCAGATGATCATAACAAGAACGAGCCAGGCGAAGTGCGCGGGCGGCGCGCGAAAGTCTGGGCGGCTGGAGGACAGATGGATAAGCGGCGAGTTGGGCGAGATCCTCGATGACGGTTGCCACCGCCGAGCCAGCCAGCCGGTAGTAACGATGCCGTCCTTCTACTTCCACCGCCAGAAGTTTACCATTCAAGAGCTTCGTAAAATGGCTGCTCGCCGCCGTAAGACTTACTCCGGCAGTGCGCGCCAGCTCACCTGCGGGAAGTGCGCGGCCATCCAGCAGCACGGTCAGAATCGCAGCCCGGCTGGGATCGCCAAAGAGCGCAGCGACGTGAGCTATGTTTGGTTCAACTCGCATACCCTTCTATCCTTCGTTCCCATCTTCATCGATACGATAAAAGTAGGAACGATCCTCCACCAGGATGCAGCGCGATTTCTTCGCATGGGCAAGATTCTCTTTCGCGGCGGGATCATCCATCAGCTTGGTGCGATAAGCTTCATAGGCCGTAAGGTTCTCAAAGCCAATCAAGGTCATGGCAACGTTATCCGCTCCGCCAAGCCCTTTTTTTGGAAGAAAATAACCGAGCGGTTTACCGCCGCAGCGTTGGATGATTCCGCCTTCCGACCATCGTCGGGCGTAAGCTTCGAAGTCGTCGGTCTTGTAGGGATCGATCGTGTAGCGAATACAATGGTAGATCATTCGTCTACATGACTGGAAATGACGAATGCGCAATTCAGCGGCGATTGAAATATGCGCAGCGGCCTGTAGCGGGAGTCGGCGACGGGCCGAACGTGCGCGCGCGACGGCGCAGTTGGGATTCGATTCAGTGCTTTCACAGCCAAATCGTGACATCCACCGTTCCGTTTGAGCCCGAACCATTGTTGTTATGCCAGAAGAAGAAACGCTCGAGCGGGCGCGCAAAGATAAGGAGGAAGGCAAAGCGCCCTCCACCCAGGCGGGGGAATTTGTGCGCGAAGAGATGGAGCACATTCGCGAGGGGAAACATGGTGCCGCCTCCGCCAGGCAAGCCATCGCCATTGGCCTCTCCAAAGCGCGACGCGCCGGTGTGAAGCTGCCGCCGCCGAAGAAAGGAAAGACCTCCGCGCGCACGAAGAAGCAGGCGCAGCGCGACCTGGCGAAGGGGAATAGCAAAGCCAAAAACACTTCGCCGCGACGTTCGCGCGCGGTGAAACAAGCGTTGAAAGGGCAACCGCACTCGGCCGCTTCACATCGCGCTCTCTCGCGCCAGGCGCATGCTGCCGCCAAGAAACGGAGCGCGGCGGAGCGATCGCGTGCGGCAAAAAAAGCTGCGCGGAAGAGGAGAAGCTGATGGCCACCGGCAAACAACGCGCCGCCGCCCGCAGGAACATCAAAAAAGCAGCCGCCGCTGCCAAAGCGAAACGCACGATCGCCCATTTGCCAAAAAAGATCCGCACCGCGCTCGGCAAAAAGGGCGCCGCCGCTGCGGCCAGAAAAAAGCGCAGCGAAAAATAGCGGCAGTTTCTGCGGTCAACCCTGCCGTTCCATCTCGAATGTCACCTTCGCATTCACGCGATAGCTGATGACCCTCTCGTTCTCGACCGCGGCGGTGAATTCTTTGATGTAGATCGAGCGAATATTGCGCAGCGTCTTCGATGCTTCGCTCACCACGTTCTGGGCCGCTTCTTCCCAGCTGGTCGTCGACTCCGACATTATTTCGATGACTTTGACGATTTTTGCCATGGTTGTGCTCCTTTCTTCTAGAAACGGATTGCAGGCGCTGCGCAGATGTGGAGTGAGCTCAGGTGAAGATTGCAGCGAGGAGGAGCTCGCTATCGAATGTTAATGTGAGCAAAGCGCTGGCCATACGAATTCGGAAATCACCATCGCAGCAGGAGCGGCCACGCTTGAGGGCTCGCTCACCGTGCCGGAGGGCGCGAGCGTGCTCGTGCTTTTCGCGCACGGCAGCGGGAGCAGTCGTCACAGCCCGCGCAATCGATTCGTCGCGCAAAAGCTGCACGCCGCGGGGCTGGCGACGTTGCTCTTCGATCTGCTCACGCGCGAAGAGGAAGCGCTCGACATTCGCACGGCGCAACTTCGTTTCGACATCGGCCTGCTCGCGGAGCGGCTCGTACAAGCCACGAACTGGGCGCGGCGGAACGAAAAGACGCGCGAGCTGGCGATCGGTTACTTCGGCGCGAGCACTGGTGGCGCCGCGGCGCTGGCAGCGGCGGCGCAGTTGCCCGGCCAAGTCAGCGCAGTGGTCTCACGCGGCGGGCGGCCGGATTTGGCCGGCACCGCGTTGCCGCTCGTGCAAGCCCCGACGTTGCTGATTGTGGGTGGCGAAGACTACGTCGTCATCGATTTGAACGAAGAGGCCAAAGCGCTAATGCGTTGTGAAGTGACGCTGGAGATTATTCCGGGCGCGACACATCTCTTCGAGCAACCCGGCGCGCTCGAAGGCGTGGCCCAACTTGCGGCAGATTGGTTCCGACGCTCGCACGCGACCGCATGAATTTTGAGATCGTTTTACTGCTTCGAAGATCAGAGCCCGAAAGAGGCGGAGCGAGTCACAGAACGAAAAGGCGATAGTCGGAGCTAACGCGCCAGCGCCGCCTGAGGAAGCTACAATTCCTCGATTTCTTTGCGCAACTGCTCCTTGGTGCGGCCAGTGCGCTTCTGCAGCCGGCCCAGCACTTCCTCTTCCTTGCCCTCGGTGAAGGTCAGGTCGTCGTCGGTTAAATCAGCGTACTTCTGTTTCAGCTTGCCTTTAATTTCATTCCAGCTGCCGCGAAAAGTTAATTTGTTCATGCCTAGGGTTCGGTTCTAAGGGATTGAACAGATGTATCCCGCGCGATACGGACCAGTGATCGTGACTTATCACGCGCGAGGACGCCAGCGACGCGCGATTCTCTTCAAACGATCAAAACCTTTCTCACGCTGTACTCTCCAGCACACTCTCGACCGTTCTTCTCCAGGCGCAGAATGAGGATAAGACGGCAGGTGGAAAAGCTTTTGACACTTGGGAGATAACGGAGGAAAAAACCAAAGCCAGTGCCTTTCATCGTGCTTGCTATGAGCGTTATCTGGTTGTAACCGGCCCTCGGCCACCGGATGAGAAAACGATTTGTTCAGCGCTAGAAATACTCGAGGGCGTGCAATCAATCTCCATTTCCCGACGGAAACTCAGCGTCAGTTATGATCCGGTGCTCCTCGCAGCGACGAAATTGAAAGAGGCGATCAAGACGGCCGGTTACCGCATCGACGAAGAGGAAAGCGCGCCCGCTTCACCGCTGACCGATGCATTGAGCAATACGCTCCGATCGCAGGACGAGACTTAACGCCTCAGCCGTCGGAAGATTTCGCGCGCTTGGCGCTGCTTGCGGGGCCGCTTTCCGCCCCCGGCACCAAATCGACACGGATCACCGGATCATTCGCTTCTGCGGCCGGTCCTTCCCAGCGCAAAAACCAGCGGGCGGTTTCGTCAGCCAGATTTGCGTGTCCGGTACGTGGACGATGACTTGCGCGATCGCGGGAATCTTCGGATGAATGATGAAACGGTCGCCTTCCAGAACACGATCCGACATTTTCATTTCATCGGCGCCGCCATATGAAAGTTCGACGCCTATTACTTTGGGTTTCGGATTAAAACCAACCGCCTGGAGTTCAACGTGCTCTCCATCCACCAGACGCTTGCGCAAGTTTTGCAGTGCGAGCATGAAGCCAAAACCAGCGAAAGTCCGGCCTGGTTGAACTTCTATTTTCTCGTTCCATTTTTTCAGTTCGTTCCTTTCGTGTTTCTGCGCCGTAGCAGTTTGCGATTTGAAATCGACCGTAAACTCGCGCTCGAGTTGCCCTTCGCGGATTTCGCGCCACGACCACTCTTCCTGAATCAACTCCGGCTCTTGCCGGAAGGCCGCATTTTCTTCGATGCGCTGACCAGGCTTGAATCTGTAAACAATCCGAATCCGTAGCGTTTCATTCTCGATCCACTGCGAAAAGTCACCGTCAGCAAGTTTTTTCCCATTGCTATCCCGGCAATGCCGGGAAACCATGTGCGCCTCCTTCAAACTGGGTTACTTCCACGCCGAATGCGGATAACGACACAAACAGCATCACGAGCAGGCGGAAAATTCCCGTCCACGAATTCATCGCTTTATTCAGCGGTTTGGCCAACAAGACTCATATCCAAACGTTGATCACTGCACGCCGAGTATCTCGATTCTGCGACCAAGCCAATCAGCCTCATCGGCAAAACCAGCCGCGCGGTTGATCCTTTGCAAGCTGCGATACCGATTAACCACATCAAAGCCGATGCTCCATTGCAATTTCCGCAAACACAGCGGGCAGAGATGCAGCGGCCGGCGATCGCTTTCGGCGAGATGATTTGAGCCATTCATCAGGCAATTGAAAAATGTGCAGTGGGCGAGACCGAACATGTGGCCGGTTTCATGCGCGAGCACTTTGCAACTGCGCCGCAGCAGAAGTCGCTCGTACTCCGGCGCGCGAGCCTCTCCGTAAAATGCTGGATCATACCGCGCAAAACTATAAACGCCGACACGCTCGCGCAGCGAAGCCTGCCCGAAGACGAAGTTCCACGTCGCCTCTGGATAAAGATCTTCCATGGTGATCGCGAGGATGCAGAACGCATCTGGCGGCAATCGCGTTTTCAGAAGGTGGAGGATGTCACTGGTAAGAAGCTGCGAGTTGCCGGTGATTGGATTTCGGCGCGTAGTGAAGTTTGCCGTGTTACCTGTTAGCGCTGGCAGCACTTTCACCTCCATGGCGAAGAACGCAGTTGCGAACTCGCGCAACTTAGCAATTGAGGGACTACGTTCCGGCGGGAACTCGCCGACCAGCTGAAGGTAAATAATGCGGCGCTCCTGTGGTGGTTGCGAGCGGACGAACTCTTGAAACGTTTGCCCCAGCTCGTTGTGCACACTGAGCCAGTCGCCCGGCGATGGCTTCGGGATCGGTTGAAATTCAGCTGCGTCGATTGCGAATGCTTTCTGCAGGACTGCCGTCAATCCACTGAGATCACCTGCCGCCGTGTGCTGGATTTGTGTGCTTGCTGGATCGAGCGCCATATTGACCGCAGGCAGGAAAGTGATCAGCGCCACGGACGACCGCAACAAATCCCGCAGCAGCACGCCTAGCAAATTCGCGGCAATTGTTCTCCCGAAAGCATGTCGACCACGCGTGTGCCGCCTACGCGCGTTTTCATTGTGACAAAGCCTGGATGCTCCGGGACCACTTCGCCGATGATCGCAGCTTTGTTACCTAACGAGTGGTTGCTCATCGTGGCCAGCACGCGCTCGCTGTCACTAGCCGAGACGATGGCGAGCAGCTTGCCCTCGTTCGCCACGTAAAGTGGATCGAGGCCGAGAATTTCGCACGCGCCTTTTACTTCTTCGCTGATGGGGATTGCTGCTTCCTCGAGTAGCATTCCGACTTTCGCCGTCTGCGCGATTTCAGTGAGCGCGCTGGTCACGCCGCCGCGCGTCGGATCGCGTAAGACATGAATATCCGGTGCGGCTGCGAGTATGTCTCGGACAAGCTCGTGCAAGGCTGCGGTATCGCTCGCGATCTCCGTTTCAAATTCCAAACCTTCGCGCACGGACATGATGGCGATGCCGTGCACCGCGATTTCTCCGCTGACGATGATCTTGTCGCCCGGTTGCGCGCGAGCCGGATGAATATTTACGCCCGCCCGCACCAGGCCAATGCCTGAAGTGTTGATAAAAATCTTGTCGGCTTTGCCGCGATCTACGACCTTCGTATCGCCAGTCACGAGCTGCGCGCCGGCAGCATCAGCGGCTTCGCGCATCGACTGCACCACGCGCCAGAACTCTTCCATCGGCAATCCTTCTTCCAGAATAAATCCGGCTGAGAGATAAAGCGGGCGCGCCCCGCACATCGCGAGATCGTTGATCGTGCCGTGCACTGCCAGCTTGCCGATGTCGCCACCGGGAAAGAAAATGGGACTAACGACATATGAGTCAGTGCTGAACGCTACCCGCTCGTTGCCTAACGAGAAGATGGCGCCGTCGTGTAAGGGCTGGAGCAGTTCATTGCGAAACTGCGGTAGCACCAGCTTCTCGATCAGCTGATGACTCAGTTTTCCGCCGCTGCCGTGGGCGAGGACGATCTCCTTGTAGTTGGTGATCGGGAGCGGGCAGGAAGCGGTGAGAAGCGATGGCTCGTTCACGCGAGTAAAGTAGTGACGAAATCCGAATGACGAAGTCCGAGTGACGGAAAAACCACCGCGCTGTGCTCAGCCATTCGTCATTCGGTCATTGCTTCGGACTTCCGATTTCGTCATTTCAAATCACATCCTCGGCTCCGAGCGCGATGTGAATTAAATCCCACAAGACATGCACGAGCGTGGCATGCACTTCTTGGATGCGATGAATGCTGTAGGACGGGACGATGAAGCAGTAATCCGCTATCTCGGGGAAACGTCCGCCGTCCTTCCCAGCCCAGGCTATGGTCAGGAGCTGTTTCTCACGCGCCGCTTCCAGCGCGTAAATCAGGTTCGGTGATTTTCCGCTCGTGCTCACGGCCAGCGCCATGTCGCCCGGCTGGCCGAGCAGCCGTAGTTGATCGATAAAAACGTGGGAGAAATCCGCATCATTTCCCACCGCCGTCATGGTCGCGATATCGGTCATAAGCGAGACGACCGGAAAGGCGGCGCGCTTCTCGATAATCGGGTGCGTGAATTCGACTGCGAAATGCAGCGCGTCGCAGAGGCTGCCGCCATTTCCCATCGTGAGCAGTTTGTGTCCGCGCGAAAATCGCTCCGCCATATCGCGACTGAGCGCTTCGATCTCTTCGGCGTATTTCGTGAAGAACTTCTCCTTCATCTCCACGCTCTCGCCGCATTTGCGCAGGATCTTCTCCCGGAAATTTTCCTCCATCTTATCGACCGCGCTCATGTCCGACGCAGCTTCAGTCCTTCCAAGACAGCCAGACGCGAGGCCTTTTCATCGAAGCTCCAAAACGTGTCACATTTCAGCAACAAAGCGGAAGCAACGTGCAGCAGGTCGTAAGTGCGAAAGCTGCCTTTGGCGGTGTGGCGCAGACTGAGCTCTTCAAACTGGTGCTCCAAATCGGCAGTAGCAATTGGCGCAAGCCGCAGCCGCCCTGCCCCACTGAGTTCGTCGCGGAAAGATGCCCAGACGGCGCCTCCATGTTCTGGAGAAACGCGATTACGCGCATCGCGACGGAAAACATAAAGTTGAATGGCGTTACAGATTTCAATTCTATGCAGCCAGGTAATCGGAAAGGCGGCACCACCATCGATGCCGCGGCCCCGCGCCGGCTGGAGCGAAGCTTCCGCATCCGGCAATTCGAGGAACAGACGGACCAAAAAATTTGTGTCCGCGTAAATGCTCATTCACCGGCGATCATGCGATCAAACTCGCGCGCCTCTTTTTTCGTCATGGGCGGCTGTCCCTGAAAGAGTTCTTTGGTTTTTCTGCGCCGTTCCTTCATCCATTCGTACAAAGTCATGTCGCCGCTGACCGGCCGATTGGCCGAGATGGTGTAGGAACGGCCGTTCTTTCTTCGTACTTGAACAGCACCTTCTTGATCGCAACGGTCGAGGACCCTGCTTGTTTCGCGGTCAAGCTCGCGGGCCGTGAAAGTTGTCATGTCCGACATTATGTCGGCGTTCATAGAACTCAAGCTGCGCTTTGGGATGGCGTAGTCGTAGTGGCTTCCAAGTGCCGGCCGTAGGCGTAATAGGCGGCGCAGGCGCCTTCCGCTGAAACCATCGTCGCGCCGAAGGGGTGTTCCGGCGTGCATTCCTTGCCGAAGCAGGCGCAATCGTGCGGCTTTTTCACGCCGCGTAAAACCAGGCCGCTGATGCAGCGGGCTGGTTCCTGCGTGTCGATCTCCTTCACTTCAAAAATGCGCTCCGCGTCATGCTCGCGAAAATCGTAGCGCAATTTGTAGCCACTCTTTGGAATGGAACCGACGCCGCGCCATTTCCGATCACAAACTTCGAAGACTTTGTTGACGAGATCCTGCGCCACGCGATTGCCGTCGCGTTGCACCACACGCGGATATTGATTCTCGACACGCCAGGTTCCGGCTTCGAGCTGGCGAATGGTCATGAGCACGCCTTCGAGGATATCGAGCGGCTCGAAGCCGGTGATGACAATCGGCACGCGGAAGCGCTCCGCCAGCGGTTCGTATTCGCGATAACCCATGACGGTGCAGACGTGACCCGGGCCGAGAAATCCCTGCACCCGGTTGAGCGGTGACTGCAGAATCGATGCGATCGAAGGCGGCACGAGCACGTGTGAAACGAGAACCGAAAAATTGTTCACGCCTTGTTTTTTCGCCTGCCACACCGCCATCGCATTGCTCGGCGCCGTCGTTTCAAATCCGATCGCAAAAAAGACGACCTTCTTCTCCGGATTCGCGCGCGCGATCTTCAAACAATCGATCGGCGAGTAAACAATCCGCACATCAGCGCCGCGCGATTTGAGCACGAGGAGATCGCACTCCGAGCCGGGGACGCGCAACATGTCGCCGAAGGAGCAGAAGATGACATCTGGCCGTTGCGCGATCGCGTGCGCTTTGTCGATCATCTCGAGCGAAGTGACGCAAACCGGACAGCCCGGCCCGTGCACGAGCTCGATCTCGTTAGGTAACAACCGATCGATTCCGTATTTAACGATGCTGTGCGTCTGCCCGCCGCACACTTCCATCAAAACCCATGGCCGCGTTGTGATGCGGCGAATTTCTTCGACGATTTTCTGCGCCAGCTCCTGGCTACGATATTCGTCGAGATATTTCACGGCGAAGCAACGGCCGGCGGGGCAGGGCCACCGAAGAAAGCGTGATCTGACTCGTCAGGCTCAAGCACATCGGGCGTCTCCAGTTCGCCGAGCTGATCCAGTTGCTGCAGCGCTTCGTAGGTTCGTCGCGCTTCCTCTTCATCGACTTTGCTCAACGCAAAACCAACATGCACGAGGACGTAATCGCCGAGCTGCACCTCCGGCGTGTACTCGAGGCAAACTTGTTTCACGATCCCGCCGAAATTGGCGCGACCCATGCGCACGCCGTTCGGGTCCGGCGCGATCTCGATCAGCTTGCCTGGAATAGCGAGACACATGGGATTAATGACGAATGACGAGCGAGCGGTCTCCACATTCGGCATTTGTCATTGATTCGAGCTTCGTCATTCGGGTTTTATCGTTTCCTCCACTTTGCTGATCGCGACCCCGTCGCACAGCAGAACCTTATCACCGCACGCCACCGCTGTCAGCAACTCGAGAGGCACCTTTTGCAACGCGCGACCCACCCGCACCTTTCCAGTCTTGACGCCGTTCTCATCGAGAATCTCGACCACTTCTCCGTAAACCAGATTCATCGCGCCTGATTTCTTCAGGTCACTTCCATGAACTCCGCGTGGGCGCCGACGGCAACAAGCGCGACCCCGCCGATGACGTTGCCGATCAACGTGGGGAGGAGATAACTGAGCAGAGAATCGCGCAGCGAGAGCGCGCCATTCGTCACCATGAAAAATGTCTCGACGTTCCCGGCGATCACATGGGGGAGGCCGGCCAGTCCCACGATATAGGCGAGAATGATGATCACCCAAATGTGCGCCGATTCCGCGAAGGGCAGCAGCCAGACCATGAGTGCGATTAACCAGCCGGCGACAATCCCGCGGAGCAGCAGCGGCCAGAAGCCGGGCGCGAGCGACCCCGCGCCGATTTTCAAAATCATCTGTCGAACATCATCATCGAGAAGGCCGCGGCACCCGATGAACCACGCGAAGGCAAAGGCGCCGATCAGATTGGCGAGCAACACGATCGTCCACAGCCGCGCCACATTTCCGAGCAGCTCCGGCTTTTTTGTTTTCAAAAGCGGCAGGATGACGGTGAGCGTGTTCTTCGTGAACAATTGCTGTCGGCCGAGAATGACGATGAGAAATCCAAGGCTGTAACCGAGTTTCGCGATCAGCGGCGTCCACGGCGCGTCGGGCAAATGCACGCGCAGGAGCGCCTCGGCCATCATGGAAAACCCCATCGAGAGACCGGCGGCCAAACCGGAAAGCGCGAGCTCGAGATTGTTGCGCTTCAGCTCGTGTTCGCCCTCGCGATAAATCGCCTCGTAAACAATCTCACCCGGCGGCGCCGTGCGCTCGACCACTTCCTCTTCTTTGCCCGCTGCGCCCGATCGCTTGCTCATCCCGCCGCGCTCCGATTTTTTCGTGCCCAGGACGCCGCCACGATTTGTCCTAACGAGACTCCGCCGTCGTTAGGCGGGATGCGCTGATGCCAGTAGGGCCGGAAATTTTCCTGGCGCAATCGAACTACGGTTCGCTCGGTCAGGTAACGGTTTTGGAAACAGCCCCCGCTGAGAACGATTTTCTGCTGACCGATTTTGCCCGCAATGGCGACAATCGTTTCCACCATCATGTTGTGAAACTTCGCGGAAATCTCCACGACGGATTTGTTCTCATGGACATCTTCGATGATTGCCCGCAGCGCCGGCTCCCAGTCAATAATCGCGGGAGACTCATTGCGCAGATTGAAAGAATAGGCAGCGGTTGTTTCCGAACGCAGCGCGAACTCCAGTTCCATCGCGGCTTGTCCTTCAAAAGCAACCCTCGTTCGCAAACCGATCAGTGCGGCCACGCCGTCGAATAACCTGCCCGCGCTCGAGGTGAGTGGCGCGTTTGTTCTCTTGTGCAGCATCTGGCGCAGGATGACGATTTCACGTTGCGTAAAATCGCGCAGGAGTTGAGCGCGCTGCCAAAGCTCATCTCCGAAAATTTCGTAAAGCAATCCGAGCGCGCTGCGTCGCGGCTCTTTCACCGCAGCATCGCCTCCCGGCAACCGGAAGTGCCGCAGGTGCGCGACGCGCGTGAAACCGTTTTTCTCTGCCAGCAAAAATTCTCCGCCCCAAATCGTTCCATCCAAGCCGTAGCCGGTCCCATCCCAGGAGGCACCCAGCGCCGGCGGATCGATTTCATTTTCCGCCATGCAGGCGGCGATGTGCGCCCAATGATGTTGAATCGATTCGTTCGGCAAACCGGACTGCGCCGCGAATTTGCTCGAGAGATAATCGGGATGCAGATCACACGCGATCAGCTCCGGTTTGGAATCGTAAAGGCGCGGTAGATCGCTCGCCGCCGCGCAGAAGGCGGCATAAGCCTCTTTGCTTTGCAGATCGCCAATGTGTTGGCTGACGAAAATGTTGCGGCCGACGCTGAGGGCGACGGTGTTTTTTAAATGCGCGCCAACCGCCAGCATCGGCGGCAAATCTTCTTTCACTTCAATGGGCAGCGGCGCAAACCCTCGTGCGCGTCGCAGCACCAGCTCTCGATCACACACGACTCGGGCGATGGAATCATCCACATGCCGCACGATCGGGCGATCGTGCACCAGGAAAAGATCTGCGACGCCATTCAGCCTAACGAGTGCTTCGGCCTCCGCGATGCAAATCGGCTCATCGCTCAAGTTTCCACTCGTAGCCACGACTGGAAAGTTGAGCTCACGCATGAGCAGGTGATGCAGCGGCGTGTAGGGTAGCATCGCGCCAAGATTTGGATTTCGCGGCGCGATTGCATCCGCCAGGGCAGCGACACGCTTCAGCAAAACGATGGGCGCCGCGGACGAAAGGAGGAGGCGTTCTTCGCGCGGCGAAACTTCGCAGCAGGCGCGGATGGCTTGCAGCGACGGAAACATGAGTGCGAAAGGTTTTTCTTCGCGATGCTTGCGTTGGCGCAGCCTGATGACTGCTTCGTCACTTTGCGCATCGACCAGCAACTGAAATCCACCGAGGCCTTTCAGGGCGACGATTTTGCCGGCGCGAATTGCAGCGACTGCTTCGTGCAGCGCATCGTTTGCACGGGCGAGAAGTTCGCCTGACGAATGCCAAAGCTGGAGCTGCGGACCGCAGCGCGCGCAGGCGTTCGGCTGCGCGTGGAAACGGCGGTCGCGCGGCTCGTGGTATTCGCGCTCGCAATCGGCGCACATGGCGAAGTGCTTCATCGAAGTATTCGCGCGGTCGTACGGGAGTGCCTCAATGATGGAGAAACGCGGGCCGCAGTTTGTGCAGTTCGTGAAGGGATAACGGAACCGTCGATTCCCCGGATCAAAGATATCGCGCAGGCAATCGGGACAGGTCGCGATGTCCGGCAGAATGAGCGCCGTCTTGGTTCCGCTCTCATCGCTCTCGCGGATTTCGAAGCGCTCGTGCCCGATCGGATCGAGGAACGATGTCTCGATGCTTTGCAAAATCACCAGCGGCGGCTTTTCCTTTTCGAGACGCACGAGAAACTCGCGCAGCATTTCGCTCTCGCCTTCCGCGTCAATGATAACACCGGCCGCGGAATTGAGGACTGAGCCGGTCAGACGCAGTTCATTCGCGAGACGAAAAACGAAAGGCCGGAAGCCGACTCCCTGCACCGCACCGCGCGCAACGATTTTGACGCGCTCGCTTTTCGACACAGCGAGAAATCAGCGCGTGAAAAGCCCGTTCACAAAGCCGATCTGGAAAACGAGAAACGCGCCGAAGACGAGACTGAGCGCGCCCGCGCCGACGCCGATCCAGCGGTTAAAGAATTCGAACCGCTGCGCGGAATAGGCCACCGGCACCGAGATCGTAGCGGTGATCAACATCATGCCAGCGATCGTGCCGACTCCGAAAATCAGCAGATACGCCATCGCCCAAATCGGATCGCGAATGATCGGCAAAAGGAGAAGGGTGACTGCGGCGGAGCCCGCGAGTCCGTGCACGATTCCGATGACGACTGGACGGAGCGCACGATAAACCTGCGAGCGGCCGAACCAGCGATCGAGGCGCGCCGGCGGAATGGCATCGTCAGGGTGACCGTCGGCGGCGGCGGCGTGACCATGCGGATGAGTGTGAATGTAATCGCCGTGTCGATGCGCATGATTGTGTGCGACCTGACGAACGTCGCGTTTGAAGCTGCGCAGATTGAAAAGCCCGAGAACGATGAGCATGAGCGCGACGCAAAATTCCAGACTCAGGCCGACGCGTTCGGGAATAACGACGCCGAAAAGAATGATCGCACCGCCGACCACGAGCAAGGTGAGGCTGTGACCGATGCCCCAGAAAATTCCGGTGAGCGCAGCCTCGCCGATTTTGCGCTGGCGGCTGACGATCGTCGTGACCGCGATGACGTGATCGGAATCTGTAGCGTGGCGCATTCCGAGAAAGAAGCCGAGGAGGAGAATGGAAAGCAGCGTCATGGTGGGGGAAATGCCGAAAGCCGAAAGCCGAAACCCGAGACAATGACGAAGCTCGAATGACGAAACATCGCTGCTCTTCGAGCTTGGTCATTCGTCATTGGCTCGGGCTTCGTCATTCGGATTTCGTCATTTTGAAAAAGCCGCTGGCTCGGCTTGGAGGAATTTCACGGACTTAATCGCGCACTCCTGGCCTTCAACTGCGGAAACCACTTTGCTGCAGGCGGGACATTGTAGCGTCGCGACTGGGGTTTCAGACAACGCGCCCTCCCAATATTTCGGCCGACCGCGATAATGACAGAAGGAACATTCGACCGCGGCGGCGACTTTCTCGATCTGCAAGGTGGAGCCTTCGAGTGGCGTTTCCGTCGTGATCGAATTGTAGGAAAAGAGCAGTTGCTCGTGCTCGATGTGACTCAGCTCGCCCACCTCCAGTCGCGCCTCGACAATTTTCTTGTCAGGATTTTCGGCGGCGAATTGCAGAAGCTTCTCGACCAGGCCGCACGCGATCGAAAATTCGTGCATTGGAGGAAATGACTAATGACGAAATCCGAAATCCGAAACAATAACGAAGCCCGAGCGACGAAACATGGCTGCTCTTCGAGCTTGGTCATTCGTCATTGGTTCGGGCTTCGGATTTCGGATTTCGTCATTTGCTTAGACGGCGAGCAGCGTTTGCGCGACCTCGTCAATGCCGGTGCCGCCTTTGCAGCTTGTCGGAATGACTTTGATGTCCGGCTTCAGCGTGTGCACGTCTCGGATTAATTGCTCAACGCTCACTTCCATCGCATCAGCAAGATCGATTTTATTGATCACGACGACCTGCGCGCCGAGAAACATGTGCGGATGTTTGCGCACCATCCATGGTCCTTCGGTCACGCTCACGACGACGACGCGGGCTTTCGAGCCGAGCGGAAATTCCGCTGGGCAAATGAGATTCCCGATGTTTTCGATGAAAATGAGTTTCAAATCATCGAGAGCGATTTTCTTCAAACCTTTGCCGACAAGGTTCGCATCGAGATGGCAGCCGTTGATCGTGGCGATTTGCACGACCGGCACATTTTGTTTCGCGATAGCGTCGGCGTCGTTGCTGGTGGTGGCATCGCCGTTGAAAACGGCCACACCCATTTTGTCCTTTAACTTCTCGACGAGTTTGGCGATCAACGTCGTTTTGCCGGAGCCAATCGCGCCCATGAAATCGATTGCGGTGATGCCGTATCGATCGAGCAGGGCGCGGTTGTCACGAGCGAGTTTCTCATTTGCTTCGAGCAGACTGTGCTCGAGCTCGATGTCGTAGATCTCGTCGGGTTGAGCTTCCAGTTGAATCATAAACGAATGATGAATGACGAAATCCGAAGCCCGAAACAATGACGAAGGTCGAAACCCGAAATGCCGTTCGTCATTCGGATTTCCTCATTCCGCGCAGCGGTCAATGCGCGAGCCCGGCGAACGCAGTCGGCGTATGCATCTGCTTCAGCACTTTGCCGTTGCCGGTGAACATATGCACGCCGCAAGGAAGACATGGATCGAAGCTGCGCACTGTCCGCATGATGTCGATGCCCTTGAAATTATCGGGGCCATTTTCTTCAAAAATGGGGCAACCTTGCACGGCGTCTTCGTACGGGCCGGGCGTGCCGTAAACATCGCGCGGGTTCGCATTCCACGGCGTCGGCGGATAGGGATGATAGTTCGCAATTTTGCCTTTGCGGATGACGAGGTGATGCGACAGCACGCCGCGAACTGCTTCGTGAAATCCGCAGCCAATTGCTTCGTCGGGCACTTTGAACGGCGTGAACGTCGCGGTGCGTCCGGCGAACACTTCCGCCATCGCTTTCTCGATAAAATAGTAGGCGGAGGCGGCCGCATACGCCTGGAAGTACGTCCGGGCGCGATCACGTTCGATCGTGTTCGCCCATTTCGGAATGCGCCATGTGAATTCGGTATCGGGTTTCGTGGCAGTCTTCGGCAAGCGAATTTTCACCGTGCCGTCGCCGGGCGCCGTGCAATTCCAGCAATGCCTGGACCAGTTCGCGCGCCTGCCGCCGCGCCGATTCATCAGGCATCGCCTCCAGCTCTTGGATCAACTTTTCGATCTGCGTGATCCGGTCCTGAAACTGTTGTGACGCAGGATTCATCGGTGAGGTTTCATTCTTACGGCGCAGAGCCGTTCTCCGCAATGCCGGGCTGCACCTTCATCGCCACCCGCGCGTCAGGTAATCGCTGAGCGCGAGCACGAGCAAAATCCCAAGCCAGAAGAACCGATGCGGTTTTGCGATGCTTCAACCAACGCCAGGCGCACATCCCGCGGCGGGTATTCAATTCCCGGAAAATAATGCGCGATTTTTCCGTCGGGAGTGAGCACTACGATCGTGCTCGGATGCGCGAATTGCCGGGTGGCTTCATCGAAGGCGAAGTGATAACCGACGGATTCGGTCAACTGCGCGATGGCGTAGCTGTCGCCGGTTAAAAAATGCCAGCCGCCTCCTGCATCAGGCCGTCCGTAACGCTGCACGTAAATCTGTTTTTTTGCGGCCGCGAGTGCGGGCTGTTCACGCGCATCGAAACTAACGACAATTATTTCGTAATCTTTGCCGGCGTCGAGTTTCAGCTCCTGCGCTGTTCCCAACAGGCCGTTGAGCACGAGCGTGCAAAGATTCGGACACTCGTAATAGGCGAGGGCGAGAATCACCGGCTTCGACTTGAAAAAGCTGCCGAGCTCGACGGTCGCACCGTGCTCATCGCGAAAACGAGCGTGCAACGGAACGCGCTCGCCGAGTTTTTGTTCGAGCCCAGCGCGCGCGGCAATTTGTTGCTGCGGGACGGCTGCAAATACACTCATCAAGGAAGCGAAGAACAGAACGGACGTGGCGAGCAGGATTCCGCGTAGCGTACGCAACTCGCGTGCTGGCGACTGCATCCCGCACTCGTGGACTTTTCTTTCGACCTGCGCACCGCAGAGAAAGGTAGCGTTCAGAAAAGTCCGTCTCGGCGGGACACCGAAACCAGGACGCGGGACGCGTGCGCTACCCAGGCGTTTGCTGCCACGCGTCTTCAAGGCTTCGGCGCTGTTGCCGCGGCTTTCTGCTGCTGCATTTGTTGCGGCGTGATGCCGCTTGAGTCTTGCGTGCCGACTCCGCGTGTCGGTAATCCGCGTTGCGCGATCAAATCCATCGCGCGCTCAATCGGGATGCGAATGATGCCGGCTTGTTTGTCGATCCAGGCGTAGCTATTGAGCTTCGCTTCCTCGGCCGCGCGGTATTTGTCGAGGTCCGTTGTCGACTCGGTTTGCAGTTGCGGCTGGGGCGCGAGATTCCGCGGCTGAAGAGCGATGCGCGAGGGCATGTCGGGCGAGGGATGCTGGTGTTCGAAAACTTTGTAGAGACCAGCGAGTGCCACATAAATGGCGATTGCGCACAGAACCAATCCAAGGGCGAACTAGGTCACCACACGCACGCTGATGTCACGCCGTTCGTGGCCACCGCGGTTGGTCGTCTGCTCAGGCACTTTGCGTTTCCTCCTTCGATTCGATCGGGAGCAGCGGTCGCTGTTTCACAAAATAAAAGAATAGCGTGAACCAAAATCCGCCGAGGGCGACCAGCTCGACCGGATCGAGCCAGTGAACGTAGAGGCGATCTGGATGGAACGAGGGTGCGACGAACCAGAAATTCATGAGGATGTTGGCGAGAACGATCAGCAGGCAGATGAGCGTGAGCCGGCGCGGATTGCGTTTGGCATCGCGGGAGAGCAGAAGCGCGAAAGGCAGCAGAAATTGCCCGAGCATGAGGGCGAGAGCGAACCATTGCCAGCCGCCGCTGCTCCGCGGGAGGTACCAGGAGATTTCCCTGGGCAAATTGCCTGACCAGATGATGAGGAACTGCGCGAAAGAGACGTAGGCCCAGAAGATGACGAAGGCGAGCAGCATGTTTCCCAGGTCGTGAAGGGCTTTTGCCGGAATGCCATCGGCTAACGAGAATTGGTACGCGAAAAGCACGAGCAGCGCCGTCATTAGAGCGAGAGCGGCGAGGACTGGGCGGAGGCGAAGACTTCGACGAAGATGGTCGAATACCAGGCGGGGTTGAGCGACATCACCCAATCGGTCGAAGCGAAGTTCATGCAGAGCACGTAGATAATGAGCCCGCTGGCGCTCAGCGCTGGAATGCTGGTGCGGTGAGTCTGCGCGGTCAGACGGCGCCGGAGCAGGACCGCGATAACAATGAGCACCAGGAAATAAAATGCCGAACGCGCGGTGAAGAATGGTGTGTTGAGATATTGCGCCTTGTGATGGTAGCCGGGAGTTTCGTCGCGCACGCCATTGGACCAGCTGTAGATTTCGTGCAATCCGAACAGCACGGGAAGGAAGAGCAACGCCATGAGTGGAAGAGTCATGAACGCGGCGGCGGAAAGGCGACGCACGGCCCAACCCCACATTCCGCCGGTGAGGAATTGCATCATGACGATGACAAGCGCGCCGAAGGACAAGCCGCTCCAGAAGAGCCAGGCGAAGAGATAAGAATGGAAGAACTGGGCGCGATTAATGAGCAGGCCGACGATGGACAGCACTGCGGCGATTGCGCCGATGACGAGCGAGCGCATTTGCCAACGCTGGAATTGTGATTCGAGAGGTGTCGAAATCATGGCGGCTGGGAGGTGACCAGTTCGGGAATGACGAATGACGAAGCCCGAATAGTAAAACGAGCGCACGGCGAGGACCTGCGCTCCTTTCGGCGTCGCGCTGCTGCTTTCGGATTCGCTCATTCGTCATTGTTTCGGATTTCGTCATTCGGGTTTCGCCATTCCGGCTTTGCCGATGGACTGCGTCTCTAGCTGCTTAGCACCAGCCGCATCGGCGTCGTTGATCGCGGCGTCCTGGCTCAACTGGAGCGCACGAATGTAGGCTGCGATGGCCCAGCGATCTTCCGGCGAGACGCGCGACGCGTAGGAATACATCGCGCCGTAGCCATTCGTGATCACGTCAATGAAATATCCCACCGGCGCATCGCGCAGACGTTGCTCGTGCAAGGAGGGCGGCTGCGGAAAGCCGCGCTGCACAATAACGCCTTTTCCATCGCCGGTGTCCGCGTGACAGACGGCGCAATAGATCTCGTAGCGTTCGCGCCCGCGCATGAGCAACTCGCGCCTGACCGGCATGGCAAAAGTCGCGGCGAGGTGGTCGCCGATTTTTTCGGTGAAGAATTGCTCGTCCTCGCGCAACTGGCCACGTGCGATGGTATGCGCCGGCGGCATGCGCGAGCCGCGGCTGTCATCGAAGAAATTATCTTCCGCGAGCGGCTTTAGGTGCTGTTGATCGACCATGCCTTTGCGGCAGGCACTTGCGAGAAATGCAACGGCCAACATGACGAGCAGCGTGGCGAGAGCTCCGGGTAGCGGACGCCTCTCGCGTGCTGGTTTCGGCGTCCCGCCGAGACAGTCTTTTGGAGGGGCGCGTCGATTCGGTAAAGTACCGCTCTGGCGAAAGTTCGTGATCGCGGGGACGCGATCACCGGCACGCGCGACGCGTGCGCTACCCAGAGTCTGCGACGCTTTCATCTCTCGACCTCCACAATCGAGATCGGCAATTGTTCGAGCAGGAACTGCCGCACTTCGTCTGCACGAAAAATGTGATCGTTCGCTTCGATGCAAAGGAAAAATCGCGTTTGGCTGGCCAGCTTGAACTCAGGCCGGTTGAAGACGGGATGATATGGCTTCGGCAGTCCGTTCATCCACAGCATGCCGAGCACGCCCGCGATGGCCGCGAAGAGCACCGCGAGCTCGAAGGTGATCGGCACAAAAGCAGGCCAGCTGTGTAGCCGACGTCCGCCAATGTTGAGGGGATAATCGATGGCTGCGGAATACCATTGCATCGCGTAGCCGGTGAGGGCACCCATGATTCCGCCGATCAACGTGACCAGGGGCACGCGCGTTTTCTGAAAACCAATCGCCTCCGCCAGACCTTCGACCGCGTATGGACTGTAAGCGTCCATCTTGCGATAGCCCGCTGCGTAAGCGCGTTGGGCGGCATTCAGCAGCTGCTCCGGCTGCGCGAACTGCGCCATAATCCCGTAGAGATTCGCGTTCATGCTGCGGCTTTCGATCTCTTATGCACGAGATCGCGCATCTCACTGATCGAGATCGCTGGCAGCACGCGCAGAAAGAGAAAAAACAACACGGAAAACAAGCCGAACGAGCCGATCAACGTCATTCAATCCCAGCGCGTCCCGTGAAACATGCCCCATGCGGAGGGCATGAAATCGCGATGCAAACTCGTGATGACAATGACGTAGCGTTCCGTCCACATCCCGACGTTCACGAGCAGTGCAATGACGAAGAGCGCGGCGGGATTCGTGGCGAATGCGCTTAAACCAGATCGCCTGCGGCACGATGACGTTGCAGGCCACGAGAAGCCAATAAGCCGGCGCGTACGGGCCGAACATGCGGTTCAGCGTCATGTAAATATCGAACTTGTCGTCGCGGTACCACGACATGAATCCTTCCGTGATGTAGCCGTGCGTGACCATCAACCCGGTGGCGAGCATGATCTTCGCGCTGTTCTAGAGATGACGAAGGGTGATGAAGTCTTCGAGGTGATAGAACTTGCGAATTGGAATCGCCAGCGTCAGCACCATGGCGAAGCCGGAGAAAATCGCGCCCGCGACGAAGTAGGGCGGGAAAATTGTCGAATGCCACCCAGGCACGATGGCAGTGGCGAAGTCAGTCGAGACCACGCTGTGGACCGAGAGCACGAGCGGTGTCGCCAGTCCGGCGAGGAGCAGATAGGTGACGTGAAATCGTTTCCAATGTCGCGCCGACCCGCGCCAGCCGAGCGCGAGAATCCCGTAAATTAACTGCACGATCTTGCGCGTGGCGCGGTCGCGCATCGTCGCCAGATCAGGGATTAGGCCGATGTACCAAAAAATGAGTGAAACCGTGAAATAAGTGCCGACGGCGAATACATCCCAGACGAGCGCGCTGCGCCATTGCGGCCACAGGCCCATCGTGTCCGGGTAAGGCAGCAGCCAGTAAAAAACCCACGGTCGCCCGAGATGCAGCAGTGGAAATACTGCCGCGCAGGACAATGCAAAGAGCGTCATCGCTTCGGCGAAGCGATTGATCGATGTGCGCCAATCCTGATGCAGCAAAAGCAGGATGGCGGAGATGAACGTGCCGGCGTGACCGATCCCGATCCACCAGACGAAATTCGTAATCGCAAATCCCCAGGCGACGGGAATGTTCACGCCCCAGATGCCCACTCCTTTCATCAGCAGCCAGGCGACGGCGAAGTTGAAAAGCATCAGCAGCAGAAACGCGAAGGCGAATCCGGCAATCCAGCCGCGACCGAGCGGGCGCGTGAGAACGACATCGGTGATCTTGCGGGTAACGGACTCGCTGTCGTAACCCGGGGCGACGATCGGATCCGCGCCGGTGTGTTGTGTCTGCCAGAACGCGCGCACCATTTCGTAGCTGGTTGCTGGTGCCTCTTCGAGCAATGCCGAGAGCAACTCATGTCGCGAACGGCCACCGAAGAGCGGCTCGATCATCGGTTGCATGATGGTGGCCGTGCTATCGAACGCGGACGCGTCGCTCACGTTTCAAGTTCGTGCGCTTCGGGAATGTGCCAGACGCAGTGTTGCGCGGTTTCGTCGGCGTAAAGATCGAAATGAACGGTGCGCGGAATTTTCGACAGCAGCTGCGTGAAGCCGAAATCGACAGGTGCATCGTAAGCTGGATTGCCGCCCAGGATGCTGAGCGTTTTGACCGCGCCGGATTGGATGTCGTCGATCAGCTCGCGAAGATCGCCGGCGCCATGATTCGCCGAGGCGAGGTAATCGACTGTGGCCCCGGTGTTGCCGAGTGAATCGTTCAACTGGCGAACTGCATTGTAAGTCGCCGCTGATTCAAACTCGCCAGCGACGAGCAAACTCTTGCCGGCATGCGCGCGAAGATCGCCACTGATGAGCTTGGCCAAATCTGAGCCACCACTTGATTGCAGATCACGCGCGAATTGTTCCAGCTGATCGGGCCGGATAACGATGCGGTGATCGGCCATGGCGCCGGTGAGTGAAGGTGTGGATTCGGCCACGTAGAGGCGATTCATGCTGCGGTTCGGGCGGCGTGCCGCGGCGAAATCTCGCGCGTAACGCAAACTCATTGGTCCGCTTCCGAGAAAATCAGCGCCTAACGAGACGACGACTTCCGCTTTCTCGAAATGATAAATGCGTGGCGGCGCCGGGGCGGCGAGCGGCTCCCACTCGTGCCATCTGGCGGCTGGATATTTCGCCCGCAGCCGCCGTGCTTGATCGAGAAATGTTGGCGAGGTTTCATGGCGGGTGAGCAAACGCAGCCCCGCGCCGCCATTCGTTTTCCATTCCTGCGCCGCACTGGTCAGCTCACCGACGATCGCTTCCCAGGTGCTGATCTGCCCGTTGTTCGTGACGGCGTGCGAGCGCTCCGGATCGTATAACGTGAGGAGCTCGGCCTGCATGAAAAGGTCGCTCGCGCCGAGGCTGGCCGGATGGTCCGGGTTGCCTTCGATTTTCGTCGGACGCCCTTCGTGTGTTTCGACGAGCACGCCACGGGCGTAGCCGCCGAGCGTCAGCGCGCTGGCAAAAAAGAGCGGTTTTCCCGGAATGATTTCCTCCGGCTGTTTCACGTAGGGAACGATATGCTCCGGCGGATTGCGCGTGCAGGCGCCGGTGCCGGCGAGTGCGATTGATGCGCCGGTGATCTGGAGAAATCGGCGGCGGCTTAATTCGTTGGGCCAATCACCAGCGCCTTCGGGAAATTCTGTGAGAAGTGAGAGGTGAGAGGTGAGAGGTGAGAGGTGAGAGGTGAGAGGTGGATTCATGCGCGAAAGCTTCTCACTGTTCACATCTCACCGTTCACCTTCCGTTCCCTCATCGATGACATGTGTAGCAATCGGTCAGTCCCGCGGTGTGGACGTGGTTTTGTTCGAGGAGTCGGCGGCCAAAGGCGAGCTGATCGCGTGGTGGCTGATAATTCATGTCAACGACTTGCGTTGTCGGTCTGAGAAAGCGCTCCGGCTGCCGGTGGCAATCCAGACACCAGCGCATGTAGAGCTCCTTCGTTTTCCAGGTGAGCGTCATTTCGTTCACCTGGCCATGGCACGTGGCGCAGGCGACGCCTTTGTTCACGTGGATGCTATGATCAAAATAGGTGTAATCCGGCAGATCATGAACCCGCGTCCACTTGAGCGGGCGGCCGGTTTGCCAACTGTCGCGCACCGGCTGGAGCATGGGCGCGTCTTTCCAGATTTCTGAATGGCACGTCATGCAGGTCTCCGTCGCTGGAATCCCGGCGAAGGATGATTGCTCGACTGACGTGTGGCAGTAACGGCAATCAATGCCAAGTCCGCCGACATGATGTTTATGGCTGAAGGGCACCGTCTGATCGACCGGCACATCGACCCGCGTCCAGAAATCCGAGCGGGCGAAGGCGTAGAAGACAGTCCAAGCGCCGATGATAATGAGCGGGATGCCGATGACGATGAGCCTGGCTATGGCATTGGCGCGCTTTCTGAAGAGCTGTCCCATATCGCCGCGGTTCAGCATTCAATCGTGACGCCAATCATTAGAATTTAAAGGCGAAATAGACCGCGGCGACGATGCACGTGTATGCCGCTGCCATATTCCAGCGGATGGGCGAGCGAAAAAGTGCGAAAGCGACAATGGTGAAGACGAGCAGAGTGATGCATTCCTGCAAGACCTTGAGCTGCGGCACCGTCCATTCGTCAGAGCCGATGCGATTTGCCGGCACCTGAAATGTGTATTCGAAGAACGCGGATGCCCCAGCTGGCGAGGATTGCGATCCAAATGGGCGAGTTCTTGAACCGGAGATGGCCGTACCAGGCGAGATTCATGAACACGTTTGAGATGGTGAGAAGAATGATGGTCCTCATGGCTGGTAGAGTGCGTTGCGGTGAATGGGAAGGGGCGGTGTCGCCGCGCTGATCATGACCTAAGATTGCGAGTTCGACTCAGGACAAATCGATTTGCCGAAGCAATCCCGCAGCGTCACGCGGGCGGCATGATAACCGCACATGCCGTGAACACCGCCGCCCGGCGGAGTGGAGGAGGAACAGAGATAAACACCCGGTAGTGTGGTGCGATATGGTGTCGGACTGAAGACTGGTCGCGCGATCATCTGCCACAGATTTGCGGCGCCGCCGTTAATGTCGCCGCAGGTAAGATTGCGATTTGATTTTTCCAAATCCGCCGTTGCTCTGGTGTGACGTGCGATGATGCAATCGCGAAAGCCCGGGGCGAAGCGCTCGATCTGTTGCTCGATCGCTTCCGTCATGTCGCGGTCGGAACCAAACGGCACGTGACAATATGTCCAGAGTGTGTGCTGGCCCCGCGGTGCACGCGTTTGATCGAAGAGACTTTGCTGCGCGACGAGCACAAATGGCCGTTGCGGATGTTCGCCTGCGGCGACGGCGCGCTCAGCGGCGGCAATCTCCTCCAGGGAGCCGCCGAGGTGAACTGTTCCCGCTTTTGCGCAAAGCGGGTTGGTCCAGGGAACGGGCGAGTCGAGCGCGAAATCGGCCTTGAAGATTCCCGGAGCATGACGAAACCGCGCCAGCGCTTTGCGGTAATGTCCGTTCAATTGATCGCGAGCAAGCGCGAGAAATTGCCAGACGGTCAGGTCGAGCAAAAGCGCGCGAGATTTCGGAAGTTCATCGAGCGAGACACATGGCCTGCCAGTTTCAATCGTGCCGCCGAGCTCGCGAAAATATCCGACCAGAGCATCGGAGATCGATTGTGAACCGCCCCGCGGAATTGGCCAGCCGCCGCAATGTCCGGCGACGCCAAGGACGAGGCCAATGGCCGAAGAAGCGGCACTCTCCAGCGGCAGAAAAGAATGCGCGGCCATTCCGGCGAAAAGTGCACGCGCTGTACTTTGCCTAAAGCGCATTTTCGCCAGCACCGTCGCCGGAAGCAGCGCGTTGAAACCGAATCGCGCTAGCGCGACAGGATGCCGCGGCCAATGCAGCATCGGTCGCAGCACTTCTGGCGCGAGCGCCGGCCAGTTGCGCACGAGCGGCTGCATCAAGCGGCGATACGCGTCTCCGTCGCGACCTAACGACCCGGCGGTTTCGCTGATGTCGCGATGCAGACAAACGGCAGCGCCGTTTTCGAGAGGATGGGCGAGCGCAATCTCTGGATGAATCCATTGCAGACCGAAACGCTCGAGCGGTAGCGAACGAAAGAATGGCGAAGCAATAGCGAGCGGATGCACCGCCGAGCAGACGTCGTGTAAAAATCCCGGTAGGGTCAGTTCGGCGGAGCGTGCGCCGCCGCCGATTGTCTCGTTTGCTTCACGAACGAGCACCGTGCAGCCGGCCCGCGCAAGGGTGATAGCTGCGGCTAATCCGTTCGGCCCGGAGCCGACAACGACTGCGTCATATTCCTGCGGCATCATCCCGGTTGTTTAAAATGACGAAATCCGAATGACGAAGCCCGAAACAATGTCGAATGTCCAAGCCCGAAAACCACTTGCCCGCGGGCCTGTTTCCCATTCGAGCTTTGTCATTGTTTCGGATTTCGGACTTCGTCATTCGACATTTCTTCGTGAATCCATTCGGCTGCGCCCCCACGAATGCTAAGTACTTATGGCAGGCAAAATTAACTTCCTCGGTCATCCCGTTCACCCGATGTTGATCACCTTTCCGCTGGGCCTGCTGCCTGTAGCGGTTTTGTTCGACATCATTTTCCTGCGCACCGGCAACAGCCAATGGGCCGGCATTTCCTACTGGCTCATCGCCGCGGGTGTCATCGGCGGATTGCTCTCCGCAGTCTTCGGTGCGGCTGACTGGTGGGCGCTCGACAATGGCACGCGAGCCAAGCGCATCGGTCTGTTGCACGGGCTCATCAATGTGGTAGTGACCGCGCTCTTCGCCATCAGCTGGGTCATGCGCCGGCCGAATCCCGCTGCGCCCGCGCTCGCCGCGATCGTCATCGGCATCGTCGCGCTCCTCCTGGCACTGGTCGCGGCATGGCTCGGCGGCGAGCTGGTTTATCGAATGAGCGTTGGCGTCGATTTTGATGCACACGTGAACTCGCCCAGCTCGCTCTCTGACCGACCCGCGAAAGAGCAGGCTCGCTGATCGTTAGAGTTGTGTGAAAGACGCGCCGTGTCTACTGGTCGCGTAAGGCCACCATCGGATCGATCTTCGTCGCACGGAGGGCTGGGATGTAGCTGGCGAGCACCGCCACTGTGAGGAGCATGGCGGAGATGCTGAGAAATGTGAGGGGGTCCGTGGCATTGACCCCGAAGAGCAGGCTTGCCATGACACGCGTGATGACGAAGGCAGCGCCGAGGCCGATGAGCAGGCCCGAGCTGACGAGCTTCAGCGATTCTTTCACCGCGTTTTGCCGCACATCTTCACCATGTCGATGACTTCGCGCCGCGGGCCTTCCGCTGTAGCCGAGCCTGGTTTCAGGCGCTTGCCGATTGGGTTTTCGCCAGACCAGAAATGACGCGCTGTTTTTTCGGTTATGACGACGACGCGCGTCGACTCTGCTCTGTCCTGAGCGGTGAAGTCGCGACCTTTGACCAGCGGGATTTTCATGGTGCTGAAATAGCCGGGACCAACGACGCGCATGACCACGTCCGGCCGCTGGTCTGGTGGAGGATCAACACGGCCTTCGATGCCGATGGGCATCGAGTCGCCGTTATAGGTAAGAGGCAGATTGTTTGCCACAGCGACAGAATCGACGCCGGGCAAGCTTTGCACGCGCCGCACCGCTTCCTCGAAGAAGGCTGAGCGGCGTTCTTTGTCGGGATATTTCATCTCCGGCAATGACACCTTTACTGTGAGCAGGTGATCAGGCTGGAATCCCGGATCTAGGTTGCGCAGGTGAAAGAAACTGTTAATCAACAGGCCGGCACCGGTCAGAAGAACAAACAAGACCGCCACTGCAGCGATAACCAGCGCTCCCCGGATTCTGTTTCCCTTGCTGCCCACGGAAGGGTCGCGGCCGCCTCCCTTCAGCGTTTCGTTCAGGCTGAAGTTTGCGACTTGCGCCGCATGCGAGTCCGAAGATGCGCTTTCTCCTCGGTCGCGCCGCGGCTGAGCGCCTGCTCGTCTTGATCTTCCAAATGCTGCGACAGCTCCTTAGTAATTTCCGCCGCGCGCGCCGGCGGAAGATTCAAGCCGATGGGCCGCTGCCTGATTTCATTTCTAAAATCAGGCATATTCGATTCCAGCGATGCGGCCGACTGCGCCGACGAAACGAATCCATCCGTCGCGCTGCGTGGCCAGCACCTTCCTGCCTGCCGGCGTTAATCGATAAAAACGCCGCCGCCGTTGCCCGGCCTTCTCCACCCAGCGTCCGCGAATCCAGCCGCGTTTTTCCAGTCGATAGAGCAGCGGGTAAAGCGAGGCGACATTAAACCGCAGCGCCCCGTGCGAGCGCAGATCGATGAGCTGCCCGATCTCATACCCGTGTCGCTGCCGATGCTCGAGCAAAGAAAGCACGAGCAACTCCGCGCTGCCTTTCTTCAATTCACGATCGAACAGTTGCGACATCATATGTGTTATAACAACATATGATAATGATTTTGCCCGGGAGCAAGAGAAATGACGAAGCCCGAAACCCGAAATCCGAATCAACTATCAAATACTGGGTTTGCGCTCACGCCACCATTTGCGTTGCCGGCGACGGTGCCAGCCACGCGAGCAAAGCGCGATCTACTCGAGGAAATACATCTCCAGCAGCGCGACGCCAGTGCTCCCGCTCGCACCGCGCACGATGGCGGTGAATTGGCCGGCGCCAGGCGGAAGAAGGATGGCGGGTTCGCGCGCATCGCGCGGCGCGAGGCCGGTGGTGGAAATGGCAGCGTGATCGATGCCGGTCTGCCAGTCGTCGTTGCTGGCAATGAGAGCGCCGTTGGCATTGTGCAGTTCCAGCACCGGATTCTGCAGCGCGCCACTGACTCCGAATACGGTCAGTTCCGGCCCGATCGCGCGCAGCAGCAGACGTTGCCTCAGGCTGCGCACGGTCACACCGCCGATAAGAACGTTGTCTCCCGTGCCAACCCAACCTCGGCCGGACAGATTGAGCAAACGCGCGCCGCCCACTGCGCCCACATCGTAGACTTCGATCAATCCCACGCCGCTGCTTCCATTAGCTCCGCGGAGAACCACGCTGTAGGCCCCGACCGGCAAGGTCACGGCGAGCGCTGCTTGGCGCGCATCTCCGGGAGCGAAACCGGAGCGGAGAAGCTCCGCGGCCTGAGGAGCGTTGGGCCAGTCGTCATTGCTGGCGATGAGTGCGCCGGAGGCATTGTGCAACTCTATGAGTGGATCGGCGAGGTGACCTGGAAACGGTGCGCCATTCACGCCGAGTGAGGCTCCCAGCCCACGCAGGATGATGCGACGCGATTGGCCCGGATCGCCGTCCAGAATGAAACCGGCAATGGCAACGCGATCGCCCGTGCCCACAGCGGCGCGAGTGGAGATGTTAACGAGGCGTGGCTCGATCACGCTTTCGATCCACGGCACGTGCGTGGAGATGCGCGAGGCGTAAAACCCCGAAGGCACGGCGCTGCTGCCGCTAACGAAGTGAAGAGTCGGCCCATAGAATCCGCGCTCGTCGAAGATCGCCGCGTAGAAGCCGCCGAGGCCGTTCGGCTGCGTGTAGAAGGAGCCGTCCACGTCATAGTTAATGCCGCCGAGTTTCCAAGTGCCGCCGTCATTGAGGAAAACGGCGCCGCCGGAATCTCCATTGGAGAGATGGCATTCATTCGGCAAGCCGGGCGCGTTGAAAAGCGCGTAGATCATGTCGCCGCCCGGTGGTCGCTGCGGTGTGGCGGTGACGATGTTCTCGCCCCAGCGCTGCAGTTTATCCGCCGCGCCCCAACCCCAGCCGCGCACCAGGCCGCCGGAGGTGACAGCCGCGCCCCGCTGCGTTCCGCGCCCAATCACGACCAGATGTTTGCCAATCTCATCTTTCCCGGTGTAAAGCGGTGCGAAGGTCGGGAAGGTCTCGGCCACTTGGAAAATGCGCAGGTCGGTGCCGGGATCATCGAAGGATTTGGTGAGAGTGTAACGGACACCGCCGAATTCGAGATGATCTGAGTTAAAGACGATGTGCTGCGCGGTGATGAAGAAATGCGGCGCGATCGGCGTGCCGAGATAATCGCCGAAGAGCCCTTGGTATTGCCAGCCGCTGTTGGCCAGGTTGCCGCCGGGCGCAGTGGTATTAGCGGCAGGATCGGCGGTCCGATAAAGAATGATGCCGCGCGCGCTGCTCGCGATTGCGCAACAAACGGCGGCGAAGCAAAACCCCAATCGACTGATGCGCTGGCGCCGGTCTGAGTTCACCGAACAAATGGTACCACAGACGGCTTGATTCTGTCTCCACTCGCCCTCGCGCCTATCGCCTGATTTCGCTTCGGGAAACGGGGAGACCGCCTCTCGAATACAGCCCGCGGCATGAATGCCGCTGCATAGGCATTTCGGTGAGCAGTCTCCAGCAGCAGCCCTCTGTTTTCGACACGCCGATACCGGGCATTATTACGGAGCAGGCGCGGGCGCGCCCCGATGCGCCAGCCCTCGTGCGCGGCTTCGAGCAATGGAGTTACGGCGACCTGGAACACACGGCTTCACAGTTGGCGAAGCATCTTCGCTTGCGCGGCGCGGGGCCGGATATGGTCATCGCGCTGGCGCTGGAGCGTTCGCCTGAATTTGTCGCGGCCGCACTCGCGGTGATGAAATGCGGCGCGGCCTACTTGCCGATGGGTTTGACGCATCCGGCCGAGCGGCTGCGCTTCATGGCGCGCGACGCCAGTGTTCGTCTTGTCGTCACGAAGCAGGATTCCGCTCATCGCTTCGCCGGCGCAGACGTTGATGCTATTCTGCTCGATGCTGAACGCGATGTGATCAGCGCGCATTCGGCAGAGCAGCCGAATGTCGAGCTGCGGTCAGACGCACTTGCCTACGTCATCTACACCTCGGGCTCGACCGGTGAGCCGAAAGGCGTCGAAGTCACACATGGCAATCTCTCGAACCTCGTTAGCTGGCATGCGCGCGCCTTCGATCTGGACGAGTCCGACCGCGCCAGTTTCCAGGCAGCCATCGGCTTCGACGCTGCTGTGTGGGAAATCTGGTCCCATCTCGCCGTCGGCGCGGCCGTTCACTTGCCCGACGAAGCAACACGGCTTTCGGCCGAAGCGTTCCGCGATTGGCTCGTTAAGAACCGAATCACGATTTCCTTTGTGCCAACACTATTGGCTGAGCAGCTCATCGCCTTGAGCTGGCCGCAGAAAACGGCACTGCGATTTTTGCTGACCGGCGCGGACACGCTTCATCGTTTCCCCCGGCCGAATCTGCCCTTTGCGCTGGTGAACAATTACGGCCCGACCGAGTGCACGGTCGTGGCGACCTCGGGTGTCGTTCCGCCGACTCTTCAGCAGAGCGAAACGCTCCCGAGCATCGGCAAGCCGATTGACCAAGTGCGCATCCACATTCTTGACCAGCATGGTCGTGCAGTCGCCGATGGCGCGGCGGGAGAAATCTACATCGGCGGCGCAGGTGTGGCGCGCGGCTATCGCAATCGGGCGGAGTTGACGGCGGAGCGTTTCATCATCCGCGCCGGCGAACGAATGTACCGCACCGGCGATCTTGGCCGGCGGCTGAGGAACGGCCAGATCTCATTCCTCGGCCGCGGCGATGATCAGGTGAAAATCCGCGGCTACCGCATCGAGCTGGGCGAGATTAATTCCGTTCTCAACCAGCAGCCGGGCGTGCAAACGAGCGCTGTCATCGCCCGCGAAGACGGCGAGAAACGGCTCGTCGCTTACGTCGTGCCCGCGGCCGGTGCGCAGCGCGATGAGCAAAGATTGCGCGACGCCATTCGCCAGCGCCTCCCTGATTACATGGAACCATCTGCCTTCGTCTGGATGGATGCGCTGCCATTGACGCCAAACGGCAAGATCGATCGCGCCGCTCTTCCACCGCCGAGCACGGTCGATGGTGAGTTCGCCGCGCCGCGCACGCTCATCGAGGACCAGCTCACTGGAATTATCACCGAGTTTTTAAAAGTGCCGCGCGTGAGTGTGCACGACGATTTTTTCCATCTCGGCGCCCACTCGCTCTTGGGCGCGCAAATCATCGCGCGGGTACGCAATGTTTTCGGCGCGGAGCTCAAGCTGCTCGATGTCTTCGACGCGCCCAGCGTGGCCCAGCTTTCAGTCAAAATCGAAGAGGTGCTGACGAATCAGCTGGCGGAAATGAGCGATGCGGACGTGAACGCCGCGCTTGCCGCCGAGTGAACGGCGATGGGCTTCTCCGATGCCAGCCTGAGCCTCGTTAGGTTGCTCGAGCCGGAAGTTCTGGCCAATCCTTATCCGCTTTATCACCGGCTGCGCAACGAGGACCCGGTGCATTGGGATCGTTTCCTCCATACCTGGGTCGTGACGCGCTACGGCGACGTCATCAATGTGCTGCATTCCTTTTCCGCCGATCGCACACCGACGCCGGCCCAGCTCACTGCCATGGGATTGTCCGGGCTGAATCCCATCGCGGAAGTGATGGTGAAACAGATGTTGTTCATGGACGCGCCCGCGCACACGCGATTGCGCGGGCTGGCCTCAGTCGCGTTCACGCCGCAGAAGGTGCGCGCGTTACGCGGGCACATTCAAGAGATCGTCGATGGGCTGCTCGATCGCGTCGTCTCGCGCGGAGAGATGGACGTCATCGCCGATTTCGCCGCGCCCATGCCGGCCATCGTGACCGCGGAAATGCTCGGCGTTCCCACTGAAGATCACGCCAATCTGAAGAAGTGGTCAGCCGATTTCGCCGAAATGCTCGGCAATTTTCAGCATAACCCGGATCACATTGCGCGCGTGCTCGAGAGTACAAACCGGCTCGTTGATTACTTCAAAAACGCTATCGCGAAAATGCGCGAGCATCCGCGCGAAGGACTCATCCATTCCTTCATGACGGCTGAGCTGAATGGCGATCGGCTGAGCGAGGAAGAGATCGTGGCCAATTGCATCGTCACGATGGTGGGCGGGCAGGAGACGACGACGAATCTAATCGGGAATGGCTTGCTGACATTGCTCCAAAATCCTTCGGAGCTGGAGCGATTGCGCGACGAGCCGGAGCTCATTAGCTCCGCGGTCGAGGAATTGCTCCGCTACGAAAGTCCGAGCCAACACACCGGGCGCATCGCGCGGCACGATGTGGAGATGGGTGGCAAAACCATCCGCAAAGGTCAGGCCGTGATGGCGATCATGGCGGCGGCCAATCGCGATCCCGAGCGTTTCGTTCACCCCGACGCGCTCATCCTCGATCGCGCTGATAACAAACATCTCGCCTTCGGCTGGTCGAGTCACTTCTGCTTCGGCGCGCCGCTCGCACGGATGGAAGCGCAGATCGCGTTCGCGACGCTGCTCCGGCGTTTGCCGAACCTGCAACTTGCCACCGACAAACTGACCTGGCGCAACAACTCCGGCCTGCGCGGACTCACCGCCTTGCCGGTGACGTTTTCATGCAGCTGAACGAATCAGAGTTGTCGGAAACACGGCGTGCGCTGTTGCAGAAATATCTGCGCGGTCAGATGCCGCGGCGCGAGACCAAACCGGCGACAATTTCGCGACGGATTGATTCGGGTCCGGCGCCGCTCTCCTATAGCCAGCAGCAAATCTGGCTGCACTCGCAACTGGCCGGCGCCTTCCTCATCTACAACGAGCCAATCACGATTCACCGGCATGGGCCGCTCAACTTTGGCGCGCTGGAACGCAGCTTCACCGAGATTGTTCGGCGACACGAAGCGTGGCGCGCGACATTCGAATGGAAGGGCGATCGCGCCGTGCAGATCGTGCGCGAACCTCCGGCGCATGTCGCCATTCCCTTTGTCGATTTGCGTTCACATCCGCAACCGGAAGCAGAAGCGCTCCGGCTCGCGACCGAAGATGCACGCCAGCCGTTCGACCTCGGGCGCGGCCCGATGTATCGGCTGCGCCTCGTGCGCTTGAGCGATCAGGAGTACCGGCTCTTCATCACCCTCCATCACATCATATTCGATGGTGTCTCGCTCTACCGCGTCTTCCTCCCAGAGCTGCTGACGTTTTACGAAGCTTTCGCGCAAGGCCGCACGCCGACGCTGCCACCGTTGCCGATTCAGTATTCGGATTACGCGATTTGGCAGAGGGAATCGGTCGAGCGGCTCGCTTCCGATGACCTCGGCTGGTGGGAAAAGGTTTTGGGCGACGCGGCGGTGCTTGAGCTGAAAACGGATCGTCCGCGTCCAGTAACGCAAACCTACGCTGGCGCGATGGAGACATTTGCCATTTCGCAATCAACCACAGGCGCTCTCAAGGCGCTCAGCCAGGATCACGGCACGACCCTTTTCACGACAATGACGGCCGCGTTCATGGCGCTGCTGCAAAGCGAGACGGGGCAGGAGGACATCGTCATCGGCGGGATCAGCAGCGGACGAAACCGGGACGAGACGATGGGATTGCTGGGATGTTTTCTAAATACGATTCCGATTCGATGCGCGTTTTCGCGCGAGGTTCCGTTCACCGAAATTCTGGCGCGTGTGCGTGCGGCCACGCTCGGCGCCTTATCGCACGATCAAGTTCCATTCGAGCTGCTCGTGCAAAAATTCGCCAGCAAACGCGACGGGAGCCGTGCGCCGCTGGTGCAGGCGCTCATCGTGGTGGAGCCGCCGCTCGACCCACTGCCCAAAGGATGGGGATTCACTCATATGGATGTGGATACCGGCACGGCGAAGTTCGATCTGCAGCTTGGACTGGACGAGCGCGTCGAGGGATTCAGCGGCCGGTTCATTTACAACAGAGATCTCTTCGAACGCCAGACGATCGTGAAACTGACATCGCGTTGGCTCGGTTTGCTTGACGCCATGGCAACCTCGCCCGCTGAGCCGCTCAAGAATTTGCGTAGTAGCTGCCGTCCGTCCTCGGCGGCAGAACCTTTGTCCAAACGACGTCATTCCCCTCCTGCCGCTGAGGACGGCGGCAGCTACAACGCCGTTTGCAAAGACGACAGGCAGACTCCGCCGGCGGAATGGAATGGCCGGCGCACGAATTACCCGCGCGATTCGGCGATTCACAGTCTGTTCGAACAACAGGTGCAGCGCGGACCGAGCGCAGTCGCGCTCATGTGCAACAAAGCGCAATGGACTTATGACCAGCTGAATCGCGCGGCCAACCGGCTGGCGCGGCGATTGCAAAAACTCGGCGTCACACGCGAGGTGCCAGTGGGCGTGTGGATGGAGCGCTCGCCCGAAATGGTGATGTCGCTACTGGCGATTCTGAAAGCTGGCGGCGCTTACGTTCCGCTCGATCCGTCGTATCCGGCGGAGCGCCTCGCACTGATGGTCGAGGACACACGCACACCAGTCATTCTGACGCACAGAAAACTGTGTCATCCTGAGCGGAGCGAAGCGGAGTCGAAGGATCCCGTGAAGCTACCTCTGAGGTCCGCCGCGGGATCCCTCGACTTCGCTCGGGATGACAGAGTCCTGTGCGTTGATGCGGAGGATTTCAGCGACGAAGCCGACGCGAATCCCGCGGCCGAGGTGCGCGCTGAGGATCTCGCTTACATCATCTATACCTCCGGCTCGACCGGCGTGCCAAAAGGCGTGGCTGTGCCGCATCGTGCCGTAGTTCGCCTCGTCACGAACACCGATTACGCGTCGTTCTCGGCGGACGAAACATTCCTGCAGCTGGCGCCGATTTCGTTCGATGCTTCCACCTTCGAGATCTGGGGTGCGCTCTTGAATGGCGGCAGGCTTGCCCTCATGCCGCCCGGTTCGCCCGCGCTGAAAGAAATCGGCAGCGCCATTCGCGAATACAACGTAACGACATTGTGGCTGACATCCGGTTTATTCAACGCCATGATCGATGAGCGCCTGGACGATCTCCGGCCGTTGCGTCAATTGCTCGCCGGCGGCGACGTTCTTTCCACCACACATGTGGCAAAAGCGTTCGGTGCGCTGCGGAACACACGACTGATCAATGGCTACGGTCCGACGGAGAGCACGACGTTCGCGTGTTGCCACACCATCAGCGCGGACGATCTGACCGGCGCTTCCATTCCCATCGGCACACCGATTGCGAACACGACGGCATACATTCTCGACGAAAAACTCACGCCGGTGTCGATCGGCGCGACTGGCGAGTTGTGCATCGGCGGAGATGGACTGGCGCGCGGCTACTGGGGGCGTGAGGAGCTGACGGCGGAGAAATTTATTCGCAATCCGCTCAGCCACGAACCGGGTGCGCGACTTTACAAAACCGGCGATCTCGCCCGCTGGCGCGATGACGGAGCAATCGACTTCCTCGGGCGCGAGGATAATCAGATCAAGCTCCGCGGTTTTCGGATCGAGCCGGGCGAGGTCGAGACAGCGTGCAGACGGCAGCCCGGCGTACGCGATTGCGCGGTTGTGTTGCGCCGAAGTAAATCGGGCGAGAAACAACTCATCGCCTACATCGCGAGCGAGCGATCGCCGGGCAGGTTGCGCGATGCGCTGAAAAAATTGCTGCCTGATTACATGGTGCCGGCGACCGTGGTTGCGCTGCCGTCGCTGCCGCGCACGCCGAACGGAAAACCTGACCGCGACGCACTGCCGGCGCCTGAGTCCACGAATAACGGCCACGAAGCTGTCCGTCCTTATCTCGGTCTGCAATTGCAACTCATCGAGATCTGGGAAGACCTGCTCCGGACGAGCGGCATCGGTATTCGCGATAACTTCTTCGAGCTCGGCGGCAACTCCCTTCTCGCGCTGCGGCTGCTGCACCGCGCCGAAGTCATCTCGGGCAAGGCAATCCTGCCCGCGATTTTTTTCAGCAATCCCACGGTCGAGTTTCTCGCGGGCGAGCTCGTACGGCAGGCCAGCGAGAAGGCGCCTGCAGTGTTGAAAGTGAACGAACGTGGCGCGCGCACGCCCTTCTTCTATTTGCACGGCGACCTTTTCGGCGGCGGTTTTTATAGCTCGAAGCTCTCGCGCGCGCTCGGACCGGAGCGGCCGTTTTATGTTCTGCCACCGGTCGATGTTCGCACGCGGCCGCACGCGCCAAGCATTGAAGAAATGGCGGCGGAACATCTGCAAACCTTGCGCTCTGTTCGCCCGCGCGGCCCGTATGTCATTGGCGGTTTTTGTCTCGGTGGCATCGTTGCCTACGAGCTGGCGCAACAGCTGACGGTGCATGGTGAAACAGTCGAGATGCTCCTGCTCATTGACGCGGAGCCGGGCGACAAAACGCTGCGTGCGATGCGCCGATTGTGCGAGCTGTTCGGGCATTCGTGGGATGAGCCGAAACAGCTGAATCAATTCCGGCGCTGGTGGCTGCGTCGCGAGCAACTTGAGTTGTGGTGGAAGGCGGACAGGCGCACGCAGGCACGGCTGCTCGCGCGCCAGCTGCGGAAAATCAGCCCGCGGGAAAATTCGGGACAAAAACCTGGGACTTCCGGCAGCACGACTTCGGGGGCCAATCACCGCGATGTGCCGTCGACGTTCCTCTGGGCTGCGGTGGGTTATCGGCCGCGCCAATACTGGGGCCCGATGGTGGTACTGCTGTCAGAAGATTTATTGCATCGCGGCGATCATCTCGAAGAAGCATGGACGCGGCTGGCGCCAAAGGCCGCCGTGCGTCCGCTCAAAGGGAGCCATCTCGAATGCATCACGGCCCACGTGGATGATCTGGCGGAAACGATCAACGGCGCTCTCGCGCGCAGCACGGCCCGGCCGCCGGCATCAAGCGCGATATCGCAAAACAGGACACAGCCCGTTCTAAGTTGAATCGGAACGACCATGCCGGCTGCGGCACAACTGCAGCTCCACATCGGCTCCTGCGGCGAGTGTCATCACCTGAACGCGACGTGGAAATCTGGCGAGCGCACCTCGGCTCAGCATCGGCCCCGGAGATGACGGAGCTCGGCGATTCGCTCGATGACGCGGAGCGCGATCGCGCCGCGCGATTCCGTTTTAAACGCGATCGGCAGCGCTTCGTGATCGCGCATGGCTTGCTTCGGCAGCTGCTGAGCGCTGCGCTCGGATGCTTTAAAGTTAGCTTGCAGCGCGGCATCAAAGGCAAACCGGCGCTTGCGGGAAAGTTCGGTTTGCACTTCAACATGTCACATTCTGAAGACTGGGCCGTGTTCGCTTTGGCGTCGGAACGCGCGGTAGGCATCGATCTGGAATCGGCGGAATCGCTCACGCGGAACGGCTGCGAGTTATCGGCTCTGGCCGCGCGAGTACTTACGCCGCGCGAGTTCGGTTTCTGGCACGCGATTGAAACCGACCCGGTGCGCACGGCCACATTTCTTCACGCCTGGGCGCGCAAGGAAGCTTGCGTGAAAGCGGCAGGGCTGAGTGTCGGTGAAATGCAGGCGATCGACGTCAGCGATGCCGCGACCGTAGCGGGAACAAAGCGCTATACCCTGCACGACCTTGCCGCGCCAGCCGGTTTCGCCTGCGCGCTCGCTCTCCGCGAGAGCGGTGTAGAGGCGTTTGTATCAAACGCCGGTTATGTCCGCGGTCGCGAATAGGCCGAGAGCGGCCCGGCTGTCTCGAGATTCTTGATCACCGTGCTGAGATAAACTGATTCCGGATAAAACGATTTGTATTTCGTGATCTGGGCGCGATTCAGCACCCTGAAGCCGTAGCGTTCGAAAAGCTTCTCCCCGCGCCGGCTTTCGAACGTCACGATCTGTCCGTAAACGTGCCGTTCGCCGCATTGATAAAGATAGCGGAAATACGCGCTGAAGAGTGCACGCGTGGTCGAGACTCGGCGCGCGTCCGGCAGCAGATTGATGTGAAAATGCGGGGTGAAGCGCGGCGCGGCCGGCACTTCGCGCCAGCCGTAACAAACCACCCAGCGAATGAATTTGCGCGAGCGAACTTTGTAGCGCGGGTAACGCAGAAGCGCGCGGAAGAAGAGGACAACATTTTGCGCGAAGGCGTAGAGCTGATTTTGCAGCGGCTTGCGCGACCCGAGCAGGTAACCGCGAATCTCGCCATCGATTTCCAGCACGAAGGACGATTCGGGTTCGTGATCGGTGTAGTAGGTGGTTAGAAAATCGGCGAACAGCTCGCGGTCTTCGAAAACTGGATCGATCGGCGCACCCAAAAACCCGGTGGCACAACAGAGCTCGCGCACCGCCGCGCGATCGGAGCGGCGGTATCCGCGAATGGTGTAAGCAGGCGCTACGTCTCGGTCCATTTACGTCCGATATTTAGAGCAAGTTTCGTGGTAAATGTAAAACAACCGTTCGAAAATACGCGGCCAGGCAAACTCTTGCGCGACCAGCTTCGCCGCGCCCTCTCCTTTAGCCGGCAAGCCATTTTCGCACGCGCGCTCAATGGCGCGCGCAAGTAAGCTATCTTCTTCCGCCCAGCAGCTCTGGTCATGCCGGATCACTTCATCCATGAAACTGCCGCGAATTCCCACGACTGGCGTGCCGCACGCCTGACTTTCCAGCGCGGCGAGGCCAAACGTTTCCTGCATTCCCGGATGCACGAACAAATCCGCCGCGCGATAATAGCGCGCCAGTTTGGCCGGCTCGATGCAATATTGCAGCCAGCTCACATTGGAGCATTGCGCTTGCAGCTGGTGGAAGTCCTTTCGCTCCGGTCCGTCACCAATGACGAGAAGATGAAATCGCTCCGGCGCGCGCGCGTTTAGTTCCGCAAATGCGCGGAAGAGTGTCCGCGTATTTTTCTCCGGTGATAGACGGCCGACGTAAAGCAGAAGCACGCGCGAATCGGGAACACCGAGCTGCTCGCGCGTGGCAGCGTCGTCATTCGACGCGACGCTGAAGATGTCGGTGTTCACACCGAGACTAACAGTTCGGACATTCTGAACTCCCCAACTGTTTAGGACCTCAGCGAGACCACGCGACGGCACGAGCGTGGCGGCGAACCGGTTATAGAGGTTGCGCACGTAATGGCGCGCAAGATGCCGCAGCGCATCAAACCGAAGATGCGCCTCCGCGAAATGCGAATGATAAAACGCGACGACCGGAATCTTCAGCTCGCCACCGGTGCGGATCGCGCGCCAGCCGAGTTGATACGGATCGCTCGATTCGATCAAATCAGGTTGCTCGCGGCGGATGATTCCATCGACCGCGCGCAGATCGAGCAGCGCGCGGTAACGCGATGTGCACGAGACCAGCGGCGAGCGGATGGTGTAAACGCGCGATCGCGCGGACGTGGTGCACTCATTGGTCGCTCCCGGAACGATGAGCACATGCTCGTGCTCCGTTCCGTTTTGGATGAACGCGATCTTCTCGTGAAGATAACGTTTCACCCCGCCGCTGAAGGGCGAGTAGAACTGCGTCAGGTCAAAGAGCTTCACTGCGGCGTCATTCCGAGCGAAGTCGAGGAATCCCGCGGCGCACCGGAAGGGTAACGCTACGGGATCCCTCAACTCTGCTGCGCTCCGCTCGGGATGACGAGCTCAATGCTCCAGTCCGCTCAGGTATTTCTCCGCTTCCATCGCCGCGGCGCAGCCTGCGCCTGCTGCCGTGATCGCCTGTTTGTAGACGCGATCGGCCACGTCGCCGGCAATGAAAACGCCGGGATGTTTGCTCTCCACTAACTTCTTCGTCATGAGATAGCCTTCGCCGTCCATCTCCAACTTGCCGGTGTAAGGTTTCGCGTTCGGCTCGTGACCGATCGCGACAAAGACGCACGCCACCGGCAGTCGCCGCTCCGCGTGGGTGCGCACATCGCGCAAATCCACCGCGCTCATTTCACTTTTCTCATCCGGCACGTAATGCGCGATCACATGGTTCCAGATCGGCTCAATCTTGTCGCAACGCAGTACGCGATCGGCCATGATTTTGGACGCGCGCAGTTTGTCGCGCCGATGGATGAGGTAAACCTTGGATGCGAACCGGGTTAGGAAAAGCGCTTCCTCCGCCGCCGAATCACCGCCACCGACCACGCACACCGGCACATTGCGATAAAACGCGCCATCGCACGTCGCGCACGAAGTCAGCCCGTGGCCGATCATCTTCTCTTCATTTTCCAAGCCGAGCCATTTCGCCGACGCGCCGCTGGCGATGATGAGCGATTGCGTTTCAAGCCACTTCTCGTCGTCCACTTGCAGGCGCACATGCGAGTTCATCGGCTCGAATCCGGTCGCTTCTGCATAGGAGAAGCGCGCGCCGAATCTCTCCGCCTGCGCGTGCATGTTCATGATCAATTGCGGCCCGTCGATGCCTTCGGGAAATCCGGGAAAATTTTCCACCAGCGTGGTGGTGGAAAGCTGGCCGCCCGGCTGACTCCCTTCGAGCACAAGCGGGTTGAGATTGGCGCGCGCGGCATAAATCGCCGCCGTCAGTCCCGCGCACCCGCTGCCCACGATAATGACCTTCTCCATCGGTAAGAAACTAGCGATGGCGACGAAACAGGCAAAGCTTGCACAGCAGTCATCCCGACCGAAGCGAAGCGGAGTGGAGGGATCCCGTAGCGCAACCTCTCAGCTAACTTCGGCGGGATTCCTCGACTCCGCTCGGAATGACCGCGAGCGTGCGGGATGCCCGAGCTGGCCGAGGTCGAATTTTTCCGACGACAATGGAACGTTGGAATCGGGAGCCGTGTTACTGCGGTGGCCCTGCATGCGCGCAAGCGGGTGTTCCGCGGCACGAACACGCGGGAGCTGAAACGCGAGCTGACCGGCGTCCGCCTGCTCAACTCACGGGCCCGCGGCAAACGGATGCTGTTTCGCTTTTCTAACGAGAACTGGCTCGGGATTCATCTCGGTATGACTGGCCGCCTCGAGACGGCAACCGCCAATTATCGGCCTCAGAAACATGATCATCTGGTGCTCTTCCAACACCGACGCGCGCTTGTCTTTCGCGACGCGCGCCAGTTCGGCCGCGTCCAGTTTCACCATGGGAAAGTCGCGCCGGAGTGGTGGGACGAAACCATTCCCGAAATCGCGGAGCTCACGCGCGCGTTCTTTGATAACCTCCTCGCGCGACATGCAAAGGCGCCTATCAAGGCCGTGCTGCTGATGCAGTCCGGTTTTCCCGGAATCGGCAACTGGATGGCGGACGAGATTCTCTGGCGCGCGCGGGTTCTGCCGGCGAAACGCACCACCGAGTTGAGCGAGAAAGCGCGCGCACGATTGTTTCGTGCGACACGTTTCGTCGCGCGCGAATCGCTCCGCGTCATCGGACCGGATGATGCAGATCTGCCCCGGGGCTGGCTGATTCATCAACGCTGGAGGACAGGGGGGAAGTGTCCGCGGCATCGAACGGTGCTTCGCCGGGAAACAATCGGCGGTCGCACTACAGTGTGGTGTCCGAACTGCCAGTCATCCCGAGCGCAGTCGAGGGATCCCGTGGCGAAACCTTGAAGGTGACTTCCGCGGGATTTCTCGGCTGCGCTCGGGATGACGGCCGCTTTATTTTATATCGCCCAATGATTGCCGCGCCACCGCCGCCTGCACGAACTTCCCCCAGCTCAAATTATCGCGGCCGGGTTGATGCTCGCGCGCTTTGCGAATGGCCATGTCGGAAACAGCATCCACCACCCAGTCGAAATTTGCCTGACCCACCGAGGTCACTTCCGCGTCCGGGGAAGGATTACAAAAATCGATCGCCACCGGTACTCCGTCGCGGATTGCGAACTCGACCGTGTTGAGGTCATAGCCGAGGTATCCGTTGAGCCGGCGCACGCCCCACTCGACCTTCGCGAGAATCTCCTTCGGCGCCTGCCACTCGGTTTGGTAACGCAAATGATAAGGGTGCCGCGGCTCGTAGGGCATGACGCGCACCTTCGTCTGATCGATGGAATAACAGCGGAAGTACATGTCGAATTTCACTTCTTCCTGCAGCATCATGACGAGCTGGCCGGTCTC
>JBBPYF010000080.1:0-30643 GCA_038200165.1 Chthoniobacterales bacterium | reverse complement strand
CAGCGCCTCGGTTTACCGCTGCAAGTGGCAAGGAGTTCAACGAAATCGGAGTTCGGCGACTGGACAAACTGCGAGTTTAAGGAGCTTCGGACGCGAGGAATTTCACACTTGGAATTCGTTTCGCAGTTTCTCCGCCGCGCCGAACGGCGAGACGATGCTCGAGGTGCAAACTTTCGTCGTGCGCAAATTCGAGAGCTGGCGGCGCGATACCAGTTCGTCGTTATCTTCACTCTCGTGATGTCATCCGCGCCACCATGGCTTACGCGTTCGATCTGCCGCTCGATTTATTCCATCGCATCCAAGTCGACTCGGCATCGATCAGCGTCTTCCAGTTGCACAAGGAGTCATTGCGCGTCCTTCTTCTCAACGGCAGCAGCGATGCCTGCAGCCTGCTGCCCGGCCTCGATCGCCTATTTTAGCTAACGACTCGACAGGAGTTGCGCTGCATTTGCCATTCGCCGAGTCGAAACCCCGGGGCAATCAGCTCCACTGCCCTCTAGTTGGCTCCTGACATGGCAAGTTCGTGCTGCCGTACCAGAGTTTGGAACCTGCTCTCGGAACGTATGGGATCAAGCTGCGGATCATACCGCAATAAGCCGGGCGAATTTACAGCTTTCGATTCGCTCTGGCCAAACCAGTGCAGCGCCTTTTCCGAATCGCCGCGCGCAGCATACAACAAGGTCATGTTGTAAGGGTCCACTTTCTTGGCCTCAGCCAAAGCAAGCAACTCCGGCATGAGTTGATCCGCCTCCTGGGTGCGTCCGGCATGGACGAGAATAGTCGCAATCTGCGCTACAGTTTCCCCGTGCATGCTCGGATCGATTTCTTCCACCTTCCGTGAATGCATGAGTGCCTTCTCGTACTGTCGATTGAGCAGGTATGCATACGCAAGGTTGCCCTGAATGTAGGGCTCATTCTGATTCAACTCCGCCGCCAGTTCGCAATAATGCAACCCTTCCGGATAACGTCGGGCGAAAAGCAACATGATACCAAGAGCAGTGTTATTGGTAGAAGAGAGCGGATCCAGGGCCTGCGCCTTTTTCATTTCCTGGAGGGCCTGCTCTAATTGCCCGCTACAGCAAAGGAACCAGGCGTAACGTTGATGTGCCAGCGCGTAGTTTGGGTTAAGACTTATCGCCCGAAGCACCGACTTTACTCCAGGCGCATCTGGTGAATCGCGGCGCTCAAGCGTTGACATTGCCAGATGCGCTTCTGCAAGCGAGCTATCGAGAGAGAGGGCCTTCTCTGCCGCAGCACGTGCCTTCGAAATTGTTACCTCCGAAGATTCGTAGCTGTAGTAGCCCTGTAGAAAGTAGCAATCAGACATCAGAGCGTATGCCAGCGCATAATGCGGGTCACTTGCCACTGCTTGTTCAAAGTAAGCGATAGCCTTTTGCAGCCCTTCTTTCGTGCGCAAGTTATAGGCCGAGACGCCGAGGAGATACGACTCATATGCAGCAGTATCTCCCGTGTAATGTTTTTCCAGCTGCTGCCGATCCGCCTCGGTCAGATTCACCGCCAAAGAGCGGGCGACTTTTTCTGAGATTGAATCCTGGATCGCGAATATATCAGTCGACGTTTGGTCGAAGCTGTCTGCCCATAAGGTGCGGCGGGAGGAGACGTTCGCGAGTTGAACGGTGACGCGGATCCGATCTGCAGCGCGTTGCACAGTTCCGCTGAGGACAGCATCGACATTCAATTTGTTTCCTGCGGAAATTGGATCTTCTGATGCACCTCGGAACCGCGAAACCGCAGCCGTAGGCAACACGATCAGTTGTTTTAATCCGCTAAGCCGACCAATGACGGCGTCAGCCATGCCAAGCCCGAGCAGATCGTTATTATCATGCGGTAAGGGAACAAAGGGGAGGATCGCAATCGAGCGGATTTCTGAAGACTTCGAGGGCAAAGGCGCTCCGAAATTAGCTGATGAACTACCTCTGATGATCGAGGTCGCTTTCGGCCAGAAAAACGAAGCCGCTACAACTGCTAACAGCATCATCGCAGCCGCTGTTGCTAAGCTAGCTCGCCTTCGGCCGAACAGGCCCGATACAATTAAACCGCGCGAATGGCTGAGACATTCCTGAGCCGACTCAGCTAACGCTGCGGCCGAGGGATACCGCTTTCCTGGTTCCGCCTGAGTTGCTTTTGTGACTACATTCCTGACACAACCCCGGAGCGAGCCATCAGTGTCTTCCCGACTGGAATTCCGCAACTCTAACAGCTCCGAAAGCAATACTCCAAGGGAGTAGATGTCGCTCGCGATTGTAGGCGAGTGACTGGTCCTTTGCTCGGGCGCTGCGTATTTAGGCGTAAGCCGCCGCTCCGCCACCACAGTTACATCATCCGGCTGGCCGCTCGCTACTTTGGCAATACCGAAATCGAGCAGCTTTACCTCGCCGTCGCTCTTCACTAGAACGTTGGAAGGTTTGATATCGCGGTGGATCACACCTTTCTTGTGCGCGGACTCCACTGCGGAACAAACCTTAAAAAATAGCTCGAGGCGCTGGCGAATAGAACAGTTCTCTTTCTGCGCATAACTGGTAATCGGTTCGCCATCGACAAACTCCATCACCACGTACGGCAGACCATCCCTTGTGACTCCGGCATCGAGCAATCGGGTGATGTTAGTATGATCGAGGTTTGCCAATATCTGGCGCTCTGCTCCGAACCGGCGCAGCACCTCCTCCGTGTTTGTCCCGCGCTTGAGTATCTTGATTGCGACCTGCTTCTCGAATTGTCCATCTGCTCTTTGCGCCAGGTAAACAGCACCCATCCCACCGCGGCCGATCTCGCGCGTGATGGCATAGGAGCCTAATCGTTCCCCCACGCGGGTGGGCAGGTCATCGCGCAGAGTGGTAGCCGCCAACTCGGCGAAATGCTCGAGCGCGGTCGTGTCCTGGTTCAGCAGCGCTTCCGCCTCCGCGATGAGACTGGGGTCATCGGTGCAGGCCAGTCTGAGTGTTTCCACGCGACACTCCTCGGTCGGCAGCTCGAGAACATCGGCGAGAATACTCTTGAGTCGGTGCCAGTGAGCTTTATCGGAGATTGTTGGCATGGTAGTTAACCTCTACTCAGGAATCGTTAGTTGAGAGATAAGCTCTGAGCCATAACTTCGCCGTAGTCCAGTCCCGCTTAACGGTTGCCGGTGACAATTGCAAGACTGAAGCAATCTCCTCGATGGTCTGGCCAGCAAAGAATCGTAACTCGACAATCTGCGCCTGTCTCGCGTCCACCGTTTCCAGCTCCTCCAGCGCCTGGTCGACCATTTCCAGATTGAGATTGCGCTCCTGGCAAAAATCCAAAACCTCATCCAGGGGCAGGCGCGTTAGTGACGCTCCACCTCTTTTCAAGCGCCTACGCGCCACCCCATAGCTGATCAAGATGCGCCGCATGGCTCGGGCGGCAAAGGCCGCCATATGTGCTTCATCACGCCATCGATTGTCTGGCTGTTTAAGCACGCGCAACAAGGCTTCGTGGAGAAGCGCCGTTGCCTGCAAGGTGTGGTCCGCGCGTTCGCCTCTAAGGTATTGGGCGGCGAGACGGCGCAAGGTGTCGTAGGTGGCCGGAGATAGATCCGGAGTATCACTTTGGCCTGGTTCGGCCGGTTGTTTTATTTCGCCGTTCACTGCAAGCCACCGCCTGACATAGAGGCTAAAAGCATACCCGCCGTTCAACTTCGCGTCCAGCCGCGGACCGGAGCATGAGCCGTTTTCATCGGCTTTGTGGCTTATATTGATGTGGACAGCTTATTACCGAAGCGCCGATGAGTCCGAAAACCATCGGTTTCATCGTCTTCGACGAGATGGCCGCCGCTGAAATGAGCGCAGCGGCAGAAGCCTTCACTCGCGCTCACGTGCCTACGAACTACGGGTGCCAGTGTGGATGCTACAATGTTCTGACTGTCGGCCTGACTACTGATCCCTGCATCAGTTCAGGCCTGATGGTCAAGCCGACCGCGCAGTTCGAAAATGCGCCGGAGCTTGATACCCTGATAGTCTGCGGCGGCGAAGCGATTCGCGCCCCAACGCTTTGCCGGAAGATCGCGAAATGGGTCAACTTCCGCGCACCGACCACAAGACGAATCGCCACACTTGGTACCGGTATATACGCCCTGGCCGCAACTGGATTGCTCGATGGCCGGGAAGTGGCGACCCACTGGCGTTTCGGTAAAGATGTCGCGGCCCGGTTCCCGAGGCTGCGCGTTCATTCCAATCGGCTCTTTGTCCGCGACGGTCCATTCTACACCTGCGCGGGCGGAACATCAGTGGTCGATTTCTCTCTTGCATTAATCGAAGCCGACTTTGGCAGAACACTTGCCCTCAAACTCGCGCGCGAGCTCATAGTTCACCTCAAGCGGCAAGGCAACGAGGAGCAGTATTCGGAGCCGCTTCAGTTCCAGGTCGAATCTTCCGATCGCTTCTCCGACCTGGCGGGTTGGATCCTGTGCAATCTGCGCGAGGATCTCTCCGTCGACGCTCTGGCGCAGCGAGCGTGCATGTCGCGGCGAAATTTCACCCGGCTCTTTCACAAGAACTTCGGCAAAACACCGGCTGAGTTTGTCGCGGGCGCGCGCATGACGGAAGCGCGAAGGCGATTGCTGGTGCCGCGAACCAGCCTTGAAAATATCGCGAGCTCATTGGGTTACAAAAGCGCGGATGTTTTTAGTAAAACGTTCGAACGCTTTGTCGGTATGCGACCAAGCACCTACCGCGCAAGGTTAGGTGTAGTCGCGGGCGCCCGCTCTAAGGACGAGGGCCGTCGGATCGAGCTAACGGCCGTCCGCGCCGAGGAGGGCGAGCAGATGAACGTTTCATTGCAGATGTTGTCCGCGAACTACCTCGACCAAGGGAGCTTTACTATTCGGGTAGCTGGTTGGCCCAAAGAAACGGAAGTTTGTCCTAACGCTCGAAGCTACCGCGCACATAATCTGCGCCGCATGAAGAGGCAACTGAAGATGAATTCAGATGCTCATTCTACTCACCTTAACTAACCAATGGATAAACACATGACTAACAAGGCAATCAAATCTTTGCGGCTTCGTCGCCTGGTGCTCGTCACGGGCGTCGCCATTCCGCTTCTCATGACTCTTAGCGCGCGCGCACAGCAGGCGGCTGGCTCGCCCGCGTCACAAACGCCCGAGCTTGGGCCAGGACCAGCCGCGCCTCCAGCCTCGCAATCCGCAGGCGAAGCCAGTGCCGAGCGCGTGGTCGTCACCGGATCAAACATTCCCACCGCCGAGGAGGTCACTGCCTCGCCGGTCGATACTCTCACTACTCAGGAAGTCAATCGCTCCGGCAGCCAGGGAGTGTTAAACATCTTACAAAAGCGCAACCCAAGCTTCACGGGTGCAGGCAACCTGGGCACAACCAACGCCAACATCGCGTCAGGTGCCACTCTCGGTGGTGCGGCCATTTCAATCCGGGGCTTTCCCACTCTTGTCTTGTACGAAGGCCGGCGCATCGCGGATTCCGGCGATCTCAGCGGGCGGTATTCAATTTACCGACGTGCAATTATTCCCAACCGCACTGATCAGCCGGATTGAAGTGTTGAAGGATGGTGCTTCGGCTCTCTATGGGTCGGAAGCAGTGGGTGGTGTTGTTAATATCTTTACTAAAGATGACTTCCAAGGTGCAGAGCTTGGCTTCCGCTATGGGACCACCCTGGAAGGCGCTGTCGCTGAGCGCCGCGGCTATGCCGTCGCTGGTGTCGGGAATGAGACCACACAGATTACCGCCGGCATGCAGTATTATGAAATCGACCCGGTCTTTCAGCGGCAACGCTCCTACTCGAGTCCCGAAATCGCCTTAACGACGAATTTCGGCGGATCGGTCCGCGATGCAAACAGCCGTTACCTGATCATTGGTGAAGACCCGCTGCACTTTCCGGGCCCCATTGTTGCGAACTCTCCTTTCAACGTGGGGGCGACGCCCGGCTCGATCGCACCTGGCGTGGGCTATGCGGGAATCCCGCAGTTCTACGCGCCCGCTACGCTCGGGAAAGTCCTGACTTTCGACACATCACAGATTCCGGGCAACACCCTGGATACGGCGCGCACTAACGTCATTGCTTCCGCTGACCACCAGATTTTCGGTAAGCAATTAGAGATATTCGGTAACTTCCTCTATTCCAATTCCGACTATCAGGCTTTTCTTAACGCTCAGCCGCTCAATACCAACTCGGGAGTCATCATCCTCGGATCTGTCCGCGTTGATCCGAACACCGGCAACCTGGTGCCGGAAAACCGAGGTGCGCCAGCTCCATTCAATCCTTTCCAGCAATCTCTCGACGCTTTTTCAGGGGCGGCCCGTTCCTCCTTTCCGCATCCAATCGCTATAATGCGACTAATCCGCGTATTTTTGACAACACCAACAGCTTCTATCGGTTCCTTGGCGGTATTCGTTCGCAGATTACCCCTGACTGGACGTTTGAAACGGCTGGCTACTACAGCAAATACGACATCTCATTCGTCAACTCGAACCTCGTCAATGCTCAGCAGTTGAACGCCATGATCGCGGGAACTGCCGTCGACCTTCAAGGTCTGCCAATTCCGGCGCTTGACTTCTTTGCCGTTGATCCGATCGGCACTGGGCCTGGGCAGGTATCACGCGAGCAGTTTAATACGATTTTCGGCTCAAACATTCGTGCGCTAAGCTCGTTCCAGCGCGTTTTCGACGCCAAGCTGGTCGGCTTCCCGTTTGAGCTTCCGGGTGGGAAAGTTGGTCTGTCGGTTGGCGCTGAATTCCGGCAGGAAGGGTTTAAGATCAAGGATTCGCCGGAGATATTTCTCTTCTCCGTTCCAGTCGCTGATCTCTCCATCAAACGCGACATTTATTCCTTCTTCGCTGAGGTAAGCGTTCCGATTGTCGGCGAGTCAATGCATGTGCCGGGCGTGTACAACCTCGAGGTCAACCTGGCCGGACGCTACGATCATTACGACGGGGTGAAGGAAGACGCGAAGGTGCCAAAGCTCAGTTTGCGCTACCAGCCGATCAAGGACCTGACGCTGCGCGCAACTTATTCCAACTCCTTCATTGCTCCAAACCTATTCCAATTGTTTGGACCTACGATTCCGGGCGCCACACCTCAAATCAGTATTAACGGAGTGGTGCAAGGACAGGCCAACATCGCAGTCGCCTCGAATCCGGACTTAGTTCCGTCTAAGGCCGAGAGCTATTCGGCGGGCTTCGTCTATAGCCCGAGCAATGTGCCCGGCTTGGTTATCACGGCGGATTACTTCCGCACGCTTCAATTGGGCCTCGCTGCGCCCTTTGGTGGAAACCTCATTATCCAAAGTGTCAACAAACTCGGCCCAGCCTCGCCCTATGCTCAATATCTTGCGTTCAACAACTACCCGGGACAGCCAGGCGCTACACCCGTAACTGGGGTAAACCAGTTGTTTGGCAACCTACAGGCCGTCTTTATTAGCGATCAGCTTAGGAACATTGGTGCGGTGCACGCCGAAGGCGTGGACATGAGTGCGCACTACACCGCCGATTTGCGAACCTTTGGCCAGTTCGAGCTGGGCGTAAACGCGATCGTCTACACCCAATACGAAGCCAAGACGACGCCCTTCCTTCAGTATTACAACCTCCTTAACCTGGATAATACTGAGGGCATAGGTATCGTTCCTGACTACAAACTAGCGTTCCTGGGTGAATACCGCTGGCAAGGTTTAACCGCCTCCCTCATCGCTAACTATATCCCGAAGGTGTTTAACGCCGTTGGTCACGATCCGGAGACAGAAGACTTCAGAACATTCCAGCAGGTACAAGATTATGTGACGTTCGATGGTCGTCTGCAATATACCTTCGTACGGGAGACACCAGCTTCGACTGCTGCCCCTGAACCCAAGGACTCTAAGAACATGCGCGACGGCAAGAATGCTGCACCCGCTCCAGTGGCCGGAGCAAGCATGACCATGTTAGACAGAATGCTCAACGGGACGACTGTAGCGGTAGGCTGCAACAATATTTTCGACCGGAAGCCGTCATACGTCGAGGGAGCGAACAGTAATACCGACCTGTCTGTTTACGATCCATATGGGCGATTTCTTTACTTCGAAATCGCGAAAAAGTTCTAAGGTTCTCCCACTGTTAGGTTGATTGCAGCGGTCGAGGTCCAAGCCTCGGCCGCTGTCGTTCGTGTGAAAGACAAGCGCCAGAATGATCCGGCTACGCCCGGCCTCACTGCGTTCGCGGCCACGATTCGATGGAAAAAGGTGAAAAGACCTTCTGCCTCCAGTTCCAAGTAGACAAAAAAGAGACGTTTTGGGACGTAGTTCACTCGGCTTGTTGTCGTCGCCTCCTGTCGACCGTATTAATTGCGACTTGAAAAAAAGTGATGAAGAAAACAGTTACTATTAGTATCGCTCTGATTGCTGCTTGCGCCGCTTTACGGGCAATTGGAGAAGAGCCTCGAAACGGTAAGGAGGACCTCAAAGAAGCGCTGGTAAAGCTAGAAAAGCAATCGTGGGAGGCTTGGAAAAGTCGGGATGGCAAGTTCTACGAGAACTTCCTCTCTGACGATCACGTTGAGCTTGGCACGAGCGGCCCATTCAATAAGTCGGCCGTTGTGAGTTTCGTTGGTAGCCCGGTTTGCGTGGTTAAAAATTACACGGTTGATCATTTCGCGTTGACGACGTTCGACGCGAACACAGCACTCTTAGTATATCACGCGGCACAGGAGACAACCTGCGGGGGCAAGGCCGTTCCCAGTCCGGTTTGGGTTAGTTCGCTCTACATCAGACGCGGCGGACACTGGCTCAACGCGCTTTATCAACAGACGGCGGAGCGCAAATAACTTCATTGGAAAGTTCCCGCTCCGCCCATTTTGTGCGCGACATACGTGCTGCTTGTAGAGTAGCTTATTCTACACGAGAGCGGCAAAACTCTCGGCATTTCCAGCACGCTTTACAGCGATGCCACTTAATTGCGCCTGGGGGACACTTCCGCGAGATAAATCGAGTGCCCAGTTCATCTTTAGCGATTCGGTCCACGGGATCCGAACCCAGCTGAGTCTCTCGTCTACGAAGACGTCTCTGGTTGGAGCGAAAAGTTTCGCCTCATTTGGGCTTCAGTGGCGATATCTATATCACCTTCAGTTTAAGATTCAAAGATCAGTTATTTCCATTGGCGGGCCTCATGAACACCTATTTACCTCCGGCGCGCCCAGGGGTAACTGATCTTTGGCGATGCACTCTATGTGAGGCGCACCCAGCTGAGTTTCTCCTCACCAAAAACGTCTCTGGTCGGCGCGAAGCATTCCGGTTCGTCGAGGCTGGCGGTGGTAATATCTATCTCGCCCGGTCGTAAATTACTCTCGTAGGGTGAGCGACGTTCCGCAAAGGTCGCAAAACGACCGCCGCGCCGCCGTCGGCGTGTGAAAAATTTTGGGAGCTTCCTTCTCCAGGGTGAAACCTGAAGCTGGTACTGTGATCCACGCCACCGATTGCGCTCCGACAGTTCGCGCAATGGCACATTGCTTGGTGCAATGTGAGGCCATCTAGCCTGAACCGGACCGCTCCACAATAGCAACCTCCATTGACTAAGGAGTTGGGATTATCCATGCTGGTCATGTGCCCGAATAAACAGCGGTGACTCTTTCAACACGCTTAAGTGTGCCTCTGATAAACTAGTTACTCAAACGGCTGTTCCTTGAACATTGGGGCTTGTTAACTGCTCAATCGTGCCGTGTCCATCCCAGAGCAGGAGCCTACCCCGGGTTTCCAATTCCAAAGATTAGGCAAGAACCATGTCAGGGAAGAAGCTGCCAGGTGTCATTGAGGTCTGTCCCGCCATTCGCTCCGCCAAACATGATTGCGCGTCCCACTACGGGATGGAAAGCGCTACCGGCACCTTCTCGCGGCTGGGGAGCTTGCGTGACGGGTAAGCGGTTCCACGAATACCCGCTCCGCAACCAAGATGTCTTCTGCTCAGTCCCACCGGAGTCTCCGCCGAACAGCACTACGTTTTGAAAATACGCATCAAACATGGCCGACCCGGCGTAAACCGATCGAGTTTGCGTCATCGGAGACTGCAACGTCCAGGTCGTGCCGTCGTATGTCCAGGTATTATCCGGATTGACATGACCGAGTCCGCCAAACAATACGACTTCTTTTGTGATCTCGTTGACGGCAACGGCTGCCTGGGATCGCGCAGTGGGGGCGTTAGTGGGATGCAGTTGCACCCAGTCGCTGCCGTTCCACTGCCACATATCGCCGCTGTAGACGCCGCGATTTGCTCCGCCAAATTTATCTACCCTCCCATTTGGATCGGTAAACAGCGATGGACCCGTCACGGCCGGAGGAGAATGAAGCGGACATGCCTTCTCCCACGTCAGGGTCGCACCATCCCACAGCCACGTATCGTTCAGGTAAGAGGCGCCATCGAATCCCCCGAACAGAACTACTTTGCGTGAGACTGCGCCATAAGCCATCTGGGTGTCAGCGCGCCCCCGGGGACTCCGGTCGGTTTTGATCCGCGTCCAATTGAGGCCGTCAAACAGCCATGTGTCATTTAGATGTTTGTTCCCATCATCACCCGCAAACATGACTATTTTGCCGCTCACCGGATCATAAGTCATGGCCATGTATGCCCGCGCCGACGGGCGAGTGATTGGGAATAGCTCAGACCAGGTTATCTCCGGGGTTCGCGGATCAGTTACCTGCGCTTTCGCAGCTGATGGATAAAGAAGAGCCGTAGCGACGGCAATTCCCAGAAAGTAGTAGGGACGGCGAGCAGAGGTTGACTTCACGGTCGCCCGCGCGGCGACCCACATTGGCTTTAGAGAGAGCTTCATACTTTTGATCATTAACACACTTCAAAACCTAAGGTCGAATGTAGTTACTCGTAATGATCGGCCAAGATTCGTGCGATTTGGGACGAGATACCGGATTAGTTCACACTAATTTGGCCTGACTTCTCTCCTTTATACGTGTGAAGCCCTCTGTCACTCAGCATAGAATGCTCGCTTGGTCTCACAGGCGTGACGAACACAAGGGTTGTGAGCGAGAAAACAATGCGGATCCGTTCGAATGGATTATGAGTTGTCGAAGAATTACCTTAATGTTTTGTCCGGGGTCAGTGCGTGCTAACCTGACTGCGGGATTCTCTCGCGCGTGCGCGACCTGCTCAAAGCGGCTTTAGCCAAAGGCGAAACGCTGGCGCGCGAAAGTGTGATGGGACACCGATTGCAGCTACCCGCCGATTCGCCGGTAAAAGCTCCCGTCTATGTTCTTACCGACAGTATCTGTCGAAGTGCGTGTCTTGATTTCATGGATGTGCTGCTGAAGCTACCGGGACTTCGCCATGCGCCAGCCAGGCGTCAATTTGCCCCGCCACTCCGCCGATTACTTAGAGCGGCAGGTGATCGCCAAGCAACCTGATTCGTAGAGCTCTCAGCGAAAGCCGAACTAAACGATCCAGCCCGATTTGGATTTGATCGGGGCGTCGTTCAGAGCTTCGACCACCGCATGCGTCGCTAACAATCGCGTCGAGTCCAGCACCGGAAGAGGAGTTGCTTGAATTTATAATGAGCGGGATTTCGGTGCAGCCGAGAATGACGCATTCTGCAGCTTTGCGGCGCAGTTCATCGATGGCCTGCGCGAAAAAGGTCTGTGGTCACCGGGCGAAATATACCGCGGCATAATTCATCGAAAATTGCGGTGTTGAGCTGCTCTCGTGTCCTTTCTTCTGGGATCAGGCATTTAAGACCGCGTTTCTCCATTGCCTTGGCGTAAACTGGTCCTCTCATCGTCCATTTCGTGCCCAGAAGCCCTGCTTGTCTCCATTTACGGTTCATGATCTCCCGGCAAACCACTTCGGCAATGTGGATACCGGGTATCGGCAGATCGGCGGCAATCTGCTCCAGGGCAAAATGGCAGTGTTGTCCGCGCACACATAGAAATGCGCTCCGGCATCGGCAACTTGTTGCACCCCCCGCGTAAGGAACTGCCCTTCCGTCGCGTAATCACTTGCCCCACGCGGGCATACTCAGACCCATCGGCACGGCGCTCATCACTATATTAGGATGCTGCATGTGAGCCCCCAAGTGCACGGCGCCCTCACGACAAGCGGTAAGGAAACAAACAGAACCACCCTCCCTTTGCGCTATGGGCGACAATGCCGAGCGTTTTTGTTGAACTTCTCATGCTCAGCGCACGCGCTCAACACCGGCGCTCCTGAGGTGCTTCACTCCAAGGTGGGCGGCTGTTTATCGAAAAGTTCAAGCGACTGTGCACCAGAACGGTAAGCATGTCGATCATCGGTATTCCTACTAAGGCGCGACAGGAAATCTTCTTCGCGATAAGAATTGTTTGCGTTCCGTATGTACTTGCGTTGCAAGTTGGTCGCGTACATCGCTCAAGCGGTGAAGAAAAACGGAGCCATCTACTTCAGGTAACGTGCGAATTGCGGTCGAAGCTGTTTGGTCGTGGCATCGTAAAAATAGGTGCGCTCTTCACCTACATGGGGAGTGATCATCGCATCGTCTAAACGTTCGTGGTGCGCCATCAAGGTTAGGCCACTACGTTCCAAGCCATCAACGTTAAGTAGTTGCACAATCGTCTCGATACCTACAACGTCGAGGGCGCCCGTTTGAAGAAGCGCATTGCCTTCAGTTCCAGTGAAATTGGTTGCCCAAGTGCCGGGCTGAAGAACGGGCATTTCGCCGTTGGCCAGTCGCTGCAAGAATTCGTTCATATCCCGGTCGTAATTTAGGACCAAATCGTGCAAGCCACGGGCTCTTGAATCTGCATCCGTTTCGAGATAGGCGAGAAGCTGCTCGCGACGCTGATCTTCTTGTTGCCGGATCTGATAGGCGTTTAGTAGAAACGCGGCATAGGCACCGATAAAGACAACTACAAGGTCGATAGCGTGTGCCAGGACTCGAGACCTACTATTGTGAGAGTCAATTGACATCCGGTAATGGATCTTACGTTTTAGAAGGAGACTTTGCCTCTATAGCCGCGCGGAGTCGTTCATATGTTGTGGCCAACCTGTCGATCTCAGGTTCATAACCCAGCAGATTGACGGATCCCGCGAATGCGCCTTCCACTTTATTGCTAAGGAAATCGAGCAGCGCGACCCATTGCTGCCAGTCAGCAGTTGGTTCGTGTAACTTGTTTCCGTATAGACGGTCAAATTCGTCTACTAAGTAATGCCTTGTCCGGTTGATCGCGAACTTGCCGTCGGCATCGGCCGCGAAGATCGCGAAGGGCACAATCATCTCCGGCGCATCAGGATTGAGGCTCGATCGCGCGCCAAACCAAACGCGTGCCTTCATCCAGTCTTCTGTTCCGACCACTCCGCTCCAAGGATCGGCGGGAAACCAATCTTCAGCTTTCGAATCATAAACCTCGAGCCAGATGTGATCGTTGTGATGCCTGCCGAAAACAGAATAACTGTCCCCCTTTTGTTTCACCAACGTGTGGGCTCTTTCGCCGCGCGCCACCGATTCACTCCGGATATGGACATCGTGAACGCGGCGCACCTTGATGTTTAGCTCCTTCATCGCCGCGAGAGCCACCAGAGCCAGGTCGTTGCAGTTGCCACCGCCTCGCTCGATGATCTGTCGCACCGTTCGTTTCTGATAGTCGGTTTCCTTCCAATCAAAGTGGTTCGTCAGCCACAGAACGATGGCCTGCGTTTCCCCTAACTCAGAGCTCGTTCCTTCAGAGACTTGCTTTGCGAAGGCTTTCAAGTCCGTGCGCGCCAATCCGTATAGGTGCTCATCACGGCTCGTGCGGGGCTTTTGCTGCGCGCCAGCCGGAGCGAAACAAGCAAGGACAAGAACAGCCACTAAAGCGTGTAAGTACCTCACAAGCCTTCTTCCTTCACGGATCATCTGCGTCGACCACGGACTTAACTTGCCCGCGAACGAAACAGCGAAGGCGGGGCGCATGCTCCAGGATTCGCTTTTCGAAAGATGACTGCTTCATTCGGCCTTGATCTGGCTGGTTGCCAAGTTAAGGGCGAGGACTGGCATTGCAAACCTTACCGGTCGGGCGTTCCCCCGCCGCGATCGCTGATCGTATGTGTCTCGTTAGTTCATTTCGTGTAGGAAAGATGAAGGATCGTACGGGTGTGATGAGGCTACTTACCCTAACAGTGGCCCCAATGAACTACTGCTGGAAAGTCGTCGCCGATGGGCCGTGGCACGTGCGGGTCTCGACGGTTGAGTTGTCGGTGTTTGCGCCGCTGCGCAAGATCCAGCATTCGCCCAGCGTCGAGCAATAACAGATCTCGACGCCCAGGCGATAGCGGTCCTTGTTCATCTTGGAATACAGCGGGGTGGGCTTCTCGAAAGACAGAGTGCTGCCGTCGGTGTCGCGGGGCACGAAGAAGTCGATCGACTCTCCCGCCGAGAGCACGCGGCCGCTTATGGGACTTGGGAAAAATTATGCAGTCCCGGTCCGAGCAGTTTCTGCAGGGCCTCGTACCAGTTGGGCACCGGCTGGCCATCCACTGTGACGCTGACATGCCGGATGATCGCGGGACCCACCCCTTTATTGTCGAGCGTCAGGCGAATCATCGGCCCATTGCTGGTATCGTATTGGAGGATGGGCCAGACAGCCGCGCGGACTTGCTCGCGCTGTACGTGAGCGGTGTAACTGGAGACAAATAGCGCGCTGACGCCCACCAAGGTTGCGATGACGGCGTCGTACCGGCTGGCGCGCTCTCCCTGCTGTTTCGGCACCGAACCGATGGTATTGGATCGCGCGGCAAGTGCCACTTTCTGACCGGACAAAAATCCGATGTTTCGGGACGCAATGCGTCAGGGCATTGTTTCCCAGGTTGAGGGCGTGTGGTTTCCTTTTGGCAATACGGAAACTGACCACAGACCGGCAAGGTGCTGGAGACGACGACGGTAAAACGAATCCGCATCAATCCGCCGATAGAAGAATCGATCTTCAGCAAACTCTAGCCGCTCGGCGTGCGTACCGGAGAAGAATTAGCAGCAACTACGCCAGACAAAAAGCCTGCCTTTTGGGACGCGGCGCTGCGGCCGTGCCCGGACGCTCGACCGATCGAGTTACTTCACCGGCAAGTCACGGCCTGAGTCAAGCCGTGCCGCAAGTTTGCCCAGACCTTCTCGAATCTGCGCGCGGGACCAAGCGGCGAAACCAAAGGTGAGCGCCGGATCCAGCTCCGCCTTAATAAAGCATGACGAGAGCGGGGTCGGCCGGATGCCAATTTCAGAGCAGACGCGGGTAACCAGCGGCAAATCTTTCTTTTGCCGCAGCCAGGCGACGAAGTGCAATCCAGCCTCTGGAATTTGCAGACGAAAATGTTCGCCGAGTAAGCTGTTGAACTGTTCGATGAAGTAATCTCGTCGATCGGAATACAATTTTCGCATTCTTTTGATATGACTTAGGAAGAAGCCTTCGGAAATGAAGCGGGCCAAAGTGGCCTGGTCGATGGCCGATGAGTGTTGATCGATGACCGCGCGAATCTTGATCATTGGTTCGACTAGTTGCTCCGGCGCAAGAAGGAAACCGAGGCGGAGAGACGGATAGAGAATCTTACTCAACGTGCCGGCGTAGATGACACGCCCGGAGTTATCGAGTCCCTGCAAACATGGGAGCGGGGGGCCGGTAAAGCGAAACTCCGAGTTATGATCATCCTCGAAGATGTAAGCATCGTGTGCGCGGGCGAAACTGATCAGTGCCGTCCGCCGCGCCAGGCTCATCGTCATGCCGAGGGGGAACTGATGGGAAGGTGTAACGTAAATAATTTTAGGCGAGAGATGTCTGCTCTGTTGCGCGAGAACGATGCCTTCTTCGTCCACCGGTCTTGGCACGACTTTCGCGCCAGCAAACGTGAAAACGCGGCGCGCCTGGTAGAATCCCGGGTCCTCGATCCATGCCACCTCGCCCGGGTCCAGGAGCGCCATCGCGCTGATCATCATCGCCTGCTGAGTCCCGGCGGTGATGATGATTTGATCGGGATGACAGCGCGCGCCGCGGAAATCGCAGAGATAAGTTGCGACTGCTTTGCGTAGGTCGGCGTCGCCCCGGCTTGAGGCATACTGGAGCAAATGGGCGCCTTTTCTTGTCAGCACTTGTGTCCTGAGGCGTTCCCAGATTTCAATGGGAAATTCATCGAGGGCGGCAAGAGCGGGAACGAAGGAAACGCCAGGCGGCCCGGCGATCCCGAAGTCGAAGTCTTTTCCCGCTCGCGTGTCAGGAAGGTTCCTGACCCGATCAGACAATCGAACGCGATGCGATGTCTGTGGTTGTACTCTGGCGGCGTGCGCGCTGAGGAACGTTTCCGGCAACGGGTGGGCAACGAATGTGCCGGATCCGACGCGGGAGCGCAGATAACCCTCAGCATGAAGCTTGGAAAAGGCGAGGTTGACGGTGAGCCTGGAAATGCCGAGGCGGAGCGCGAGAGCACGCGAGGAGGGAAGGCGCGAAAAACTGTCCGTGTGGGTGGTCGAAAGTAATTCGTCGCGAATCTGCCGATACAGTTGCTGGTGGAGCGATTCGCGGGCAGAGCGGTCCAGGCGGATCATCTCGAAGGCGATAATGGAGCGGCGCCGGCGCCGGGTCTTCGCAGGCGGTTTCGGCCGACGGCTGGAATTGGTATGCTTCATCTGGAAAAAGTGGACATTGACACTTTAGTATAAGCCCAGATGCTTTGTCAGGATGAAGATGCCGTGCAGTGACTACCGCGAGACCAAAGGGCTGATCTATTTCGCGCGCATGCTCGATAAGATTCGCCTTCATGCCGCGGGGGAGTTGGCACCCGACTATTTTGTGGGAGTAGATGATCCGACATTTTTCGATGCGCGCTGCACGCGGTTTCTCGGAGTTAACTACGATGAGCTAGTTACGCGAACGCTCGAGGGCGGATCGGATGAAGAAATCCTGGAATGGTGTTTCACGCGAGGGAAAAGGCGGACCGAGGAAGAGATCAGTATCTGGAACGCGTTCCTTGCTAAACGCGGCTGGCGAGATGAAGCGAGCTCGGACTTATTCGAGACGAAGAAGCGTTTGGGATGGGAAAAGCGGGACGATATCCAAACCTGGGTAGACTTGCACGACGCCGAGGAAGGCAGAACGCCTCGATCATAAATCAAATCCCAAGCGCCAGAGAAACACCAATATTCAATCTCCAATTAAATAGCGCGCCTCCGTCGGACTTTGATGATTGGGATTTCTTTGGGATTTGGGTTTTGGTGCTTGGGTTTTAGTAGGTGACGCCCGCGCTGGCATCGGCGCTTCCACTTGGCTGAGTTTTTGTCATGCTGAGCAGATGCTGGCGAAGATTTACTCGGCCGCGGTGTTCGGCGTCGACGCGTATGAAGTTGAGATCGAGGTTAATGGCGCAGGCGGATTGCCTGCCATTGTCGTCGTGGGATTGCCGGACGCGGCGGTAAAGGAAAGTAAGGATCGCGTCACTACGGCGATCGCGAACAGTGGCTACTTTTGGCCGCGAGGACGCACGACGGTGAATCTTGCGCCGGCTGATATCAAAAAAGAAGGGCCGAGCTTTGACCTGCCGATCGCGCTCGGGATGATCGCGTGCTGTGAAGGAAGTGACACGGCACAATTCGCTGATTACAGCTTTGTCGGCGAGCTGGCGCTCGATGGCGCTGTGCGTGGAGTAAAGGGCGTGTTGCCCGTCGCGCTGGAAGCACGCAAGCGCGGGAAGAAGGCGCTCTTCGTGCCGGCGGTGAACGCGCAGGAAGCAGCCATGGTGAAAGGCATCGCGGTCTACGCCGCGCGGAATCTGCGCGAGACATTTTCGTTTCTACGCGGCGAATGCACGCTCACTCCCGTCCGCGCGGACATGGAGAAATTTTTCGCCACGCATCAAAGCTACGATGTTGATTTCGCCGACGTCAAAGGTCAGGGGCACGTGAAACGGGCCGTTGAAGTTGCGGTCGCGGGTGGCCACAACATTCTCATGATCGGGCCGCCGGGTTCAGGCAAGTCGATGTTATCGAAACGGATCGCGACCATCATTCCGCCGATGTCCCTGGAGGAAGCGATCGAGACGACGAAGATTCATAGCATCGCGGGTCTGCTCACGCCCGAGCAATCGTTTGTGCCGATTCGCCCGTTTCGTTCACCGCATCACACCATCAGCGATGTAGGCTTGCTCGGCGGCGGCGCGATTCCGAATCCCGGCGAAGTAAGTCTGGCGCACAATGGTGTGCTGTTTCTCGATGAGCTGCCGGAGTTCCACCGTTCCACCCTCGAAGTGATGCGGCAGCCGCTGGAGGATGGCCGCGTCACCGTCTCGCGCGCGGCGGGCAGCGTGACGTTCCCGAGCGAGTTCATGCTGGTGGCGGCGATGAATCCGTGCCCGTGCGGTTACTTCGGCGATCTCAAACGCGAGTGCCGCTGCGGGCCGGTGCAGGTGCAACGTTACCGCCAGCGCATCTCGGGGCCATTGCTGGATCGGATCGACCTGCACATCGAGGTGCCGTCGGTGGAGTATCGCGATATTTCGAGCGAGCGCGCGGAGGAGGCATCGACCGCGATTCGCGAACGGGTGGCCGCGGCGCGAGAACGGCAGCGAGCGCGACTGGCGAAAACGAAATGCAATGCGCGGATGAGCACGAAACAGCTGAAACAGTTCTGCAAACTCGATGTCGATTCGCAGGAGCTGATCCGCGTGGCCATGAGCGAGCTGAACTTGAGCGCGCGTGCCTACGACCGAATCCTGAAAGTGGCGCGCACCATTGCCGACCTCGCAGGCGCGGAGACGATCGACGCCGAGCATGTGAGCGAGGCCATCCAGTATCGCAGCTTCGATCGGACGCTCTGGGTTTGAACGACGGGATGGGGGCGCGGTTTCTGGTGATCTCGTTTCAACGCAGTGGCCTTAACTGGCTGCGCTACTGCACGGAGTATTTCAGCGGCGTGCGCACGCCCGGTCGCAAGCAACTCATCGCTGATGGCGCGGTGTTATTCGACCGCGCCCACGATGTGCGGAAGGGAACGAAACGGACAGACTACGCGGGTTTGTATGACGCCAGCGGCGCGGAAGTATATGAACGTGTGGCCCTGCTCCTGCGTCACCCTTACGACTGCTTCACCTCACATTATCTCGGCCGCGTGGGAATGACTTTCCGGAAAGCGCTGCCGCGCTTCCAGGCTTTTGCTGCGAACATCATTGCCTTCGAACGACTGAAGGAGGCGAAGAAGGCGGTGTTCTACTTTGAAGACTTCATCAACAACGAAGCGGGCACCTTTGCTTTTCTTCGCTTCCTGGGGATCGACCCGGGCGTGCGCTCGTACAATTTCGCGGAAATGAATGAAGGCTCGCGCGCGTGGTATCGCGGCCATCATGGTCTCCTAACGACTCGTGAACGCCCGCACTTAAAGCCGAAGGAACGCGCCGCCATTCGCCGGATGCTAGAGCGAGAGCTCGGCGACCGATTCGAGCGTTACCTCGGACGTTACTCGCTCGATGATTGAACGCGTTCGTTTGCTCTGGCTCTGCCTGCTGGTGCTGTTAGCGCGCGGTGCCTGCGCTGAGTTGAATGCGGCCGCGATGCGCGCGGCGGCGAGTTATTCAGCGCATCATGCTGGTCTTTCCTGCCTCGTTATTCAAGACGGCCGGACGCTGCTCGAGCAATATTCCGGCGGGGCGGATGCCGGGACGCCGCTGCGGATTTACAGCGGAACGAAGGCATTCTGGAGTCTCGCCGCGCTGGCCGCGGCTGAAGATGGATTTGTCGATCTCGATGAGCCGGTGGCAAAAACGATTCCACAATGGCGAGATGATCCGCACAAGTCGCGTATTACCATCCGTCAGCTCCTCGATCTCGACGCCGGCCTCGACCCGAAATTCGCTCTGCACGAAATCGAACGCGGTAATCGCGATGAGATAGCGATCCGCGCGGGGGCAATGGCCGAGCCCGGCCGCGCATTCATCTATGGACCGGCTGCCCTTCAGGTGTTTCATCGCGTGCTGCGAAACAAAGGGCAATCGCCCACGCGCTTTCTGGAACGGCGCGTCCTGCATCGGCTCGGGCTGGGCGCGCAACGCTACGTCGAAGATCGCGCGGGCAATCCGCTGCTCGCCTCCGGCTTCACCCTTACGGCGAGACAGTGGGCGAAGCTTGGCGAGCTCGTTCTCTGCGGCGGCGCGCCCATCATCACGAAGCGTTCGCTCGAGCAATGCTGGCGCGGTTCGGCCGTAAATCCGATGTTCGGATTTGGCTGGTGGAATAATCGCGGTGCGCCGTCCGGGCGCGAGATCGAGGTCGAACAAATGCTCGCACGCCCGTGGCCGGATCAGAACTGGCGCGATGCTTGCCTCTGCCGCGATGCGCCGCCCGATCTAGTCGCCTGCATCGGCTCCGGTCACCAGCGGCTCTACGTTATTCCATCGCTCCGCCTCATCGTGGTGCGACAAGGCGACGGCGGCTTATTTTCTGACGGGACCTTTCTGCGGCTCCTCCTCGACCGGCAACGCCCGTAGCGGCGCGCGCCCCTGCGGTGTGGCCAGCATGAGAAGGCCGGCGTTCTTCTGCCAGTGATAACCGAAGGCGAAACCGAGCGGCGGTGGCGGCGGGTTTTGCGCATAAATCGCCGCCAGATCCGGCTGATAATACTTGGCAAACTCGTCGCCGTGGGGCACGGAGCGGCCGTAACAATTCACCGTCCAGCCTTTCGGGAAATCGCGCAGCGGAATGCCCGAATCATCCTGAATAATCACGCGACTGTTTTGCAGAAGGAAATTCTTCACGCCGGAGAAGCCGCTGCCGTGCATGAGGAATGATGCGGCTTTGAGCAAACTGAGTCCCGGCCCGCGCGCGGCGCACCAGCGCAGAAAGGCGGAGTTACCACCGGAGAGATCGGTTTTGAAATACCAAAGGGTTTGCGGTTGTTCGCCGCCGCTGAAAGTGATCCTCACACCTTCGGCCGGCGAACTCACGCGCGTCACGTCGTTAATCGTGTAGCCGAGGCGCGCGAGGAAAACGTAAAGGATGGGCAAGGTGCCGCTGATGTTGCCCCGGCCGAGATCGCTGCGCATTTCCTTGGTGATGAAATACTGAAAGCGCAGGATGGAGTTCATCGAATTGCGCAACGCGATCAGATCGTTCGTGAACATGTCGGCGGGCAACTGCTGGATGTTCGGCACGTTGCCGACCGGTTCCAGGCCGGCCAGGATGTAACCGTTGGCCGCCGGGAAAAAGATGCTGGCGTAGAGAAAATCGGGACCGCTAAACATGTAGAAGACATTGTCGGTGCTGCGGTGAAATTCCGGCGCGTTCGCCTGCATCCATTGGCGGATGGGCGTGATCTGCGTCCGTCCTTTGCGCGCCCACGCTTCGTTCATCGCGGTGGCATGTTGCTGCCAGACCGGATCGTGGGTGAGCGGCTCGAGCGCACCCGTCACCGGGAGGCCGGCGAGGAAACGCGCGGTCTCATTCAGCGTCGGCGCCGCTGCCGCGGTGGGCTGCTCGACTGTGGGCGGCGCTTGCGCGAACAATGAGGCCGCGCCCAGAAAACAACTAACGAGAAATAGCTTAGGCGAGTTCACGAGTCGGCGCCGGCTCTTTCGGCGAAAGAAAGTAGACCACGAGTCCGCTCAGAGCAGTTGCCAGGCCGAGGAGCGAAGGGATTCGCGTCGATGCATCGGCAAGCAAATGCCAGAGCATCCAGCCGCTGACCGCGAGAAAAATCAGTGGCGTTACCGGATAACCCCACGCGCGAAATGGCCGCTCCAGATTCGGCCGGCGCCAGCGCAGCACAAACACGCCCAGCACCGTCAGCGCGGAACAAAGTTGGAGGCTGAACTGCACGTAATTCACGATCGTCTGAAAGCTCGCCGTCAGCAGCATCACGGTGACAATCGCCGCCTGCACGAGAATGGCGACCGCGGGAACTCCGCTGCGCGTCCGCCGCGCCAACACGCCAAACGCGCGCAAATCTTCGCCCATGGTCGCGGTCACGCGCGGCCCGATCCACATCATGGCGCTCACGGTTGAGACCAAACCGAGGCAGATGAATGCGGCCATGAGTTTCGCCCCGGTCGGGCCAAAGATGTGTGTGCCGGCGATGAGGGCGACCTGTTGTTTGCCCATCATTGCGGCGGCCGGCGTGGTGCGCATAAAGACGACGTTGAGCAAAATATATAGCGCGCTAACGAGAAGTGTGCCGAGCCCGAGCGAGAGCGGGATGTTGCGGCGCGGATGCCGCAGCTCGCCGCTGATGTAAGTGGAAGCATTCCACCCCGAGTAGGCATACATCACCCAGTAAAGACTGATGGCGAATGGCGCGCTCACGATCAATGCGCCATCACCTTGCAGTGGCGCGAATGAAACCGGCTGCGTCTTTTGCGCGAGAAAACCGGCGATGATCAGCACGCCAATCAAACCAATTTTCAAAATGGTGGAAGCAATCTGAAACGCGCTGCCGAGTCGTAGGTCGGCCAGCAAGACGAGCGTCACAATCCAGACAGCGGCGAGCGCGGCGAGAAGTGGACTCGCTCCCGGCATCATCTCGGCGAGATAAGTGCCGAACGGCATCGCCGCAATCGCGACCGGCGCAGCGAAACCGACCGTAGCCGAAACCCAGCCGGCAAGAAATCCCACCGCGGGATGATAAATCTCGCGCAGAAAATGGTATTCACCGCCGGAGCGGGGCAGCGCGGCGCCCAGCTCGGCGTAGGAAAGCGCGCCGCATATTGCGCAAATGCCGCCGACTGCCCAAAGCGCCACGATGGCAAAGCCGCTCGGCAGATCACCCACCTGAAATCCGAGGCTGGTGAAAATCCCGGTGCCGATCATGTTGGCCACGACAATGCACATCGCGGTCAGGAGCGAGATGCGTGTCCGCTCAATCATTGTCTGCAAGGCAGAGCAGGGTTTTGGCCGCCGGGATTATTTTTTGCGCGGCGGAGAAATGAGTGGGATGACCTCCCGTTTGTTTCGCCGGTAAACGCGAAAATCGGCCGCATCGGTCGTGATCACGCTGAGGTTCGGATGAAGCTCGCTCATGCGGATGAGGCAAAGATCGGCCAGGTCAGGCGTTCGATCCTCATAGCGGCGGGCGAGCGCGCTGATCTGCGGCAGGTGTTCATTCAAACGGAAGGAGACCACAACGAGCTCCTCGGCGATCATGTCGGTAATGAGCGCAGCGTCGCGCAGATGGAAGGCCGTCTCCGCCAGCACCGCTTCGCAGGTGAGGAGCGGCTCGGAAATCTGCTCCGCCAGGGTGAATGCCCAGTCATGATGCGAATCTCGCCGATTGGCAAAAGCAACCAGGAAGCCGGTATCGGCAATGCCGGTCATTTGGTCGCGAAACCTTTGCGGGTGGAGAGATCAGGTGCTCCGCGGATGGTGCCGGCAAGACGCATGAATCTCCTGGAGCCGTTATCCTGCCGGCGTGCCTGGGCCAGATGATCGCGGATGAAACGCCCTTGAGACACGCCGCTTTTTCGCGCCGCGGACGCGATCCACTGGGCAAGCTCTTTCGTGGGACGAAAGGTGATTGTCTGACTCATGCGACTAAATTGTAAGCGCAGTCTGAACGGTAGGCAATCAAGGGGAGGGCAGCGGCGTCCCGCATTCGGTACGAGGAAATCCCGCGAGCGGGACTTCTGCGAGTAAGAACAAAAGCAATGTTTCGATAGTAACTATTCGCCACGCTTGTTCTTACATCGGCGAAAGGGCTATTGGCATGTCCTCTGCACATCTGCACAGATGCACGGTCGCAACGTTGACACCGCGCGAGAAACACAGTTCAGAGTAAACGCATGGCGCGCATTTTAATCGCGGACGATCAGCCCGATGTGCTGGAGGCGTTGCGCATTTTGCTCAAGGGCGAGGGCCATCAGACGGATGCGGTGACGTCGCTGGCCGGCATTTTTAACGCGCTGGAGAAACGCGATTACGCGCTGCTCATGATGGACCTCAATTACACCCGCGACACGACTTCGGGACAGGAGGGACTCGAGGTTATCCCGAAGCTGCAGGAGATCGACAGCACTTTGCCCATCGTGGTGATGACGGCATGGGCGTCGATCGATCTGGCGGTGGAAGCGATGAAACGCGGGGCGCGCGATTTCGTGCCCAAGCCATGGGACAACGAGCGGCTGCTCGCGATTGTGCGGACGCAGATCGAGCTCGCGGGCGCGTTGCGCAAGGGCCGCAAGCTCGAAGCGGCCAATCAGCTCCTTCGCGGCGGCGCGCCGAATATCATCGCCGAATCGCCCGCGATGCGACCGGTGCTGGAGATGATCTCACGCGTCGCGCCCTCGGACGCCAACGTGCTCATCACCGGCGAGAACGGCACCGGAAAAGGCCTGGTTGCGCAGGCCCTGCACGCCCTTTCGCCGCGCGGGTCACACACCATGATCACGGTAAACATGGGCGGATTATCCGAGACGATCTTCGAGAGCGAGCTTTTCGGTCACGTCAAAGGCGCGTTCACCGACGCGAAGTCGGACCGCGCTGGCCGCTTCGAATTGGCGGACGAAAGCACGCTCTTCATGGATGAGATCGCGAACATTCCGCTGAATTTGCAGGCGAAACTCCTGCGCATGCTGGAGACGGGTGAGTTCGAGCGCGTGGGATCATCGAAGACTTTGCGCGCGAACGTCCGCATTATCTCCGCGACAAACTCGAACTTGAAGGATGAAGTTGCGGCCGGGAAGTTCCGGCAGGATTTGCTCTTTCGCTTGAACACGATCGAGATCGCGCTGCCGCCGTTGCGCGATCGCAAGGAAGACATCATGCCGCTGGTGAACAGTTTTCTGCGCCAGCACACGAAACGATATCGGAAGACAATCGGCGGGTTCGACGAGACGGCACGCGAGCGATTAATGGTGCATGCGTTTCCGGGAAATGTGCGTGAGCTCGATCACGTGATCGAGCGCGCGGTGTTGATGTCGAGCGGGTCGCAGATCAAGGCGCGCGATCTGGGATTGTCGACCGGCGGCGGCGATTCGCGCGGTCTTGAGGAGATGAGTCTGGAGGAAGTGGAAGCGTATTTGATAAAAAAGGCGCTGGCACGCGCGGGCGGCAATGCGCGCCAGGCCGCGGAAGCGCTCGGGCTAAGTCGCAGCGCGTTTTATCGCCGGCTGCAGCAGTATGGATTGTGATCGGGGAGCGGGCGCCCCGCCGCAAACTCTCGAAACGTTGCGACGAACGTTGCGTGCAGAGCAGTTGGCGAGGGCGCCAGCTGCTGCGGGCGGGGCGCCCGCGCCCCCCGGAATGAAATCGCGCAAAGGTCGGCGCCGTCTTTCCCACGAGAACCGGTTGACGTGGCTGGTGATCGGCGCGGTCGCGCCGGCCGCGATCGTCGCGCTATCGCTGATTTGGTTTGGCGATTACAGCGCGAAGGTGCAATGGACGCTGACGCTGTTCATCGTCATCTTCGCCTTCGGCTACATCGTGAGCACGCGCGAGCACACGATTCGCCCCTGGCAAACGGTGACCAATTTGCTCGCGGCCCTGAGGGAAGGCGACTACTCGATTCGCGCCCGCGGCGCACGCGAGAACGATGCGCTCGGTGAAGCGCTGCTCGAAGTCAACGAGCTGGGTGAAACGCTGCGGGTGCAACGGCTGGGCGCGTTCGAGGCCACCGCGCTCCTGCGCACGATCATGGCGGAAATCGATGTGGCGGTTTTCACTTTTGATCCGCAACGGAAACTGCGCCTCGTTAATCGGGCCGGCGAAAATTTGCTGCGGCAACCAATGGACAAGCTGCTGGCCAAAAATGCGCGCGATCTCGGTCTGGAGGTTTGTCTGAATGCGGAGCCAGACGTTCCGCTTACGCTCACCTTTCCGGGCGGAAGCGGTCGCTGGGGCGTGAGCCGGAGCACATTTCGCGAGCACGGTTTGCCGCACGAGCTGCTCGTCTTGCGCGATCTCAGCCGCACCTTGCGGGAGGAAGAACGCATCGCCTGGCAGCGCCTTGTGCGTGTGCTCGGACACGAGCTGAATAACTCGCTCGCGCCGATCAAATCCGTTGCCGGAAGTTTGGAGAATCTGCTGCGACGCGATCCGCTGCCGGGCGACTGGCAGGAGGACGCGCGAAGCGGTCTAAACGTGATCGCGTCTCGGGCGGAATCGCTCAGCCGTTTCATGCATGCGTATGCGCGTCTGGCGCGGCTGCCGCCGCCGCAGAAGGAGCTCATCGACGTGGGCGAAGTGATCAATCGCGCGGCGAATTTGGAGACGCGATTGCGAGTACAGGTGCAGAATGGACCGGCGATGACGGTGCGCGCGGATGCTGCGCAGGTGGAGCAGGCGCTGATTAATCTGCTGCACAATGCCGCCGAAGCATCAATGGAAACTGGCGGCGCGGTCAGCATCGGCTGGAAAGCGGCCGGTGAATGCGCCGAGATTTACATCCGCGATGAAGGCGAGGGAATTATGAATCCGACAAATCTCTTCGTGCCATTTTTCACGACCAAGCCTGGCGGATCGGGAATTGGTCTGGCGTTGTCGCGGCAAATCGCGGAGGCGCACGGCGGCTCATTGACGCTGGCGAATCGTGTCGGCGCGCGCGGAGCCGAAGCGGTCTTGCGATTGCCGAAGTAAACACGTCACCCCGAGCGAAGTCGAGGGATCCCGTGGCACCACGGTAAGATAACTCCACGGGATTCTTCGACTTTGCTTCGCTCCGCTCAGGATGACCAGAATTGTGCGTCCCACAATCGGGACGACGAAATCCCACTGCTGGCGAAGAAACTGAGTTCAGCGCGCCTCCATCGCATTCGGAAGCGGCTCTTACCTAGCGACTTAAAACTTCCTGCACACGCTGGCACGGCCATTGCAATAGGGTGCGGCCAGCAACAAAAATTTCTGAATCCGCTGGCGATGCCCAACGCATCACATCGGCAGGAAAGTAAAAATATGAAACCAACCTTGTCCCACAATGTGAGCGGCAGCGCGCACGAGAGCGCGTCCAAGTTTCCGCTGATCCATTCCAACTACTCGATCGCGACGCCGCCGAATTTCCACGGCGGCTGTGCGCATCGCGAGCTGCTATCGTTCCGCAATATCTCGGGTGAATATTTCCGCAATGAAGCGCGCGGCGAATTCGGGCGCGAGCTGATCGCCTTTGCCGCGATAGCGGTGACGGCGGCGATCCCGCTGCTGAGCAACGCGCACGCGCTGGCGGATTTTCTCCGCGCGATCGGCACGCTGTAAGGGCGGATGATGCGACAGAAGTCTGAAGCGCGCGCGGACGAAACCATTGTGAGACCCGCCGGATTTACGCCGGTAACATCGGGCATGGACGTTCCCCGCGTGGGCGCCGCCAAGAAGAAACGCCGCCGCCGCATCATGTACGGCGCGGGAGGGGCGCTGGTGCTGATTGTGATTACTGTCGCGTTATCGCATTTAAAACCAGCCGTGCCGAGCGTGGATCGCTCGACGGTTTGGATCGATACGGTGAAACGCGGGCCGATGGTGCGCGAAGTGCGCGGCTTGGGAACGCTGGTGCCGGAAGAGATTCGTTGGATTCCGGCGAATACAGAAGGACGGGTGGAGAAGATCGTCGTCCGCCCCGGCACGCAGGTGACGCCCGAGACGGTGATCCTGGAACTAACGAGCCCTGAATTAGAGCAGGCGGCGCACGATGCGGAGTCGAAATGGAAAGCAGGCGAGGCGGAGCTAACGACGCTCGAGGCGAAATTGCAGCGCGATTTGCTCGATCAGGAAGCGACGACGGCGCGGGTCCATTCGGAATACGAGCAGGCGCGGATGGAAAGCGAGACGAACGAGCAATTGAAGAAGAATGGACTGGTCGCGGAGCTGCAATACAAGACGGCGCAGGTGAAAGCGGCCGAGCTGGCGAATCGCGATGCGATTGAGAAAAAGCGGTTTGCCTTTGCCCGGGATTCAATTGAACCGCAGCTCGCGGCCAAGCGCGCTGAAGTCGAACAGCTGAAAGCGGCCGCGCAATGGAAGCTCGAGCAAGTGGAAGCGCTACATGTGAAAGCTGGCATGAAAGGCGTGCTCCAGCAGATGCCAGTGGACGTGGGCCAGCGGGTCAAGATCGGCGACAATCTCGCGCGCGTCGCTGATCCGACGAAGCTGAAAGCCGAGATCAAGATCGCGGAGACGCAGGCAAAAGATATTCAGGTTGGAGAGAAGGCGACGATCGATACACGCAACGGTGTCGTGACAGGGCACGTCACGCGCGTTGATCCCGCGGTCGAGCAGGGAACAGTAAAGGTGGATGCTTCACTGGATGGCGAGCTGCCGCGCGGCGCGCGACCGGACCTGACCGTCGATGGAACGATCGAACTCGAGCGACTCAATGATGTGGTTTATGTGGGCCGTCCGGCGTTCGGCCAGGAGAACAACACCGTCGGAATTTTCAAACTCGTCGCCGGGAGCAGCGAAGCCGTGCGCACGCCGGTGAAACTCGGACGCAGCTCGGTCAATTCGATAGAGATCATCAACGGGCTGCAGCCGGGCGATCAGGTCATCCTTTCAGATACAAGCGCGTGGGATTCGCATGATCGAATCGCGCTGAAATGAGGGATTCAGCAGTCAGCAATCAGAAATCAGCAATCAACATTATGAACAATGGCAACACCCCGCTCATTCAACTCCAGGAAGTGACGAAAGTGTTTCTCACTGACGAAGTGGAAACGCATGCCCTCTCCGGCATTCACCTTGATATTCGCGACGGCGAATACATTTCCATCGCCGGGCCTTCGGGCTGCGGGAAATCGACGCTGCTTTCCATTCTGGGATTGCTCGATACCGCAAGCAACGGCAGCTATCTCCTCAAAGGAGGCGAGGTCGCAAACCTCTCTTTCCCGGAGCGCGCGCGCATTCGCAATCGCGAGATCGGGTTCATTTTCCAAAGCTTCAATCTCATCGGCGATCTCACCGTTTACGAAAATGTTGAATTGCCGCTGACTTATCGGGGCGCGAGCTCGGGCGATCGCAAAGCCGCCGCTACGGAGGCGCTCGAACGCGTCGGCATGGGACATCGCGCCAAACATTTGCCCAGCCAGCTCTCGGGCGGGCAGCAGCAACGCGTGGCCGTGGCGCGTGCGCTTGCGGGCAAGCCGGCCATTCTGCTGGCGGACGAACCGACGGGGAATCTCGACTCGCGCAATGGCGAAGCGGTGATGGATTTGCTCAAGGAGCTGCACGCCGGCGGCGCGACCATCTGCATGGTGACACACGACGCGCGTTTTGCGCAGCACGCCGATCGCACGGTGCATTTATTCGACGGGCGCGTGGTCGAGGACAATCGCATCGCGGCATGAACCTGGTGGAAATGACGAAGCCCGAATGACGAAATCCGAAACAATGACGAAGCCCGAAGCCCGAAAAACAAACCCTTCTTCGTCATTCGTCATTCGGATTTCGTCATTAAACCCATGCTGAACGATCTGCGCTACGCGTTTCGCGTCCTGGTTAAGAATCCAGCCTTTACGCTGGTCGCGATTGCCACCGTCGCTCTCGCCATTGGCGCAAACACTGCCGTGTTCAGTCTGGTTAATGCGCTTCTCATTCGGCCGCTACCGTACCGCGCGCCGAGCGAGTTAGTTTTGCTCTGGGAAAAGTTTTCGGGACAAGGGCTCGACATCATCCCTGTCTCCGCGCCCGAATATCTCGATTACGAAAAACAAACGCACAGCTTCGCCGGCCTCGCGGCATGCGATTACGTGGATCTTAATTTAACTGGCGACGAAATGCCCGAGCGCATTCAAGGCGCGGTTGTTTCGCCGAGCTTGTTTCCGCTGCTCGGTGTCGAACCGGTTCGCGGTCGCGTCTTCACCCCTAACGAGTCTGGCGAAGGCAATGACGGCGTGGTCGTGATCAGCGAGCGCCTCTGGCAGCGACGTTTCAATTCCGACGATTCGCTTGTCGGCAAACAGATTTCGCTCAACAGCCGCAGCTTCACCGTTGTCGGCATTATGCCCGCCAACTTCGAGTTCCCGATCCCGCTTTTTAATATTCAGGGCGGCACCTTCGCCGGGAAGGTGGATATCTGGAAGCCGATCGCTTTCACCAAAAACGAGCTCGAGTCGCGCGGGTCGCGCAGTTACGGCGTGATCGCGCGTTTGAAGCCAGGCGTGACGGTGTCGCAAGCGCAGGCCGAGATAAATACGATCGCCGCCAATTGGATCTCGCAGTTCCCAATGAATTACAGCCCGCAAACTCGTTTCGGCGCCTCGCTCTATCCACTCCACGAGCAGGTCGTCGGCGGGATGCGGACCGCTTTGTGGATTCTGTCCGGCGCGGTCGGGCTCGTTTTGTTCATTCTCTGCGCGAACCTGACCACGATGTTGCTCGCGCGCGCTGGCAGCCGTGAGCGCGAATTCGCCATTCGTGTCGCACTCGGTGCTGGCCGAATGCAATTACTGCGGCAGATACTTTCGGAAAGCGTGTTGCTTGCGATTGTTGGCGGCGCGACTGGAAGCCTTCTCGCGATTTGGGGGCTGGACCTGCTTCGCACCATCGGCGCAAAAACTGTCCCGCGCATCGCGGAAGCGAATCTTGATACGCGCGTTCTTCTCGTCACGCTCATCGTCTCGGTCGCGACCGGAGTTCTCTTCGGCCTCATTCCCGCGCTCGCGAGCAGCAATCCTGAGCTGACCGAAGCGCTCAAGGAAGGCGGTCGCGGTTCGACCACGGGCCTGCGCCGCAATCGCATTCGCAACTCGCTCGTTGTCGCTGAAGTCGCACTTGCCCTTGTTCT
>JBBPYF010000079.1:0-9376 GCA_038200165.1 Chthoniobacterales bacterium | reverse complement strand
TCACCACCGCCCGCATCGAAATTCGGAGCGCTGACTACCATTGTCTCACCAGCGCCTTACCAGATTAATAATGGTACTCAGATCACAACCGATCCTTCCATCACCACCAATGGCATAACCAGCTCTGGCAAAATCTACCGCAGCCCCGTCGATGACGGCGCGCCCTCAGCTTACTTCTTTGGGTCTACCTCTGCCTTCGACACTGCCAGCGGGTTCGATTCACTCACGGCCGATGCCGCCGGTTTGCCGCTCGCGGTATTTAAATTCCAATCCCTGCAATTGAGCGGTAGTCCCAGCATCGATACCAGCAACGGCCCGAGTTCCCTTGCTCTCATCGCCAGCAATAGCATTACCTCGGCCGCGCCCGGCGGAGTCTGGAGTTTTCCCGGTCTACAGAAATTGTTTTTCGCGACCGAAAGCGGCTCCATCACACTCGGCTCGGAAATCTCGTTCCAAAATATTCCGGGACTTGCTTTCTACGCTCGCGGCAGCGGCTCCGATTTGACCTTGTCGTCTGACATTTCTGGCGCGACGGACACGATCCTGGGCGCGCAGAGAAATGTTAACGTAGATGGAACTACTCTAGGCAGCCAGTCGCTAACTGTCATCGCCGGGACCAACATTAACATGGGCCTGAGCGCACCCGTGACTATAACCGGCAGCGACGCGTCACTTTTGATACCTAATTCCGGCACCGGCAACATTCCTGGCAATAGCACGATCACCCTGAACCCAGCCGGCAATCTCACCCTCAACGGCGCCAATGGGCTCGCGCTCACTATGGACAATAGCAATGGCGGTCACATCGGCGGAGCCGCGAAAATTTCCCTCAATACGGCTGCGCTCGCCGCCGGCTCGCTCAACCTCTTCATCAACAACCGCAATGGCGGCTCGATCGGTTCTTTTGCCGATGTGACTTGCAACATTCTCGGCGATTTGACCATTGCAGGCGACGCCAACATTGGCACATCTAACCGGAACGACGGTGTGGGCGGTGGAACAATGGGTACGGATTCGACCGTTACCGTGCAGGCGAACAGCATTTCGGTTGGCGGGCTTCTGACCGGATTCGTGAGCGCGAATGCTGGGGGCCGTATCGGCAATGTCGGTTTGCTTCAACTCAGCGCGACTGGAGACATCCATTCGGGCGCAGGCACATCGCTGCTCGTCCAGAGCACCGGATTTAATGTGGCCGGCGGACCCTTCATCGCTCCCGGCTTCATTGGTTCGGATGCGCTTCTCACTGTCACCGCGGCCAACCTTACCAGCGATGGTTTCATTGATGCTGAGGTTGGAGAAGCCAGCGGGCACATCGGCGGTAACGCGCAACTCAACTTTAATATTAACGGGACGATAAGTTCGCCAGACACTTTCTTCCTTGTTGGCGGCGCCGGCGGGCAGATCGGCGGCGATGCCAGCCTGGTAGTCAATGCGGGCAGCATCTCCGCTTCAAATACGCAGATCTTTCAAATCGCGAATGCTAACGGCGGAAACATTAGCGGCAACGCGAGTCTCAACATTGGCGTTACCGGCGGGATTAGCGCGCCAGACGTTGAATTTTTCCTCGGCAACCGGGCAGGACAAATCGGCGGGAACGCCAGCATGGTCGTGAATGCCGGTAGCATTTCCGCTTCCACCACGGGGCCGTTCTTCCAAATCGTGAATCCTAACGCCGGAGCCATCGGTGGAAACGCAACAATGGACGTTACGACGTCCAATCTTTCCGGCAATTTGCTGTTCGTCGCCATCCTCAACAGCGTGAACGACGGCACACCTAACGGCACTATTGCTTCGAATGCCACGATTAACTTCAACCTCTCTGGAACCAGCACTGTTGCCACGGATGCGACGTTTCAAATCAACGGCAGCGACTCCGCCGGCAGTGCCGCGATCAATCTCAATGGAGGCACTTATAACGTGGGCGGAACATTCGAAGGATTTATGGATGGCAGCGGGACCATGACCTTTAATAACGCCACCATTAATGCCGATACGATCAAAGCGGGCGTGTTTGGCGCCAAGGGCACGTTGCGGATCGGCGGCGGCAGTATGTCAGCCAATACTCTGCTGCACCTTTACGCCACCGGCAGCAACGGATTGATCGACTTCGTCTCTAACGTCACGCTGAGTAGTTCCGGCAGCGCGCCCGTGATCGCAGCCAACACCGTCACAGTTGAGAACGGCGTCGTCGTTACCATTGCCGGGCAAACTCCGGCCAATGTCTATGCCAATGTTCCCAACTATGCCGGTTCCGGAGGCAATGGAAGCACGCGCGGGACCTTCGGCGGAGCTGGCGCCACGACACAACCCTTGTCGCAGACACCGCCCTTCGTTGTCGCAGCGGCTCGGCATAATGCGAAGACACAAAGCACCTCAACCACGACAAGCGGTTCGAAAAGGATCGGGTTTCAAGTGGCCGATACTTCTCAGCTCGGCTCTCTTCTCAACAACGCTGCTCCGGGGCGCGATGGAAAGGTTCGTGTTCCGGCGGCGACGCGCGGCAAGACATCAACGCAAAATACGATTCCTTCGGCGACGCAGTTTCATCGTTCCGCGGAGACAAAATCAAAATCGGGCGCTCCCGCGTTAGTGCAGAACAGACTGAATTAGCGGCCAGGTATAACCAGCGTCTGACCCGCGGTCAGTTTCTTTGGGTTATCAATCACGTCGTGGTTGGCGTCGAGGATGCGTTTCCAGTGCGCCGAGCTTTTGTAGAACTTGCGTGAGATGGACGCGAGCGTGTCGCCGCGCTGCACCACGTAAGTGCGCTTTTTCGCGTCGCTGTTTTTCGCTTTGGTCGAGTCGGGCTGCTGGCTACTGCTAGCGACCCGCGCGTGACCGCGCGCGTCATCGAGATCTTTGCGCAGCGTCTGGTTTTCGTTGCGCAGCCTTGTCGCTTCTGCCCGCGAAATGATGGCGTCGCCGGACAAGCTGGTCAGGAGAGCAACTTCATCGCGTTTAATAAAATTCTTCACGTCGTTCGCGTGCGCGCCATTCGGTGAGATGGCGAGATAGCGCTTGAAATGATGAAGCGCATCGAGGGCATCGTTCATCTTATCGTCGTAGAGCAGCGCCAGCTTGTAGTGCACCTCGGCGTCACTCGGCCGATCTTCCAAAGCCGATTCGTACAAACTGATCGCGCGAATGCGATCGCCAGCCGCCGCTTTAGCGTCAGCATCCTTGAGCTGCTGCGTGTGACGCGGTGTGATCATGCGATCGCAGCCCGCCAGAGCCAGCACGATGAGGAACCAGGAAGCGGCGATGCGCATGCGCTTTTGATAATCGTTGCGTCGGCCGCTGCAAATGGCGTTAATACTTGCGCAAGCTCGGATCAACCTGCTCGCGCCAGGCATCGATGCCGCCTTCGAGATTCAGCAAATTATCAAAGCCTTGGCTCCGCAAAAATGCGATAGCATTGGCGCTGCGAACGCCGCTTTTGCAAAACAAGACCGTGGTGCCGGCGCGCGGAATCTCATCCATCCGGTCGGGAATGTCGCCCATTGGAATCAGCTTCTCGCCATTGATGCGCGCGATCTCCACCTCGAATGGTTCGCGCACGTCGATGAGGCTGATGCTCTCGTTTCGAGAAAGCAATTCATGCAACTCGAATGCCGAAATTCCCGCAACCGCGCCGTTTGGCGTTCCGCCGCAAAACTGCTGGTAATCGATCGGCGCGGTGATGCTGGGAGATTCGCCGCAGACCGGGCAGCTCGGATCGCGCCGGAGCTTGAACTCGCGAAAGCGCAGCGTGAGCGCATCCACGTGCAGCAATCGACCCAGCAGGTTTTCGCCTGCGCCCAGAATGAGCTTCATTGCTTCGAGCGCCTGAATCGTCCCGATCAATCCCGGAACAACGCCGAGTACGCCCGCTTCCGCGCAGTTCGGAATGGCATGGGGCGGCGGCGGCTCCGGAAATAGGCAGCGATAACAAGGCGCGCCCAGATGCGGCGCGAAAACTGAGGCCTGTCCTTCAAACTGATGTACCGAGCCATAGACGTTCGGCTTGCCCTCCCACACGCAGACATCACTCGAGAGGTAGCGCGTCGGCAGATTATCGGAGCCATCGATAACAATGTCGTACCGACGAATGAGCTCGCTCGCGTTCTCCGCGCGCAAACGCGTGTCGTGCGATTCAATCGTGACGATCGGATTAACTTCGCGCAACCGATCGCACGCCGAGTCGACTTTCCGCCGTCCCACATCAGCGGTGCCGTGCAGAAGCTGGCGATGAAGATTGGACAGATCGGCCACGTCATCATCGACAATGCCGAGCGTTCCCACGCCGGCCGCCGCCAGATAAAGCGCAGCAGGTGAGCCCAGCCCGCCCGCGCCGATGCACAGCACACGCGCTGCTTTTAACCGCCGCTGACCTTCCTCACCAATTTCCCGCAGACTGATCTGCCGCGAGTAGCGCGAAAGTTCTTCGGGCGTGAGCTTATCTTCGATCACGGCTTTACCACATCCCATTTGATCCCGACGATGCGCTGGCCCGCGAACCGTTTCAGCGATTTCGGGAATTGAAGATAAATCGTGCTCTTCGCCTCATGAAATCCAACTTCGCCAAAATCCGCGCCGGTGCCGCGGCGGATGGTCATGATGCGATTCTGGGCGAGCAGTTTTTTCAATTGGGGATCGTCGGCGCGCTTACGCCAGACGGTGTAGGTCTGCGGCTCGCCACATTTTGCGACCACTTCAGCGAAGCGAGCGGTCTTCACGTTCATAAGCTTCACAAGAAAAATCCGCCAGAGAACTACGGCAAAGAAGGTCAGACTACCGTTGCTGCATTCCTGCCCTGGCGGGGTTCGTAAGCCCTCATTCCATAGTCCCTGACGGAGTGGAAATATCGAGGCGTTTGCGGCGGGTGCAAATGCGACTGCGGCTACAGAGTTGACAATGCTGCGCCCGTTCTGTTTGCATCGGCACGATGAAAATCGTGGCCGCGTTGTTATTACTGATTGCGGAAACCGCCTGCACCACGCTGGCTAATCGGCGCGATCTCTACAGCCCTTCACCGTCGCCGGAAATTCAACGGCCAGTGACCACCACCACCACGACAACGCGCAGCGAGCGAGAAGAAGTGACGTTGCCGCCAGGCAATCGCTGAGGCGTCGGTAGCGCGGTAAGTCCGGGCTCCATCTCCGTCATCCCGAGCACAGGCGAGGGATCCCGATGCGCCGCCTCACATGTAACGCAACGGAATCCCTCCGCTTCGCTTCGCTCCGGTCGGGATGACTGCGAGTAAGCAGCCCTCCTTGCGGTTTTAACCAAACGGCAGATTCGGCTTGATCCGTGCAAGGTCCGTTTCGTGGACGCGGCCAGCTTTGGCGAGATGCCTTTTCTTCTTCGCGTTTTTCGCGGAGAGCAAATGGCGGCGCGATGCGTGCTGACGCAACACCTTGCCCGAGGCCGTGACTTTGAAACGTTTGGCGACGGATTTGCGCGTCTTGCTCCGGGCAATCGGCTTCGGCATAAGGCGCGGAATGTAGCGAGGGTGGGGGCCGTGACAACTACTTAACTGTCATCCCGAGCGAAGCCGAGGGATCCCGTGGCGCAACCTTTGAGGTAACTTGCGCGGGATCCTTCGACTCCGCTTGCGCTTCGCTCAGGATGACTGGAATAAAGTTGCTGCGGTGGAATTCATTCTCGCAACATTGTCGCGATGGCTGAGCAGCAGATTCCGCATGTGGTGATTGTCGGCGCCGGCTTCGGTGGGCTGGAAGCGGCGAAGAAGATCGTCCGCGAACGGGTGCGTCTCACCGTCATCGACCGCACCAATTACCATCTCTTCCAGCCGCTGCTGTATCAGGTTGCGACCGCCGCGCTCTCGCCTGCCGATATCGCCGCGCCGGTCCGCGCCGTCCTGCACAATTGTCCCAACGCCGAGGTCGTTCTTGCCGAAGTGCAATCAATCGACGTTCCAAATGGCATCGTTCACGCGGGCGATCTCCAGCTCCATTACGATTACCTCATCCTCGCCACCGGCGCGCGTCATTCCTATTTCGGTCATCCGGAATGGGAACGCCTCGCGCCCGGATTAAAGAGCCTGGAAGACGCGGTCGAAATTCGGCGGCGCATCCTGCTCGCCTTCGAGTACGCGGAGAAGATTTCCGATCCGGCCGCGCGCGCGGCCGCCATGACGTTCGTCATCATCGGTGGCGGACCTACTGGTGTGGAAATGGCCGGCGCCATTGCCGAGATCGCGCGCTACACACTCGCGCGGGATTTCCGGCACATCGATCCTTCGAGCGCGCGCGTCATTCTCATCGAAGGCGAGGCGCTGGTGCTCGCAGCATTTCCGGAGGATTTGCGGCGGAGCGCAACGAAACAGTTGCAGGACCTTGGGGTCGAGATTCGCAGCGGCGTCCACGCGACCGATTTAACTGAAGAGGGGTTGGGTGTCGGCGATGAGTTCATTCCATGCCGCGTCAAGATTTGGGCCGCCGGTAACAACGCTTCTTACATCGGCAAATCGCTCGGTGTTCCGATAGACCGCGCTGGTCGAGTGATTGTGCAAAACGATCTAACGATTCCTGGCCATCCGGAAGTACAGGTGATCGGCGATTTGGCTGCTTTCACTGACGAACGCACGGGCAAACTGCTGCCCGGTGTTTCACCGGTGGCGATGCAACAAGGTCGTCATGCTGCGGCGAATATCCTCGCCATGATCGAGGGACGAAAGCCGCAGCGTTTTTGGTATTTTGACAAGGGCAGCATGGCCACAATCGGTCGCAACAAAGCCGTGGCCGATTTGCACGCAGTGCACTTGAGCGGCCTGCCGGCGTGGCTTGTGTGGGCCTTCGTCCACATCATATTTCTGGTCGGCTTCCGCAATCGCATTGCCGTCTTCTTTCAATGGGCCTGGGCCTATTTCTCCTTCAACAAAGGCGCCCGGCTGATCACGCGGAACTTCCAGGCGGAATCGCGGCCGCCTGCGTAATAATCACAAAGAGCACAGAGGACACAGAGATTAGTTAAGTTGTTGGCTTCTACTCTCTCTCTGTGTTCTCTGCGTCCTCTGTGGTGAGATTATGGTGAAGCGCCGCATCTCGCTTTGTTTCCGCGTTGCCGTCGTCGGCACCGGCGCGATCGGCTGTTACTACGGGGGCAAGCTCGCTTACTACGGTCGCGATGTGCGCTTTCTAATCCGCAGCGGCTTCGACGACATCAAGCGCTTCGGAATTCGCGTGCGCGGCAGAAAAGAGAGTTTCCGTGTCGCGAAAGTGCACGGCTACAAATCCACCGCCGATATCGGCCCCTGCGACCTTGTCCTCATCGCCATTAAAACGACCGCTAACGAGGCGCTGCTCGATCTCATCCCGCCGCTGCTGCACGAGAGCACGGCGCTGCTGACGCTGCAAAACGGGCTCGGCAATGATGAATTTCTCGCGCAACATTTCGGCGCGGAACGGGTGCTCGGCGGTTTGTGTTTCATTTGCTTGAATCGGGCCGGTCCAGGCGAGATCGAGCATTTCGATGACGGGCATCTGAGCATCGGTGAGTTCAGCGGTTATCCGAAGCCGCGCACGCACGACATCGCGTCGGAATTCAAACGCTGCGGCGTTGTTTGCCGCGTCGTGGCAAATCTCGCGCGGGAACGCTGGCGCAAGCTCGTCTGGAACATTCCGTTTAACGGGCTCACGATCGCTGCCGGTGGAGTGACTAGTGACGACATTTTGGGTGATGACTCACTGCGGCTCGCCGCGCTCGCGCTCATGGATGAAGTCATCGAAGGGGCGAACAAATGCGACTGCGATTTGCCGAGCGCGATTGCGCTCGAGCAAATGAAACGCACTGAATCGATGGGCGCTTACAAGCCTTCGACATTGCTCGATTTCGAAGCCGGGCGACCACTCGAGATCGAAGCAATCTGGGGCGAACCGCTGCGGCGCGCCCAAGCTGCCGGCGCCAACATGCCGCGCCTGGCGCAGCTCTACGCTCTGCTCATGTCGCTGGACGCGCATCGTCGATGAGCAAACGCGAGCACCTACCGCATATTCAGGTGCGCAATGCGCAGCGTGCCATTTCTCTGGATGTGCCTTCGCTGCAATCGTTCGCGGAAATTGCACTCGGTTTGGCCTGGCGTCGTAAACGCGCCAGAGCGGAGATCAACTCAACGCCGACGATTTTTATCTTCATCGTGAGCGACAGACGGATGGCGCAATTACACGAACAATTCTGCGGCATGGCCGAACCGACCGACGTGCTTACCTTTCAGCACGGCGAGATTGCCATCAGCGCGCAAACGGCAGCGCGTCAGGCGCGCGCATTCCGCTCAACGCTCGATCGCGAGCTGCACCTCTACCTTGTGCACGGGCTGCTGCATCTGTGCGGCTATGATGACAGGAATTCGCGCAGCCGCGCGGTCATGCATCGAGTGCAGTGTAGCTTGCTGCAGCTGGCGGAGAAGCGTGAGCCAGCGCGGCTGGTTTGAACCGAGTTCCTCGCGTGTTAGTTTCCATAATGAGCTGGCGACGTCGGGGTGACGAAGCAATCAGCGCCGGGACCGCAGGAGTTGAAACCGCTCCAGTCATTGAACAATCCGAAGCGATTAAGTCGGAGACCGAGCTGCCGTGGAGCGTGGTCGTGCACAATGATCCGGTGAATCTCATGAGTTATGTGACCATGGTCTTCCAGCGCGTCTTTGGTTATCCGCGAGAGAAAGCGGAGAAGCACATGCTCGAGGTGCATCAAAATGGCCGCTCGATTTTGTGGAGCGGCGTGCGGGAACGGGCCGAGCTCTACGTGCAACAGCTGCACGGTTATCTGCTGCTCGCGACAATCGAGAAAATCGGGTGATGGAAATTTGCCGGCAAAACGACGCGCTCGAAATTCGCGAGCTCGATCCCTTTTTGGCGGAGTTGTTGCGGCAGGTGCCGGAGAGTGCGCAACCAAAGGATTGCCCGGCCGCGGAAGAGCGGCTTTTCAGCGCGCCGGCGGTGGAAACGGAAAAGGAGTTCTGCGCCGAGTGGAAGGTATACGTCATGCCTGAGCTGCGCCGTTTGTTCCAAAGCGCGACTGAGACCGTGCGGCAGGATCTTGAACAACTGAAATGCACCAGGAAGCCGTTCGCCAATTGCACATTGCGCATCCCGCTTGCGCACGCCGATGCATGGCTTAGTGCATTGAACCAGGCCCGGCTCGCCATCGCCGCCAGCTATCAGTTTACCGAACACGAGTTGTGCGATCACTATCGTTCGCCGCTCGGTAGTCGCCGCGATCTCGGATTATTCCAGGTAAACTTCTACGGCTTTCTGCAGGAGTTTATCCTGCGCGAAACAGTGTAGAGGGGGGGGGGGGGGGGGGCCCCGCGCGGGGGCCGGCGCCCCCCCCGCGGGGGGTCGGGCCCCCCACCCCACCGCGCCCCCGTTTATCTGGT
>JBBPYF010000078.1:0-10371 GCA_038200165.1 Chthoniobacterales bacterium | reverse complement strand
TCCTTTTGTCTTATAAGTTGTTTTTCTGCGTGCCGTCCAGGTGGTTGTGTGGTTGTTTCGGCATCTGCGAGAAGGAGCACTTGTTTTGGGTGTATGATTCAACAACCGCTCGCGCAATAAATCCAGCGCGTGCTGCGCCACCAGTTCTTTGAATGTCTCGCGCGCACCGGGAAAAAACAGTCTCTCGCACCGAGCCGCATCGTTCTGCGATGCCATCGCGACAAAGACGGTGCCAGCCGGCTTCTCCGCCGTTCCTCCGCTGGGGCCGGCGATTCCCGTAGTCGCAATCGCATGCGTGCTGCCTGTTTTTTGCCGCGCTCCCTGCGCCATTTCGAGCGCAACACTTTCGCTGACGGCCCCGAATTTCTCCACCGTCGCTGCCGAGACTCCGAGCGCCCGAATCTTCTCTTCATTCGAATAGGTTACGAATCCGCCGAGCAGAACCTTCGACGCGCGAGGGACATTCGTGATCTTGTGCGCCAGCAAACCACCGGTGCACGATTCCGCCAGCGCGAGGGTTTCACCGCGTCGCGTCAGCACCCGCACCAGGACGTCAGCAAGTTGCTCCTCGTTAGAAGAAAAGATGGCGCGACCTAAACCGGCCTCGACGATTTTGGCCGCTTCAGCGACCGCGGCGGCCGGGCCGATGACTCGCACATCCACCTCTGCCGGTCGCGCGCAATATCCGATTTCAAGCCCGGCGATCGCACCCAACTCACGACCCACCTTTTCTTCGATCACCGATTCGCCCATGCGCGCGATGCGAAACTTCCGCAGCGCGATTTTCTCTTGTTCCGGCATGAGCGAGCGGAGAATCGCCAGGGCGAAGTCGCGAAACATCGGCTGCAATTCGCGCGGCGGACCTGGCAGCAAAAACAGATGCGGCGACGAGATGGAAGGATTGATATTCGCGCGCAGGTAGATTCCCGGTGCCGTCCCATTGGCATTCGGCAGCACCCCGGCGCCGCTCGGAACCCGCGCCTGCCGCCAGATCGATTCGGGCATCGGCACACTGCGCAAAGCCAGCCGGCTTCGGATCGCCTCGCGCACTTCCACGTCTTCGCGCAGTTCCAAGTGCAAAAACTCAGCGACAATCTCGCGCGTAATATCGTCACTTGTCGGCCCGAGGCCGCCGGTCACAAAGACGGTGTCCGCGCGCGGGAAAACATCAGCCAGCGCCTGCTGTATTGCCGCACCATCGGGAACAGTGCGCTGCTCTTCGATGCGCAACCCGAGCTGGAAAATCTCGCGCGCGATGAAAGCCAGGTGCGTGTTGATGACGTCACCGAGTAGAAGCTCGGTCCCGGTATTGATGACATGAGCTCGCACGCGCAACTACTCGCGCGCCGCGATCAGCGACGCCACCGCAATCAGCAACGCACTAGCCGATCAGCTCTTCGACTGCGAATACGACGTCAGGAAATGCAGCGATACTGATTTGATCGCCGCGCTCCTTCTTCTCCGCAATGGAATACGCGCTGGCGACTGGCGAGCAATATCGTTCAATCCGATTCGCATTAACGTTCACGATCCAGACCTCCCTTATCTCACGTTCTGCATATTTACGTAGCTTACGCCCGCGATCGTAAGCTAATGTGGTGTCGCTCACCTCGACGAGAAGCAGAATGTCTTCAGGACGCGGGTGTGCCGTTTTGTAGAAGTCAGCTCTCGGTTTCAGCAGGGTGATGTCGGGCAATGGTTCGGAGAAATCATCCAACACGGCGGGGTTTTGTAGATTGAACAGAACCCGATCGTCTAGTTTGTGCTGCAAAGCCCAATTGATCTGCATTACCGTTCCCGCATGCCTGCTCCCGATCGGACTCATGACAATAATCTCGCCGTCGAGCAGCTCGACCCGGTCATCCTCGTCGAAGATGCCTGCTTCGCCGAGCTTGTTGAATTCCTCGACTGAGAACCGGTAGGTGGCGACTCCCGCCTCGGTGTCCATAGCCGGATACTAACGCTACGCCGCGTCCTTGTCCTGTTTCTTGCGAATGAGCGGCAGCTTTTTGCCTTCCACGACCGCTCGATTGATCGTCACTTCGGCGATGTCTTCGCGGCTCGGCACGTCGTACATGATATCGAGCATGATCCGCTCGAGCATCGAGCGCAGCGCGCGCGCGCCCGTGCCTTTCGTCACCGCCTGACCGGCCAGCGCCTTCAACGCATCTTTCGTTACGCTCAACCGCACGCCTTCCATGGCGAAGAGCTTGGTGTATTGCTTCACCATCGCATTCTTCGTTTCAGTGAGAATCGCGACCATCTCTTCTTCGGTCAGCGCATCGAGTGCAGCCAGCACGGGCAAGCGGCCGATGAATTCCGGAATCATTCCGAACGCCAGCAAATCCTCGGGCTCGACGTGCCGCACCGCTTCGCGCGCCAGAGCCGCTTCCACTTCCAGGGTCGGACTGCCAAATCCCATCACTTTTTGCCCGATTCGTTTCTGCACGATCTTGTCCAGCCCGACGAAAGCGCCGCCGCAAATGAACAGAATTTTCTCCGTATTCACCTGGATGTATTCCTGGTGCGGATGCTTGCGTCCGCCCTGCGGGGGAACATTGCAGGTGCTGCCTTCGAGAATTTTCAGCAACGCCTGTTGCACACCCTCGCCGCTCACGTCACGCGTGATCGAGACGTTATCCGTCTTGCGCCCGATCTTGTCGATCTCATCGATGTAAACGATGCCGATCTCGGCCCGCTTCACATCGTAATCCGCATTTTGCAGCAGACGCAGGATGATGTTCTCCACGTCTTCGCCCACGTAGCCCGCTTCCGTCAGCGTCGTCGCGTCCGCGATGCAAAACGGCACATCGAGAATTTTCGCCAGCGTTTTCGCCAGCAGCGTTTTCCCTGAGCCAGTCGGCCCGATGAGCAAAATGTTGCTCTTCTCGATCTCAACATCAGCAAACGGGTCCGGCTGAAACGTCGCCGAGCTTTCCCCGCTGCCGGTTTGCAGCACGCGCTTGAAATGATTGTGCACCGCCACCGACAGCGTCTTCTTCGCCACGTCCTGCCCGACGACGTATTGATCCAGCGCCCGCCGAATTTCCGCCGGCTTCGGCACACGAATGTTCGACGATTGCCGTCGCGCATCCTCGTTCAGCTCTTTGTCGAGAATGCTTTTGCAAACGTTGATGCAGCTATCGCAAATGTAAACGCCCGGCCCGGCGATGAGTTTGCGCACTTCCGCGTGACTCTTTCCGCAGAAAGAACACATCGTCAGATTGGAGGCGCGCGCCATAAATTCTGGCCGGGTTTAGAGCAGCTTCTATTCCCCTATCTTTCGCGGCAATGCCGCCTCCGCCACGGCCATGGCCGTGCGATCAGCGCCATCGGGCGGGTTTGCCCCATCGAGCAGCTTCACTTCTTTGCGCGATTTGATCACCTCATCCACCAGGCCGTAGCCCTTCGCTTCCGCAGCAGACATGTAATAATCGCGATCGGAATCTATCCGCACCTTCTCCTCCGGCTGTCCGGTGTGTTGCGAAATAATGCGAATGAGCCGCTTCTTCAGCTTGAACATGTACTCGACCGTGCGCTCGATATCGCTCGCCTGCCCCTGCGCGCCGCCTGAGACCTGATGGATCATGATGTCCGAATTCGGCAAGGCAAACCGCTTCCCTTTCGTTCCGGCGCAAAGCAGCACCGCGCCCATGCTCGCGGCCATACCGAGGCAATACGTCGTCACGTCGCAGGTCAAAAACTGCATCGTGTCGTAGATCGCCAGCCCGGCTGTGACGGAGCCGCCCGGTGAGTTGATGTAAAGGTTGAGGTCCTTTTTACCGTCCTCCATTTGCAGGAAGAGCATCTGCGCGATTACCAGGTTCGCGATGTGATCGTCAATCGGCGTGCCGATGAAAATGATGCGGTCCTTCAGCAGCCGCGAGTAAATGTCATAAGCGCGTTCGCCGCGGCCGGTCTGCTCCACCACCATCGGCACGAGCACGCCCTGCGAGAGATTTTTATTCGTAATGGTCATGTATTTTCACTCTGCGCGGCCACTTTATCATCGCGGGCCGGCGCCTCTTGGACGCTAACATTCGACTTCAGAAAATCAATTGTCTTACCCAGCAGGATCTCTTCCACGATGCCATTCATTCCATCGCGATCTTCAATTTCCCGGCGCATTTTCTCCACACTCACATTATTCCGCACCGCCTCGCGACGGATTCGCTCGTCCATCTCTTCGCGCGTGACCTGAATCTTTTCCGCCTCAGCGATCCGGTGCAAAATGAAATTCGTCTTTAGCCGGTTTACCGCCAGACCACCGGCGCCTTCCACCAGCTCCTTCTCTTTGCTTTTTAGCATCTCATCGGGAACACCGCGCTCGCGATTCCGTTGCACCAGCTCAGCCAGCGCGCGCCGCGTCTCACCACGCAATAGCTGCGGCGGTAGATCAAACTGCGTCCGCTCATGCAGCCCTTTGATGATCTGCGATTCCCTGGCGTGTTCGACCGCGTGTTCCTTCTCGTGCTCGAGATCATGCCGCACGATCTCGCGCAGCTCCGCCAGCGTCTTGCCCTTGGTCAGCTTCGCCGCCCACGCGTCATCGACTTCCGGCAACACCCTCTGTTTAATCTCGCGCAACGTTACCCCGTAGTCAGCCTTCCTCCCGGCGAGTTCTTTCACTGGAAAATCCGCCGGAAAACTCACGATCACCAGCCGCGTCTCCTCCTTGTTCATACCAACGAGCTGCTCACAAAAGTTCGGCAGAAAATTATCGGGCGCGAGACGCAGCCAGAACTTCTTGCCCCCATGTAAATTCTTGCTCGCCTCCGGCGCCATCTCACTGATCGGTTTGCCCTCGCTCGTCCCTTCGAAATCGACGACCGCGAAATCCTCCATCGCCAGCGGCCGCTCCGGTTCCACCTCCACGAAATCCGCCGATTGCTCGCGCAACCGCTCGAGCGCCGCGCTCACTTCTTCGTCGCTCACTTCAGCAGCCGGTAATTGCACGGTGATGTTCTTGTAATCGGGCAGCTCGAACTCGGGCGCCGTGATCACCGTCGCGCGAAAGCGCAGGGTCTTGTCTTCGGCAATCTCGACATCCTCCACGTTGGTCAGGGACACGACGCGGAGTTGCTTCTCCGCAATCGCCTCCCGGTAAGCTTGCCCGACCAGTTTCTTCGTCAGCTCCTCCTGAATTTCCTTCCGGAATTTCGCTTCGATCACGCGCCGCGGTGCCTTGCCCGGCCGATAGCCGGGAATTCGCGCGTGGCGCGCATAGCTGTCCGTAATCGCATTCCACTCCTTCGAAACCTGCTCGGGCGGCAATTCGATTTGCAACGTCGAGACTGCGTCCGGCTGCTTTTCAACTTCGACCTTCATGAAAACGGGACAGTAGTTCGCGCGCAATTGTGGGGCAACCACTCCAGTTGCGCGTTCTAAGGCGACCGTTCCGTTTGCCGGCAGTTAGTAATCAGGAACGCATTCAGGCTTTCACTGCGGAAGCCGGAATGCATCCACTCTGTTCTCCAAGTGCGGATCAGCAGTAGGAACGTAAACCGCGCCGTTTGTTACCGCGGCTTGCGATTCGAAATTGGAGTCGAACGGCCGACCATCGGGATCTTTGACCGATCCAAGGAAGACTCCCGTGTCCGAATTGAACATCATCAATTCGCCGCTCTTCGCGATTTCATACACAACGCCATTCGCAACGGATACGGTTGCGGAGGATTCACCCGTCATTTGGTTTCTCCAGAGAAACGCGCCAGTCGTTGCGTCGAAGGCCGCCACACCGGCGTTGGCACCCTGGGCGTTGATAAAGACCTTTCCATCCGCCACCGCCGGCATGGTGACATCAAAGCCTGCGCTCTGCGTGCTCCACACAATATGTCCATCGGACGCACTCAGCGCCAGGAGCCCTCTTCCGCCCACGTAGACGATGCCTCCCGAAACAGAAGGCGACGAGAGATGAGGCTGCTGGCCGAGTGGCCTGTCCCAGATTTGCCGCCCAGTGGCTGCGTGTAGCGCGAAGACGAAATTGTCGCCCGTGGCATAGACAACATTATTGGCGATTGCGGGCGCACCGAAAATGCCCGAAACAGGTGGAGGCTCAAAGCTCCACCGAAAGTCGCCGGTTGACTGCGTCTCGGCTACCAATTCAAACACAGGGAGGTAGAGCGCGGTGTCATCCAGTGCCGGCGCGGTGCCTATTCCCTCGTCAAAGCACCAGATCTGATCGCCTGTGATTGGATTGTACGCCGCGAAGTCACCGGAGACGAAGGGACCGCCGTCCGTGATGAATAGGTGCTTGCCCAGCGACATCCGCTCTCTACCTGCCCCATTGCACGAGAAGATCGACCACACCTTCGAACCATCGCTCACGGCAAAGGCGTGAACGAGCCCGCGTGCACCGACGTACACGATGCCTCCGCCCACAATAGGTGGCGAGCAGGGCTGCTTTCCTACTTCGCCAGCCCACCGCAACGTAAGACTGGCAACATTGGCGCGGGTGAGCGTCGTCTCCGCGGAGTTGAAGCTAGTATGTGAAGCATCAAACCCGTACTGACGCCATCCTGCAAAGGCGACTGATGCACTGGCGAGGAATGCGGCAGATGCCAGAGCGATTAAGCTCATCGGAAGACTATCGACTACTACTTGTTTTTGGATTCTCATAATAGGCACCTAATCGTTCTTTCTTTCCTAAGAAAAATGGTGGCACGATTTCCGAAAAGTTGGCGAAATGGCGGTAGCTCGGCCGCTGCCGTTTCGTGGAACTCACACCTCCAGATTGTGGAGCAGATGGCGATCATTAACTCCATTAGCCGATGCGGTGGCGAGACAACGGAGCTCACGGAGGATTACTAACAACTTGTGAAACACTTCTACTCAGCTCGACCTGATCGTTAACCTTCTGCAGGCCCGCCGTAAGAGCTTGTATTTGCTTTTGCTGCTGCGCGACCGCCGACCTTAGTTCGTGGATAGTCGCCTGCTGTTCTTCAACTATTCGGTGTTCCTTCAGGAACTCATTGAGCAGCATGGCGTTCACAGCCTCGTAACGAACCGTGTACGGTTTTCCCTGTTCATCGCGAGCTACCAGATCAGGATTAACCTTCTCCACTTGCTCAGCCACCAAACCGAACTGCGGGATTCCCGCAGGATCAAGTTCTTCGTTGTAACTGAAAGTGACGGGTTTTAGCTCGAGAATCGCTTCGCTCGCGTTGTCCATTGGCTTTATCGCCCGCTCGTAGCGCTCGGAGGAAGTGACCGCGCCGAGATGGCCGTTGTGATCTACGATGACCCCTACACCTCCGGCCACAGTTACTCCACTGATGCCGGCGACAAAGGTGTTGCTATGAGTCCCTTTCGTGCCGATGCGGATAGTATTGGCCTCGCCCGTAAGGCCATCGTTCCCTATATCAACGTTGTTACTGCCGGTGGTAATAGCGAGGCCGGCGAACGCACCCAGCGCGATGTTGTTGTTGCCGGTCGTATTTTGCGTAAGCGCGTCCGCTCCGGTGGCGACATTCAAAAGGCCGGTGGTGTTGTCGGAAAGCGCATGATTACCGTTAGCTACATTGTTGTCCCCCGTCGTGTTGCTAAAGAGCGAATCAATGCCGATGGCAACGTTGGCCCCACCACTTTTGTTAGTCACGAGCGCGTTAAGACCAACGGCCGTGTTGGCCTCGCCCGTTATATTACTAAGCAGCGCATTGACACCCATGGCCGTGTTCTCTCCGCCCTTTGTGTTGAAAATGAGCGCATTCACACCCATGGCGGTGTTTTTTTGGCCGATGGTATTGCTAAAGAGCGCGTCACAGCCGACTGCCGTGTTTTCGTTGCCACGTGTGTTGCTCACAAGCGCATCAAAACCGATGGCCGTGTTGTAGATGCCTATGGTGAGCTTCAAGAGCGCATCCTCACCCTCAGCCGTGTTACCGTTCGGATAGCCGCCGTCCGGCGGCGGGTTAACCGCTTGCGCTGCCGGCGAAAGACAAGACAATGTCAGGCCTAGTGCACCGAGAAGCAGAACACAGGGAACAGTCGCGCGCCTGATAGCAGTGCGAACAAGATCGTTAAAGCTAAGACGAACCAGAGAATACATCGGGAGCTTCCTTTCTTCTCCCGGTATTTCTCTTTTGGGGTGCGTACCTGGAAAAGATCAGACGCTACCGGGAGGAAACATCCCCGGCCCGATCCAGTTCTCTTCATCGATTCGATCGGGCGCTCCCATCAATGTCAATCCAAATCCAATTTGCAGAGTGACTACAGCACCTTTTTGCCACGCACAAAAACTTCACTCACCAGCGACAAGCCGAACCAATACGCGATTTCGCGGTAATCAGCGCAATCGTAGATGGCGAAGTTCGCCTGCTTTCCCGCTTCGAGCGATCCGAGGACAGCAGCGCGATTTAAACTCGCTGCCGCGTTCATTGTCGCCGCCGTGATTGCTTCCGCCGGAGTCATCTTCATCTGCGTTACGGCCAGCGAAAGCACCATCGGCATTGACGCTGTCGGTGATGATCCGGGATTAAAGTCTGTCGCCAGCACCACCGCCAGTCCCGCATTGATCATTGCCCGCGCGTTCGGGTACTTCTTCGAGCCAAGCGCATAAACCGAGCCCGGCAACAACACCGGCTGTACATTGCTTTTCTGTAGCGCCGCGATTCCATCCTTATCGGTCTGCTCGAGGTGATCCGCCGTTGCCGCGCCGAGCTGGGCCGCGAGTTTCGCTCCGCCACTATTCGTCAGCTGGTCCACATGCATGCGCAATTTTAATCCGTGCCGTTCCGCCGCTTGCGCGATACGCCGAGTCGTCTTGAGATCGAAATAATTTTGCTCGCAAAACACATCGCAATACTCAGCCAGCTTCTCCGCCGCGACGCGCGGCAGCATTTCGTCGAGCAAAAGCTGAACATAACTGGCGCGATCACACTCGGGCGGCACGGCATGCGCCCCCAGAAATGTGCTCACCGTCTCCAGCGGCGTCTCACATCCGATTCGCCTGATCACCCGCAGAATCTTCAGCTCATCTTGAAGGGTGAGTCCGTAGCCAGATTTCGCCTCAATAGTCGTGGTTCCGTTTCGCAAAAACCAGCCGGCGCGTTTCCTGGCGAGCGCGAAAAGTTCGGCTTCACTCGCCGCCCGCGTCGCCTCCACCGTCGTTTGAATTCCGCCGCCGCGCCGCGCGATTTGTTCGTAGGTCTCGCCGCGCGCGCGCGCTTCAAAGTCATCCAGCCGATCGCCTGCAAATACCGGGTGCGTGTGAGCATCGACAAATCCCGGAAGCACAACCTTTCCGGCGGCGTCAACGATCTCAGCGCCGCGGGCGAGCTTCTCTATTTCATCGGAATTCCCGATGGCAGTGACCCGGTTCCCTTCGACGAGCAACGCACCGTCGGGAATGATTGCGAGCTCATTCAGCTCCGCCCCCCACCGCCGTCGATTCGGTCCAGCTAATGTGACCAGCTGGGCCGCATGCAGAACAGCGAGCATCTTACAATTTGCTCTCGACGATTTGATGGATCGCGCCGAACCGAGCTTCCGAATCGGCGCGGATCTTCTGCATCTTTTCTGTCACCGACGCCTTGAATTCCTCATCCTTTAATCCAGCGAGATTGATCCTCACGTTCATGGCCGCGCCTTCGATGCACGCGCGCACGGCCAGAGCTCCCACTCCGACGTCCGAAACTGACGCAGGATTTCCCTTTTGTGCCATTTCCTCCAGCAGCTCGTAAGCTCCCGCAGCGGTCTGCATCACGCGCAACGGAACCTCCGTCGCGTTCTTGTTAGCTGATTCGATCGCGGCCGCGCGCGCCGATTTTTCCTCGGCCGTTTGTTTTGGCAAATCAAACGCGCACATGACCTGATTGAAAGCCGCGGTGTCTTCATCCACCATTCGCAGCATGTCATCCTTCAGCTGCTGCGCCTTGACCGCGAAGTCGCTAAAGTAGCTCAGCTGCTTTTCCCAACCGCGCTTCCCCGCCGACAGATTCGCCACCATTCCACCTAACGCCACGCCGAGCGCGCCCATCAGCGCCGCGACCGATCCGCCGCCGGGCGCGGGCGAATCACTCAGCGTCTCATTGCAAAACTGCCGCAGATTCATTTGCACGAGTGACTTCTTCGGCGCCGCTGATTCGATCTTCAGCTCGATGATCTTCTCCTTCGCGATAAAGGGCTTTAGCTCGCTCAATCCCATCGAGCGAATTGCGATCTGAATCAGTTCTTCTTCGGCCGCGCCTTCCGACCAGTTCTGTTTGCGCAAAAAATATCGCCCGGCATCGAGCAGACTCTTTCTCGGAATCATGCCCACGATTTCCGAGCCGGTGACGCGCAGCCCACGTTTGTTCGCCGATTCGCAACACGCATCAAACGCTACATGCAACGGCGTTTCGGCAATGTTCGTCAGGTTCATCGAGACCTGCG
>JBBPYF010000077.1:0-21945 GCA_038200165.1 Chthoniobacterales bacterium | reverse complement strand
TGCAGGTCTCGAGAACATGGGCGGCTTCTTCTTTGCCCGGCTGCCTAGTCGTGCGGTCTTTCACCAGCTCGATCCCGAGCATGAGCCCTTTGCCGCGCACATCGCCGATGACAGCGTGCTTTTCCTTCAGCCGATTCAGCCCGGCTGACAAATGGTTGCCGATCTTGAGGGAATTTTCCTGCAGCTTCTCGCGATCGATCACCTCCAGCACAGCCATGCCTTGTGCGGAAACAACCGGATTGCCGCCGAAGGTGTTGAAGTGTGTGCGTTGCGCCAGACACTTTGCGATTTCCGGCGTTGTCACCACCGCTCCGAGCGGCGCGCCGTTGCCGATGCCTTTCGCCATGCAAACGATGTCCGGAATGACCTCTTGCGTTTCGAAGCCCCAATAATGCAACCCTGTGCGTCCGAAGCCCGTCTGCACTTCATCCGCGACGCAAACTCCGCCCGCCGCCCGCACGTGCTCGTAGACTTCCTTTAAGTAGCCGTCCGGAAAAACGACGACGCCACCCACCCCCTGAATCGATTCCGCGATAAACCCGGCGATCTTACCTGGCGTGGCGTAATCGATGAGGTTCTTTACGTCGGCCGCGTATTTCTTTCCCGCGGCGACATCATCGCGCCCGTAGAGCCCGCGATACGGATCGGGCGTAATGGCGTGATGCACGCCGAAGCTGTGCGGAATATTAAACTTCCAGGTCGAATGCGCGGTCAGCCCCATGCCGCTCGCGTTCCCGCCGTGGTAGGCGTTGCGCAATGCAATCATGTCGTAATTGCCGGTGTAAGCGCGCGCCATGAGCAGCGCGAGATCGTTCGCTTCCGAGCCTGAGTTTACGAAATAGCAAACCTTCAGATCGCCCGGCATTTTTGCCGCGAGCTTCTCCGCGTACTGCGCAATCATGGGCTGCAGGTAAATCGTGGTGGAATGCTGCAGCATTTCGTTCTGCCGCCTCGCTGCCTCGACCACATCAGGATGACAATGCCCGACGCTGATCGTGACAATGCCGCCCAGCGCATCGAGATAACGCCGCCCCTGCTCGTCCCACACGTATTGCATCTTTCCCTCCACCAGCATGAGCGGTTTCTTGTAATAGAGGAAAATTCCCGAATTCAGAAATTCGCGGCGTAAGCGCAGGACTTCGTCGGCTGAAGGGCCGGTGTATTTCGCCGGCTGATGCTGGAAGGGCGGGAGCTCGGGTTTGTTCATGCGCAGTCACTAAACGCCCGTTCTGCCAAGTGCAAACTCGATGCCGCCCTCTCGGTAGTTGTATTTTGCCATAAGTGGACTACAACGTTTGTTGTGACGGAAACGCTTTCCATTAAAGTGCCGCTCGCAACCAAGGCACGTCTTCGCAAAGCAGCGCGCGATCGACACACGACGCCTTCTGCGCTTCTGCGGCAGGCAGTCGATCTCGTTCTCGCGGGGAAGTATGCAAACGGCAGGGTGTCTCTTTACGAATTGAATCGCGACCTGTTCGAGGGAAAGAAAGCAAACGGTCCGCACGATCTTTCCACGAACCCGAAACATATGAAGGACTTCGGGAAGTGGCGAGGCCGTTAATTTTGAGCGACGCCGGCCCGTTGGTCGCGCTCTTCAATTTTCGGGAGCGAGATCACGAGTGGGCGCTGGCGCGCTTCCGCGAATTTGCCGAACCCTTGATAACAACCGAGGCGGTACTCGCTGAAGCGCTGTATTTGTTGCGGTGCGTGCCGAACGGCGCGAGAAAATTGCTCTCGCTTTGGGAACGCGGCTGGCTCGTGGTTTCATTTTCGGCCGAGCTGGAAAAGATGGCCCTGGTCCGACTGATGAAGCGCTATGCCGATGTTCCCATTTCGCTTGCCGATGCCTCGCTCATTCGCCTTTCGGAAATCCATGCGGCCTGTCAGGTCTGGACGCTCGACGCTGACTTTTGCATTTACCGTCGCCACGGACGGCAGGCGATTCCATTACTGACGCCCGCGTGATTGGCTCGTGAGACGCAGTGCAATGTAAAGGCAGAACGCAATGACGAAGCCGACAAACCAGGCATAGCCGTAGAGCGTGACGAAGAACGGCGGGACACTCGTCGCCTCGACCAACTTCACCGTTACGAGAAAGCCAGGAAGGTTGGGGAGAATCGCGAGCACCAGGGCGATCAGGGCAACGATGCTGAAGCCATTCGTGTAACTGTATTCGTCATTATGCCGGTAAAGCGCGGGCACCTTGAGGCGACGACGGCGAATGACGAAGTAATCCGCGATCATGATTCCACCGATTGGTCCGAGCAGTGCGCTATAACCGACCAGCCAGGTGAAGATGTAGCCGGAGGGATCGGCGACCAATTTCCACGGCATCATCAAGACGCCGACAATACCGGTGATCAATCCGCCGATGCGGAACGAAATCCTGCGCGGCGCGAGATGCGCGAAGTCATTCGCGGGGCTAACGACGTTGGCCGCGATGTTCGTCGCCAGCGTCGCCAGACAGAGCGCGAACATCGCCACGACGAGCACGGTTGGATTGGTGAACTTCGTCAACACATCGACCGGATCCCAAATGGTCTTGCCGTAAATGATCGTTGTCGCGGAAGTGACGGCGACGCCGATAAAAGAATAGAGCGCCATTGTCAGCGGCAGGCCGAGCGCCTGGCCCACCATCTGGTCGCGCTGCGTGCGGGCGTAGCGCGAGAAGTCCGGAATATTCAGCGATAACGTCGCCCAGAAACCGATCATTCCCGTCAGTCCCGGGACGAAGAACGACCAGAACTGCCCGGCCTTCGGCTGACCTGGCGCGAAGGCAGAGGGCTGGGCAAGAATTGGCCCGAAGCCCCCGGCATTGCGATAAGCCCAGGCCAGCAACAACAAACCGAGCGCGATGAGCAGCGGCGCTTTGATGTTCAGGAGAAACCGGATCGACTCGATGCCCTTGTAGACGACGAACATGTTGATGCCCCAGAAGAAGATGAAGCAGACGAACTCGGCGAACGTGATGCCGAGAAATGCCGGCCCGCCACCACTTGTCAGGCCCGGAAAAAAGACGCCGAGGATTTTGTAAATGGCCGCGCCGCCGATCCACGTCTGAATGCCGAACCAGCCGCACGCGACAAACGCGCGCATCAGCGCCGGCACATTCGCGCCGCGTGTGCCGAATGATGCGCGGCAGAACACCGGAAATGGAATGCCGTAGCGCGTGCCGGCATGCGCGTTCAGGATCATCGGAACGACGACGATGAGGTTCCCGAGAAAGATCGTCAGGATGGCCTGCGACCAATTCATTCCGCCGCCGATCAGTGACGAGGCGAGCATATAAGTCGGAATGCAGGCCGACATCGAAATCCAGAGCGCAGCGAAACTGCCGACCCGCCATGTGCGCCGCGCCTTCGGAACCGGCGCGAGATCCTTGTTGTAAAGCGTGCTGTGCTCGATCTCGATCGAGACGCCGACATCGGGTGCGACTGCACTCGTGCTCACGTCGGCCAGTTCATTTCCGCCTTAGCTGGTCGAAAGGGTTCGTTATGCGCAATGCCCGGACACTTTGTCCGGCCTGCAAGTCTTCGGAGTAGATGGTGGTGCAGCCACTTTCCAAGGCCGCCGCAATGATGAGTGAGTCGTAGAACGAATAGCCAGTGTCTGCCTGCACGCTCAACGCTTCGCTACACAACCCGATCGTCGGGAAAACCTCGCATAGCGGAGCCAGCACAGCGTCCAGGTAGGCGCGGCTTTCGTTGCGGCTCATCGGCCGCGCGAACTTCCTCGTCGCGACATTAAGAAACTCCTGCACAACCTGGGTGCTAATGACGCCGGAGTGATCGTTCAGCGCCTGTTCGACCAGGGCTTCTGCGCGCTCCTGTTTGCGCCGATCGTGCCGATCGAAGCAGTAGACGAACACGTTCGTATCCAGGAAATACTTAGCGGTCATTTAATTCAGCGCGCGAAAACTTCCGGCCGGCGGAAACACGTTTCAGTTTTCGGGTGAGATCACGATAGCGCGCTGGCGCGACGCCTTTGCCCACGTAAACGTTAAGCCACTCGCGGAAAGCCGCGTTCAGCGTCTTACGTTCGCGTTGGGCGCGCTGCCGTGCCTGCGCGATAATCCGTTCTTCGGCGCTGAGTGTGATATTCTTCAACATACACTATCTTCGTGTGCACTCTTATCGTGCGCCGGTCAAACACCGCGCGAGCTAGAAATGCGACGGCTCGCGTTTGAGTATCCGGCCGCGCCCGATCGTGCCGACAAACTTCCCATCCCGCACGGTGACCTCGCCGCGCACCGTGGCGGCGCTCGGCCGGCCTTCTATTTCCCAGCCTTCAAACGCGCTGTAGTCGACGTTCATCAGCTGCGTCTTGGCGGAAATTTTACCGCGATATTCCGGATCGTAGATGACGAGATCAGCATCCGCGCCGAGCTGGACCGCGCCTTTGCGCGGGAAGAGACCAAACGTTTTCGCCGCATTCGTGCTCGCGACGTTGACGAAAGTGTGCAGATCGAGCTTTCCGGTTTTGACGCCGTGGGTGAAGAGCAGGTTGATGCGCTCTTCCAGTGACGGGATGCCGTTCGGAATTTTCGTGAAGTCATCGCGGCCCATCGGCTTTTGCGTTTTGAAATCGAAAGGCGCGTGATCGGTCGCGACGGTTTGGATTTCGCCGCTGCGCAATCCATTCCAGAGCACCGGTTGGTTGCGCTTGTCCCGCAGTGGCGGCGACATAACGAACTTCGCTCCCTCAAAATCCGGCCGCTCCGCGTCGGTCTTGTCGAGAACAAGATATTGAATAAGGGTTTCCACGCTCACATTCACACCCCGATGTCGCGCCCGCAGCGCTTCGCGCAAAGCTTCCTCGCAGCTCAAATGCACGATGTAAATATGCGCGCCGGTCAGCTCCGCGAAGGTCATGAGATGGTGCACGCCTTCCGCTTCCACCACGGGTGGGCGGCTTTCGTGATGTTGCGCGGGATCGGTAAGGCCCGCGGCTGATAACTCCTTCTGTCGCTCCGCCACCAGCGTTTCGTTCTCACAATGCGCGGTCACGATAACGCCCAGCTCCTTCGCGAGCTTCAGTGTGTGATAGAGCTCAGTATCATCGATTCCGAACGCGCCTTTGTAAGCGAGAAAAATTTTGAATGAGCTGATGCCCGCCGCGACGATCTCCCGCAGCTCTTTCGCGCTTTCCTGATCAAAGCGCGTCACGCCCATGTGATAGGTGTAGTCACACGCGGATTTACCGGCGGCTTGTTCCTGCCAAAGACGGAAACCATCAGCCGCGCTCATCTCGCGAGAAGGGCAGATCATCTCGATCATCGTCGTCGTCCCACCGACCAGCGCCGCCTTGCTCGCCGTCTCGTAAGTGTCCTTCGAGAACGTGCCCATAAAGGGCAGGTAAATGTGCACATGCGGATCGATGAAACCGGGAAAGACGTATTTCCCGGTGGCATCGATCACCTCCGCACCGGGCGCATCGATATTGCGCTCGATGCGCGTGATCGTTTCGCCTTCGCAAAAGATATCAGCGACGTAACGAGAATCGCCGGTGACGATCTCGCCGTTTTTGATAAGGAGGCTCACGGCGCAATGACCTTCAGTTGGGGAAAGCGGCGGGCAAACTCCGCGTCCGCTGTCACAAAGCCAGTCGCATGGACAAGCGCGTGAGCAGCGATCATGAAGTCCGGGATCATCCGAGTTCGCGCGCCTCGCGATCTACGGTAGCTTGCAAAAAGCTGACCGGCTCTGAAGCAAGCGTCTTCATTCAAAGTAGAAAATGACACGCCCAGGCGATCCATCCCCAGCTGGAGGCGATCGCGATCGGGGAACTACGGAGCCACTTCCGACCAGACCACGTCACAGGCCACCAATCGCGCACCGGCACGGAGGCGCAGCAACAACCCAAACCAAGCGCCCGAAGTTGGCTCTGCTTTGAAGATCGCCATCAGCACTGAGGTGTCGACGGCGATTGTCACGTGCGCAGCCGGACGCGACGACCTCGAGTAGCCGATAACCACTTTTCTGTCGTGTATCCCCGTAGCGCATTTTTCGCGCAGCCTATCGCCTTGCGCGCTTCTCGTTCGTCGATGATGCGGCTCGCCTTTAGATACGGGACACCCTCGTCAAATTCGATCACATGTCCGGGCTTTAGCTGTAGTTTTTCACGAATCTTCGCCGGAATCGTAATCTGTCCTTTGCTCGTGATCGTCGCGGTCATGAGCTATTGTAAGGAAGCAATGTAAGGCAATCAAGTAAGGCGCCTATTTCTTCCACACATCCCCCACGCCATCTCCGAACCAGCGCGTCGTCACCACCTTCTGCTGCGTGTAAAACTGCACGCCTTCTTTGCCCTGGATGTGCAGGTCGCCGTAAAAGGATTCGTCCCAGCCCGTGAATGGGAACATTGCCATCGTCGCCGGCACGCCGACATTGATCCCGACCATCCCTGCTTTGACGCGATGTTTGAACTCGCGCGCGGCTTTGCCCGAGCTCGTAAAAATGGCGACGCCGTTTCCGTAGGCCGATTTATTTGCGACTTCGATCGCGTGATCGAGATCTTCCATCCGCATGACGTTGAGCACCGGGCCGAACACTTCTTCGCGCGCGATCGTCATCTCATCGCGAATGCCATCGACGATGGTCGCGCCGATATAAAATCCGTTTGGCGCATCGGCCACGCGCACGCCGCGGCCATCAGCGATAACTTTTGCGCCTTCTTTCTCGCCGGTGGCCACAAGACTCATCACCCGCTCGCGATGTTGCGCCGTGATCACTGGCCCCATGTCCGGCTGCGCTTCCGCATCGGTCGGGCCGACCCTGATCGAACGCGCGGCTTCGACTAACGAGGGCAAAACACGGTCCGCTGCTTTGCCAACCGTGATGGCGGTCGAGCCGGCCATGCAGCGCTCGCCCGCGCAGCCGAATGCCGCCATCGAAAGTGCTTCCACCGTATTCCGTACATCCGCGTCCGGCATGACGACGATGTAGTTCTTCGCGCCGCCGTTTGCCTGCACGCGTTTGCCGTGACGGGTCCCGGTTTCATAGATGTACTTCGCGATCGGCGTCGAACCGACGAACGAGAGCGCCTTCACTTTGGATGCGTAAGCAACGCATCGACGCATTCGCGGCCGCCGTGCACGACGTTGAGCACGCCTTTGGGCAAGCCGGCTTTCTCGAGCAGCTCAATAATGAGCACGACGGTGAGCGGAACTTTCTCGCTCGGCTTGAGCACGAAAGTGTTCCCACACGCGAGCGCGAGCGGGAACATCCACATCGGCACCATCGCGGGAAAATTGAATGGGGTGATGCCGACGCAGACGCCGAGCGGTTGGCGCATCGTCTCGCAATCAACGCCGCGGGCGAGATTCTCGAGTGTGTCGCCCATGAGCAGCGTCGGAATACCGCAGGCGTATTCGATGTTCTCGATTCCGCGATAAACGCTGCCGCGCGCTTCGGCCAACGTCTTGCCGTGCTCCCGCGTTACGCTCTGGCAAATACGATCGAAGTTTTCCTCGATCAGTTGCCTGTAACGGAAGAAGAGTCGCGCGCGCTCGACCGGCGGCGTATCGCGCCAGGCCGGGAATGCCGCGGCCGCAGCTTCCACTGCTTCATTGACCACATCCGCGCCGCACATCGGCACCTGCGCGATGACTTCGCCGCGGGATGGGTTATAGACCGGCGAGGTGCCGTTGTTCTGAATCTCCCGCCATTCGCCGCCGAGGAAGATGGGACAGGGGATCATCATGGATCCAAATCCCAAAGAAGCCCCAAGTTCCAAATCCCAAAGCCGCGCTGAGTCATTTGCGGTAGATACTGGCAAAAATTAGATGCAGCTCTTTCGCCTCGCGATAGAGCTGGCGGGCTTCGATCGCGAGGGTCGGTTCAGAAGCGGCGATCAGGCGAAGAAAGTATTTTGTTCCCTTCGCTTCTTTGACACATCGGCTAATCGTATTGCGAAAGTCCTTTTTCGAGACGCGCTCGTCCGCTTCGCAGTAGTTCGCACCGACACTGGTGCCGCAGCCGACAAGCTGATCGATCAGCCGGTTGTTGGTCGAATCGCGGGGGATTTTCTTCGAGAACCGCACGATCGCCTCGTCGAATTGCGCTGTGCGTTCCTCCAGATCGAACGGGCGTAACGCTCCGTTGCCATCCGGCACCTCTTCCAAACACGCCGAAGCAACAACAAGCTCCGAATACCTCACGCGCTGCGTTCGCGTGTTACGCCCGATTGGAGCTTGGGATTTGGAGCTTCTTTGGGTTTTGGGTTTTGGAACTTGGGATTTCAATTCCTTGCCAGCGCATCCGATTGCTTCACAAACTCATCCCCGCTCCACTCGCTGTCGGCGCGGACCATCTTCTTCGCGGCGGCTTCTTCCGCGGCAGCTTTGTCCTTCGCCTTTCGCTCCGCTTGCATGCGCACCAGCTCCGCGTGCGTGGTGAAGTAATCCAGACTCTTGCCTTTAAACTCGGCGAGCGTCTCGAACTTGTGCTTCTCCATAAAAGCGAGCAGCTCCTCCTGCATCCGCTTCACGCATTCGTAGCCGAACTTCATCACGCCCGTGCAAATCTGCACCGTGTCCGCGCCTAACAAGATGAACTGTGCCGCATCACCGCCGCTCTCGATTCCGCCGATGCCGGACAAAGAACGGCCGGGAAATTCCTGGCGAATCATCGCCGCGATCTCCATCACCATGCGCAGCGCAATTGGTCGCACCGCTTTCGATGAGTAGCCGCCCGGCGTGGTGTAACCCTCTACCGTCGGCTCCGGCCGCAGCGTCTCGAGATTCACACCCATGACGCTGCGGATCGTGTTGATCGCCGCGATACCGTTGCAGCCGGCACGCAACGACGCCCGGCTCGGGTCCTGAACGCGGGTGACGTTGGGCGTCATTTTTGCCCAGACTGGCCGTTTCGCCGCGCTCATCACCCAGCCGCACACTTCCTCCAGAATCTCCGGCACCTGTCCCATGGCCGCGCCCATTTTGCGCTCGGGCAATCCATGCGGGCAGGAGAAATTGCACTCAAACGCATCGACACCCGCGTCCTGGCATCGCTCCACGATTTCAAACCAGGCGTCCTTCGAATACTCCTCCATGATCGAGGCGATGAGCACGCCCTCGGGAAACTGGTCTTTGATCTTTTTGAATTCCTCCAGCCAGATGTCGAACTTCCGGTCGCTGATCAGCTCGATATTCTCCCAGCCGATCACTTCCTTGCGATCATCCGAGTAGAGCTTGGCGTAGCGCGGCGTGACATTGATCACCTTCTCCGCCTCGAGGCTGATCGTCTTGGCAATGACCGCGCCCCAGCCTTCTTTAAAGGCTTTGTTGATGACGTTGATGTTCGTCCCCGGCGGGCCCGAGCCGATGATAAATGGGTTAGGCAGTTTCAGTCCGTCGACGGTGGCGGCAAGTGTAGGCATAAATTTCCTCCAATGGGCGCAAGGTCAGATTACGATGTTTGCGCGCGGAGTTTCGAGACTAATTTCTCAACGGCCGAGTTGCACGCCCCGGGGCGCCTCAGAGCGAGTAAGGCGCGCGGATCCCGGGGTGGTTGTGGGGAAAATGCTTGATGTTGCGCGTGACAAGAAGGGCCCGATTCACCAGGGCCGAAGCCCAGACAATCGCATCTGGTAATCTCAAATGATGCTCCTGCCGCAAAGCAATGGCGCGGCGGGCAACAAGTGCGTCTAGCTCAATAAGTCTGAACTGGCGCAGAAAGTCTTCGCGAATGCGCGCAAGCTCCGCCGTTCTCGCACCAACGAGGACTTCCATCCAGCTGATCCGACTAACGAGCAGCGCGTCGTAGCGCGTGAGCTCGGCTGCGGAAGCGGGAATACCGTCGAAGTAATCGATTAGAACATCCGAATCGATGCAGGCGATCATCGCCATTCTTCGCGCAACCTGCGCACCGTCTTTACACTGTCTTCTTTGCGATACCGCTTGCTGCTGCCAAATGCGGGATGTGCCGCGAAGTCGAAGTTATCTTTCCGTCCGGCCGGGATGAAAGCTTCCACCGCCCGCCGAACTGCCTCCGCCCGGGAGATTCCCTCCCGCTTTCGGTAGAGGTCCAGAGCTTTGATCTGAGTTTGAGGGAGGTCGATGATCGTCCTCATGGCGTCATCATGCGATGATATCGCCGGCTGGTCAACGCTCCGCCACCCAATGCATCGTTTTGTCGGCAAGCCGATCGAACGCCGTCACTGCCATCTCGAGGTGCTCTTCTTTTGTATCTTCAATCTTGTTGTGGCTGATGCCGTGCAGGCTTTGCACGAACATCATGATCGTGGGCACCCCGGCGCGCGCGACTTCCGCGGCATCGTGTAATGGCCCGGAAGGCAGAGGATGCGGCGCGGCGCCGGTTTCGCGGATCGCTTCGGCGGCGAGGGTCATTAGTTTTTCGTTAAACAGAATCGGTTCGATATTCCAGAGGCGTTCCCAGGTGACAGCGACGTTCCCGTCCTCGGCAAAACGGGCGCTCGCTTCTTTCGCGTCCTGCAACATCCGCGCGAGAGCTGCGGCATCCAGGTGGCGTTGATCAAGCGTGAGCCGGCATTCCTCGACCACGCTCGTGACGATGCCCGGCCTGGTGGTGCAGGAGCCGATCGTGCAAACGCCGCCGTGCCGTTCCGCGACCGCGTAGATTTCCGGGCTCATTTTCGCCGCGGCGAGGAACGCATCGCGCCGGCGCTTCATCGGCGTGCTGCCGGAATGCGCGGCTCGTCCGCGGAAAGTGATGGCGTGGCGCTCGACGCCGAAGGTGCCGAGGACAGTGCCGAGCGGCAGATCGAGATCGAGCAAGACGGGTCCTTGTTCGATGTGCAATTCAAGATAGGCGGCGGCATTGGCCAGTTCCTTGCCGCACGCTTTCACGTTTTCGAATTCGATCCCGCAATCCTTCAATGCCTCCGGTAACGTCACGCCGTCCTTGTCTTTCAGCACGCGTGCTTCATCCATGTCGAGATTGCCCGAGGACGCCGATGAACCGAAGAGGCTCTTGCCGAAGCGTGCGCCTTCTTCATCGGCCCAATCGACCACACGCACAGTGACCGGCGGACGGCTATCGTATTGTGCATGGATGCGGCGCAGGATCTCCACGCCGGCGAGCGTGTTCAGGCAACCATCCAGCCAGCCGCCATTCGGCACCGAGTCGATGTGGCCGCCGATGAGCAGCGCCTTGTCCGATTCACCGCGCAATGTCGCCCACAAATTTCCCGCTTCGTCGTTATGAATCTCAATTCCGGGAATTTCTTCTATCTTCCGTCGAAGCCATGCGCGCGCTTCCACCCACGTCGCCGTGAAAGCGACGCGCTGCGCGCCGTTCTCATCGCTTGTCAGCGCGCGCAATTCCTTCAGCTCCGCCACGGTTCGTTTCGGGTTCAGATTCATGCATGGTGAGCTCGTCGATTACTTGCACGAGCGGCGCGGCATTGAAACAAACGCCGCCAACTTTCACAATGCGCTTCCGCCCGCGCTAATCTGCTCCGCCTTTGTTGGCTTTGTGAACGCGACGGCCGGCAACGTCATCCATAATCGCACCGGACCCGGCGCCCTCAGTTTCACCCTCTCGCAGGCTGCGCCGAAGAACGCTTCGCGCTACCCGGACCCGTGCGATGGCCCCTTACGTTAACGCGATTGCCTGAAACGAGCTCACCACATCGTCGGGGCCTGCATCGGTGAAGAAGCATTCGTAAAATCCCGGCCCAAGATCCCAGTGGTCGCCCTTGTAGTATTCATCGCGGTAAAATCGCCACACTCCATTGACGATGATGAGCGACGAGATGCGGTCGTTCCAGAAATCGCCGAGATAATGAAAGCTCAGGTTCGTGCGCGCGTAAGCTCCTTTAAATCCGACGTGATCGTAAATGATCAGCTCGGGCATCCGCAGATCGCCCTCCAGCGCCTTGGCGTGCGCCTTGGCCGGCTCCGCCGCGCAGGCGTGATAACTGAGCGGCCCCAGTTTCCATTTTGTGTCGATGACGCAGCCGTTATCGGGCGAGAGGTCGGTTTTGGATATTTGTCTCATAGCGGCGAGTTTTCCGAAGTCTGAACCAATCGCCCGCACCGTGTCGAGAACAGAGATTGGTTCGTCCTCGCGCGTGCAAGCGAGGGACCCCAGTCTCGGTCATCCCGAGCGGAGCGAAGCGAAGTCGAGGGATCCCGTGGAAGTTACCTTTCAGGAAGCACCGCGTGATCCCTCGGCTCCGCTCGGGATGACCAGTTCTCAAAGCCGCGCTTCGCGGTGAATCGAGCGCAGTCGAATGGTCTTTTGCGAAAGGTCGTGCGACGCGCGAATGAAACGCACGGTGCGGCTTTTTGCCCGCATCAACATGGAATGCGTAATCGCGACCGCGCCTTGTGAACGCACGCCGCGCAGCAAGGCGCTGTCGCTAATCCCCGTCGCGCAGAAGAGAATGTTTTTGCCGTTGGCCAGATCATCCGCCCAATAGACGCGCTCCAGTTCCTTCTCACACCCTTCCTCGACCAGCTTGGCCCGTTCCTTCTCATCGCGCGGCCACATCTTGCATTGCATGTCGCCGCCCAGGCATTTGATCCCTGCCGCGGCCAGCACTGCCTCGGGCGAACCGCCGATGCCCATGTACAAATCGATGCCGCTGTCCGGTAACGCCGGCGCGATGGCCGCCGCGATGTCGCCGTCGCTGATCATGCGCAAGGACGCGCCCGCACCGCGAATTTGCTCCACGATTTCCTTGTGCCGCGGCCGGTCCAGCATCATCACCACCACATCCTGCACGCGTTTGTCGAGCGCGCGCGCCACGATCGCCAGCGTCTCCGGAATTGGCGCTTCCAGATTTAGATTATCCCCACGGCGCTGCATGTATTGAATAACGCGCGGCCCATAGGCCAGCTTCGTCATGTAAAACGACGGCACATCGCGCAGCGCCACCTTTACGTTTTCCTCCGGACTCGCCGCCGCGATGCAACTGATCGAATTCGGCGCGCCCTTCGAGATGTTCGTCGTCCCATCGATCGGATCAATCGCAATGTCGAACTGCGGCGTTCCCGGCAGCCAGGTGCCGAGCTGTTCGCCTTTGAAAATGCCGGGCGCGTTGTCCTTGATCCCTTCGCCAATCACCACCTCGCCGCAGATGTTCATCAAATCGAACATCCCGCGAATGGCATCGCTCGCCGCCGCATCGGCCGCTTCCTTGTCGCCGCGCCCGAGCCATTTCAACGAGTTGAGCGCCGCCGCTTCCGTCGCGCGCAGAAAGTCGAACTCAATGATGCGCTCGATGTCGTGATAATTCTGTTTGGGCAATCGCGGCATGCGAAACCGCTATTCTCCGCGCGAGAGCAGCGGCTGACAAGTGAACGTCATCCTTCGACTCCGCTTCGCCCCGCTCAGGATGACAGGCTATAGCAACCTTCCGCCACAACCTGCCATCACGAAGAAGCTGTGATGAACTGGTTAACGGAACCACAAGCCTGGATCGGGCTGCTCACTCTTACCGTGCTCGAGATCGTTCTCGGCATCGACAATGTTATTTTCTTTCCATTCTCTCCGCGCGTTTGTCGGCAAGCACGCAAAGGCGCGCCCGCCAGATCGGCCTCACCCTCGCCATGTTCATGCGCATTGTACTGCTGCTTTCCATTACCTGGATCGCGCGACTCACCGAGCCGCTCCTCAGCATCGGTGGCTTCGATCTCACCGGTCGGGCATTGATCCTGGTTGCCGGCGGCCTGTTTCTTCTCGCCAAAAGCACACACGAAATTCACAACAAACTCGAAGGCGAAGTTGCCCACGGCGATGTTCGTCACGCCCCTTCGCTCGGTTCCGTTCTCGTGCAAATCGTCCTGCTCGATCTCGTCTTCTCACTGGACTCGGTCATCACCGCCGTCGGCATGGTCGATCAAATCGCCGTCATGATCGCCGCCGTCGTCATCGCCGTGCTCGTGATGATGATCTTCGCCGGCGCCCTCAGCGCCTTTGTCGAGCGCCATCCCACTATCAAGATGCTTGCCCTCAGCTTCCTGCTCCTCATCGGCGTCAATCTCGTGGCCGAAGGGGTAGGCTTTCACATTCCGAAGGGCTACACCTATTTCGCCATGGCCTTCTCCGTCGCGGTCGAAATGCTCAACCTGAAGATGCGCAAACGCGCCGCTGAGCCGGTGCGCCTGCACAATCCGTTTTAATGCCATCATCCCGAGCGGAGTCGAGGGATCCCGTGGCGCAACCTGTACGGAAACTTCGCCGGGATCCTTCGACTCCGCTGCGCTCCGCTCAGGATGACAGAACGGAACCGGTCAGTCGCTCGAATGCTTCCAGATACTTCGCGCTCGTCTTCTCGATGACCTCGCGCGGCAGCTTCGGTCCCGGTGGCGTCTTGTTCCAATCGAGAGTCTCGAGATAATCGCGCACGAATTGTTTATCGAAACTCGGCGGGCTGATGCCCGCGCGATATTCATCCGCCGGCCAGAAGCGCGATGAGTCCGGCGTGAGACATTCGTCGATGAGCAGGAGTTCATCCCCACTTTTCCCGAACTCGAATTTCGTGTCCGCAACGATGATGCCGCGCTGCGCCGCGTAATTACGACCGGCCTTATAGATTTCCAGACTGAGATCGCGCGCGACTTCCATCATCTCCGCGCCGACGAGCCGCTCCAATTCAGCGCAATCGATATTCAAATCGTGACCTGCTTCGCTTTTCGTCGAGGGTGTAAAGATCGGCCCCGGCAGCGGCGAAGCGAGTTGTAGTCCTTGCGGCAATTTCACGCCGCAGACCGCGCCGGTCTGCTGATAATCTTTCCAGCCCGAGCCGGCGAGATAACCACGCACGACGCACTCGACCGGCAGCGGCTCGGTCTTTCGAACAATCATCGATCGGCCTTCGAGCTGATCCCGAAACTTCTTCAGCGCCGCGGGAAATTCGTCGAACTCTGCGGTGGTGAAGTGACTTTTCGCAAACGTGAACTTCTGAAACCAAAACGCGGAAATCTGATTTAGCACCGCGCCTTTGCACGGAATCGGATCGGGCAGGATGACATCAAAGGCGGAAAGCCGGTCGGTCGCGACGATGAGCAGATTTTCGCCGAGATCGAAGACCTCGCGCACCTTGCCGCTGCGCAGCTTGGGAATTCCGGGAATCTCGATCTCGCACAGCGTTTGCATAGCAGGCACGATACCGGCGGGGGAGTTTGCAGGGCAAGTTGTAGCTGCCGCCCGTCCTCGGCGGCAGAGATCTACCAGGCGTTACCTGAAATGCGTTCTGCCGCCGGGACGGACGGCAGCTACAACGGTTTGCGCTTGCGCAGCAGATTCCCCATTCACTTATCACCGATATCCATTCACCTTTCCAAACATGGCAGGCATCGTGGTTCGACCGCGCGCGCGCATTTTGCACGGGCACGAGTGGGTGTTTTCGGGCGAAGTTCTTAAGGTCTTCGGCGAGCCGGCTGATGGTGATCTCATCTCGATCAAAGATGGACGCGATCGCCTGCTCGGAAGCGCCATCTGGAATTCGAAGTCGCAGATTGTGGCGCGCCGCTTCTCGCATCGGCGGCAGGATCTCGATGCCGATTTTTTCCGGCGGCGCATTGCACAGGCGATGGCGTATCGAGCGCGCCGCGGTGTGAACGAGGAGCTGCATCGCGTCGTCTGGAGCGAGAGCGATGGCTTGCCTGGCGTGATCATCGACCGCTACGGCGACGAGTTCGTTCTCCAGCTAACGACTCTCGGCATGGATCAGCGGAAGGAGATGATCGTCGATGCGATGGACGAAACTCTGGGAGCGCAAAATGTGATCGAGCGCAGCGATGGCTCTTCCCGGCGAGCGGAAGGTTTGGAGGAAACGCGCGGAATTGTTCGGGGCAAAGCGCGTCGCGCCGAGTTCGAGATTTGCGGAGTGAAATTCGCGGTCGATCTGCTCGAGGCGCAGAAGACCGGGTTTTATCTCGATCAACTGCCGCATTATTCGGCTGTCGCGGAGCTGGCGCGCGGACGCCGCGTGCTCGATTGCTTCACCAATCAAGGGGCGTTCGCCCTCGTGTGCGCGCACGCCGGAGCAAGTGAAGTCATCGGCGTGGAATCGCAGACGAATCCGCTCGAAGCCGCACGCGAAAATGCAAAGCGGAATGGACTAACGGTGCGTTGGGTGGAGCAGGATGTGTTTTCGTATTTGCGCGCGGCGGAGAAAGCGGGTGCGCAATTCGATCTTATTATTCTGGATCCGCCCTCGTTTACGAAAACAAAAGGCTCTTTGCGCGATGCCATCCGCGGCTATCGCGAGCTGCACCTGCGCGCTTTCCAATTGCTCACACGCGACGGACTGCTCGCGACGTTCTCCTGTTCGCATCATCTCAGCGACGCCATCTTCGCCGACACGATTGCCGCCGCGCTCGTGGACGCACGCCGCTCCGCGCGCCGACTCCGCCGTTTCGAACAAGCGCTCGATCATCCGGTGCTGCCGACGATGCCTGAGACGGAATATTTCAAAGGCGCGTTGCTTGAAATGAAGCCGTCGATTTGAGCACTAACGGGAGAATCTCGCGTGCTCGGCCCGGAGCTTGAAACACGAATTCGCGAAAAATTTCACGTCATCGCGGGAAAACAGTGGAATTCTGAAGTTGACTACTTAATGTCGCACGAACAGGAGCGGCGAAGGCGCGCTGCTCGAATTTCACCAGGGCAGAACTGATGCGCGAACAAATGCTGGAACTGAATGAAGAGGAATCGGTTACACCGGAGCTGCTCGATTCGCAGGTGCAAAAAGCGCAGGAGCAACTCCTCGCGCTCAAGCGGCAGCAGGAGCAGATCGAGAAACAAAAGCGCGAGCTGGAGGAGCTGAGCCGCCGTCAGGAGGAACTCGACCGCGGCCGGGCGGAGATGACGGACAAGCTGGCGCGCTCGCTCGTGGTGCTGGAGCGCGATGCTTACGAGACGCAGAACAAGCTCGAGCAGCTGCGCGCGACGCGGGAGAGTTTTGCGCAGCATCTCGCAGTGCTGGAGGCGATTGATCCAAAGAGTTGGAATCCGGCTGATCTGCACCGCGAGCTGAGTCGCGCGTTGAGCACGGTGGATGATGCGCGCGCGGAGTTCAGCCAGCAGCGGAGCCGTTTGCACGCGCTCGCGACTCAGGACGAGCAGGGAGGGGCGCTGCCGGAAGCGGCGCCGGAAATTCGCGCGACGGGTGAGCGTTCGTTCATGCAATGGATGGTGATCGGTTTCGCCGTCACGCTGCCGCTCATCGCCTTCGGCTTAATTGTGCTGCTCATTTCACTTTGGCTGGCGAAGGGTTGAGCCGCCGCATGCGCCGCCGTTCGCCTAAATCCGGCTCCCCGGTCGATCAGCAACAGGAAGAGCTGGCCCGGCGCGAGAACGAGCTGCGCGACAAAATGCAGCAGCTCCAGCGCATGATCGAGGAAGCGCCGCGGGTGGCGGCGGAGACATCGCGGCGGCACCGCGAGGAATTACTTGCGCGCGCGAATGAAACCGGCAGCCGGCTCGATGCTTCGCTCTCGTTGCGCGATCGCCGCTGGGGTGATGAGCAATACGACACGCGCCGGCGCGGCGCGTTGCGCAAGGACCGGCGCGAGGGTCGCATTATTTTTCTCGTCCTCGTGGTCGCGCTCGCGCTCGTTGTGCTCTGGCTCATGACGCGTTTCCATTGGTGAAATGGCAGGGCAGATCGATGTCGCGTATGTCGCCAGACTGGCGCGGCTGAACCTGACGGCGGAAGAGACGCAGCTCTTCGAGAAGCAACTCGGAGACGTTCTGGCCGAGGCGGAGAAATTGAAGGAAGTCGACGTCAGCGGTATCGACGCGGCCGCGCACGCGTTGCCGATGTTCAACGTCTGGCGCGAGGATGAGCCCGGTGATTGCTTCAGCGCTGAGGAAGCGCTGCGGAACGCGCCGCGCGAGGCGAACGGGCTTTTCATCGTCACCAAAGTGGTGGAATGACCAGGCGCGATCTGCCGGCGCTGACCATCGCCGAGCTGCAAACATTGCTGCGCGCGCGGGAGATTTCGCCGCGGGAAGTGCTGGAAGCGCTGGAGGAACGAATCGCGGAGATCGATGGGCGAATCGGCGCGTATCTTTCGCGCGATCTCGAAGGCGCGAAGGCGGAGGCGGACGAAGCAGATGTCACTCTGCCGCTCGGCGGCGTGCCGATCGCCATCAAAGATTTGATTAACGTGCGCGGTCAGCCGTGCAGCTGCGCGTCGAAGATTCTTCGCGGATACATCGCGCCGTATGAAGCGACTGTAATCCAAAGACTGCGCGCGCACGGCGCGATTCCATTTGGCCGGATGAACATGGACGAGTTCGCCATGGGATCGTCGACCGAGAATTCGAGTGTGCAGCTCACGCGCAATCCATGGAACCTTGAGCGCGTGCCGGGCGGCTCGAGCGGAGGGGCGGCTGCGGCCGTTGCCGCGGACGAGTCTTTCGGCGCGCTCGGCACCGATACCGGCGGTTCCATTCGCCAGCCAGCGGCCATGTGCGGCATCGTGGGGGTGAAGCCGAGCTATGGCCGTGTCTCGCGTTATGGCTTGGTAGCGTTCGCGTCGTCATTCGATCAAATCGGGCCGCTGACGAAGACCGTGCGCGATGCTGCATTGATCATGAATGCGATTGCCGGACACGATCCGCGCGATTCCACTTCGCTCGAGGCGCCGGTGCCCGATTATACCAAGGCTCTGCGCGATGATTTACGCGGAGTGCGCATCGGTCTTCCTGCGGAATACATGAGCGAAGGCATCGACGCCGAGGTGAAGCGAGCGATCGAGGCGGCGGTGAAACAGTTGGGAGCGCTTGGCGCTGAAGTCATCGAAGTCTCGCTTCCCCACACTGATTATGCCATCAGCACCTATTATATATTGTCGACGGCGGAAGCCTCGGCCAATCTCGCCCGCTTCGATGGCGTGCGTTACGGATATCGCGCGGAAAATGTGCGCGATCTCGCCGATCACTACGGGCGTACGCGCGAGGAGGGTTTCGGCCCGGAAGTGAAACGGCGAATCATTCTCGGGACGTACGTGCTCTCCTCCGGTTATTACGACGCCTACTATTTGCGCGCGCAGAAAGTGCGGGAGCTGATCCGGGGGGATTTTGCTCGCGCGTTCGAAAAAGTGGACGCGCTCGTTTCACCGACGACGCCCACGCCGGCATTCAAGCTCGGCGAAAAGACAGCGAATCCACTCGCGATGTATCTGGCCGATGTCTTCACCAATCCCGGAAATCTCGCCGGGATCTGCGGTGTGAGTTTGCCGTGCGGATTTGCGCGAACTGACGAGGGGGGCGTTTTGCCGATCGGCTTGCAATTAATGGCGAAGCCGCTGGATGAAGCGGGGCTCTTCGGCATCGCGCACGCCTACGAGCAGAGCACCGAGTGGCACAAGGCGCGCCCGCCGCTCCGCGCGGCGATAGCAGCCTGATCAAGAAAGAAACAGACAGGATTAACAGGATTTACAAGGATTGGCTCTCGTGAAAATCGGGCTAAATCCTGTCTAGCAGATGATAAGAATTAAACACATCGCGCAGCGCCTCGAGAGGCGAGCCGCACGGATAATTGTGCTCGCGCTCTTCATCGCCGCGGCCACGGCGTTCACATTCATTCCGTTCATTCGATTTCTCTGGCACGGCACCGATCTCGATTACCGGACATGGTTCGATGCTGCGCGGGCTGTCTTGCAACACCGCGAAGTTTACCCGCGCAGCGGAGTCTTTCCCTTCATGTATCCGCCTACGTGCGCACTGGCGCTCGCCTTGCCCGCACTTTTCGGCAAGGCTGCGATGGTCCTGCTGCTCTGCGTGCTGAACACGGTCGCGTGGATCTTGTGCATTCGCTTTTCGCTCGTGCTCGCCGCTGAGCGGCGACTCGCGGTTGCGCTCATTTCGAATCTCATCGTCATCGTCTTCATCTGGTCGAGTTATCATCTCGGCCAGCCAAGCCTTCTCTTGCTCGCGCTCATGCTCGGTGCGTTCGTCGCACTTCAGAGAAAACGACAAATGCTGGCCGGCGCGCTCATCGCCGCTGCCGCCGTGATCAAAGCGTTCCCGTTTCTCGCCATCATCTATCTGATTTACCGTCGTCAATGGATCGCGACGATCTCGCTTTTCATTGCGCTCGGCGTTCTCCTCTTCCTTCTGCCGATTCCATTCCGCGGAATGTCGCAAACGCTGGCCGACGTGCGCGCGTGGCAGCACGGCATGCTGCGTTATCAATCAGGCGGGATCGCCCAGCGCGCCGGCCGGGGTTACAGCTGGAAAAACCAATCGCTCTTCGGCCTGGCCAATCGCATGCTGCGGCCCGTGAGCGTGAACGACGAAGGCGAGCCAGTCGTTTACAGGAACGTCATCAGCCTCGACTTCAAAATCATCAACGGCGTCATCCTCGCGAGCGCCTTTGCGCTCGGCCTCTGGTTTGTCGCGGCGATGCTTCGCGGACAACACGCCTTTGATGCGCTCGAATGCTCGGCGCTTCTCATTCTCATCCTGCTCTTCACTCCGCTTGCCTTTGGTTATCTCTTCAGCTGGTTAATGCTCCCGCTCGCGGTGCTCCTCAAACGGGTGCTGAATTCCGGCAGCACCGTCGCGCTCGCGTGCATCCTCATCGCAGTTGCGCTTCTCATCGCCACCGGCATCTCGCCGCGCGCCGCGCAAATCTACGGCAGTGTCTTCTTCGCCGCGTTGGTCCTTTACTTCGGCGTCACCATCGAGCTCTGGCGCGACGCCAATGGCGTCGCCGCGGGCGAACGCTGAAAAATTCTTCGCGCCACCGCCCGCGTCCAATCACGCGCGAAACGCGCCGCCTCACTCATCGACATTTTCGATTTGCCCCGTTGCCGATCCCGAAACACGATCGGCACCTCGCGAATGCGCAACTTCCTCCGGCCGCGCACCATCATCTCGAACGCGATCTTGAATCCAGTGGCATTGCTGGCGAATTGCAGCAAACAATCGCGCCGCACCGCGAAAAATCCGCACATCGAATCGTGCACACCCGTCAGCGGCCAGGCCAGCAGCGATGCCACCCGTGACATCGCTCGCCGCCAGAGCGGCCAGTCCGGTGTCGCCCCGCCGGCGATGTAACGGCTGCCGATGACCAGATCCGCCTCGCCCTTCAACACCGGCTCGAGCAGCGCACCCATCTTCTCCGGCGGATGACTCAGGTCCGCATCCATCACCACCACCACATCCGCCGCGGAAACGTCGGCGCCGGCGATGATCGCGCCGGCCAGACCGCGCTCACCGCCTTCGCGCGCGAGCAAACGCACCGGATGCGCCTGGCTCAGCGCGCGAACGAGCTCCCGTGTCCCATCCGTTGACCCGTCATCGACAAAAATGATCTCGGCCAATGCGAGCCCGGTTCTCTCGATTTGTGCCACCAGCGGCTGAATATTTTCCGCTTCATCGAGAGTGGGAACGATAACGGCGGTGTGCATGTTGGGCGCTGGAGCCGACGACGGGATTCGAACCCATGACCTGCTGATTACGAACGCCCGAGGGATTCGGGTGTTTGTCATAGCTTCTCAGGTAAATACAGGCTTCGACAGTCCCCTGCAACCGTCAAAATCCGCTGAGATTCAACCATAACGGCAGTATTTGGCAGTAACCACGCCGCCATGCGACCCGGCATTACCGAGCGCCAACTGGGTTATCTCTACTGTTTTCGGGCATCACGCACATACCTCCCAACGCAAACCATACGCGCCTCACATCTGCGGAGCGAGCACAGTCCAGGTGGAGCGCAGCGCAGCGAGCAATACCTTGACGGCGCACAGCGACCGATAAAATCGAGTACCTGTTTCATGTGCGTTTGGCTGCCGCTTAGATTTGATCTTCTTGTTTCCTTCAATGGGGCCTCAGCTAGCTAGCTGAGGAAATAACCGAGCGTTAACGAAGGAGGAGAGAAAGCTGAAAAGCTTCAATGGGGCCTCAGCTAGCTAGCTGAGGAAATCGGCACTTCGGATTTCGTCATGCCGTCTTACATGATGCTTCAATGGGGCCTCAGCTAGCTAGCTGAGGAAAT
>JBBPYF010000076.1:0-19140 GCA_038200165.1 Chthoniobacterales bacterium | reverse complement strand
GGCTCGTAGATTGGCACTTTGCCGGCGCGCAGTGTTTCGATTTTGCGCGGATCGTTATCGACGCAGATGACGTTGTGACCGACCTCGGCGAAACAGGCGCCGGTGACAAGCCCGACATAGCCCGAGCCGACGATGGCTAAATCCATTCCATGTTGCATGAGCGGAGCGGCGAAAATGCTACGCGAATTTGTGCGCCGCGCGATGAATTATTGTTCTCCAGCGCCGCCGGGATCAAAATTCAAATCGAAACCGAAGCGCGGGAATGCCTTGAGCGTGAAGGTGAGGAGGACGCCGTATTCTTTCACGCCGGCATTATCGCGGATGACAGCGCCGAGCGACGCGACCCAGCTGGAGAGATCGCGATAGACGGCGTAACGCTGTTGCTCGAGAATGCCGGTGGCGCCTTCGTATTGTTCCGACACGGCCACCCCCCAGTTGTCATTGAGTCGATAATAGCCGCCGACGGTGAAGAGGCTGCTGTCCTGGAATGAGGGATTGTCGTTGAGATAGCGATGGCCGAAGTTCACCTGAAGATTCGAGATCGGCTGGAAAGCGATGGTGGTGTTCACTTCGCTAAAGCCTTTATCGAAGACAGGAACCTGTGAATCGACCACGAGCGAAGCCCACGGCAGCGGGGTGAAGCGCAGTTTGGTGAAAAGGTTCGAGTAGGGCGTGCGGTCGTAGGGATTATCGAGATTCACATCGAAGTAATTTTCCAGTTCGAGCCAGGTGATGTTGGTGTCATCACGCCGGGTCTCCAGCCGGTTGCGCAATCCGAGGCGCCAGACCGTCCAGCGATCGATGGAATCGATGGAAGTGAACTGCGGAAAATCGATTGCGCGCAATTTGGTCGAAGGTTGGTAACGATCGAATTGCAGAATCTCGGCTGGATTCGCGCCGCCATTAGAGACCCAGGAGAAGTTGGTGAACGGCTGAATGACATGTCGCAGGCCATCGAGTCCGAAGGCGCGGCTCTGCGCGTCTTCCCACGCGCGCGAGATTTTGAAGGACGCTTCGACACCGGCGTTGACCACCGTCCGCGTTTTGTCGCCATCGAGGAAAAGCTCGGTTTTATCTGGAACAAGGAAGTCCGGGGTGAATGGGTCACTGCTTGGGGTGAACATCGTTTTCGCGAGATCGCGCGTTTGCGTGTAGTAGGTGGCGCGGAAACCGACGCGGGGCACGATGCTAAGCCAGCCGAAATAGGTATTTGGGTAGGTGAATTGATGGAAAGTGTCCAGCCGCCATGACTCGTAGTCTGGCTTGCCCGATCCAGCGGGAAAGTTGTGGATCAGATCGGCAGCGCCTGTTTCACCTTCGTAAAAAATCGGACCGCCGAGGATCGGCGTGCGTTTGATGTCGAGCACGACTTCAGGCAGGCGTTCGGTTCGCTCGAAGAATGCGTTTGCCTGAAAACGCGCGATGCCGGTGAGCGTGTAGATGGGATCGGTTTTAGTGAGCGCGACCACATTATCCGGGTTGGGATTCAAGCGGAACTCGCTCTGGTAAAAATCCTGCAGGACATAAGCGTCGCTCAGTTTGGTGATGTCGACGATGCCGTAAATGTCGCTGGTCAACTCCGTCTTGTCCTGAAGGCTGACTCGATAGCGGCTGGTGCCGACGGCGCCGCGCTGAACGGTGGTGCGATTCAGCTCCGGATTCTGGTCCTGAATGAAGTAGGTGGTGAGGCGCGCGAAGCTACTGTCGTCTTTACCGTAGTTTATTTCGGATTCAAAGCCGAGAGCAACGCCGCGTCGCTGGCGATAGTCCAGCCGCACGCGACCTCTGATTTTGTCGTAGATGGGAAACGTCACTTGCGTCAGCAGCGACGGGCCCCATTCGCTGAGGTAAGCGGGCGAAATGCTGAAGCTGAAGGCATCGTTCAGTGACTGGTAAAGATAAGGCCACCAAAACACCGGCACTTTGCCGATGTAAAAGGTGACGTCCTGAAAGATGACGCGGTCATTTTCGTAGACGCGGACCTTGCGTGCGTGCAGGTGAAAGTCGGGTCTATCGGAATCGTCGGTGGTGAAGTTGCCATTGTGCACTTCGTAGTGGCCGTCGGGGAATCCCTGTAAACTTTCACCGCCGACAAGGTAGGGATCGGAAGAGGTGCGCAGGGTCTCGGCATGAATCTCTTTCGTCTCAACGTTGTAGGTGCCGCGTTCGGCGATGTAGAGTTTGTTCTCGCGATAAATGCGCACGTGCCCTGCGGCAAAGACCTCGTGCTTGTGCGCGTCGTAGCGCGCGGAGTCGGCATAAATATCGGTGTCGCCGAAGTGCACAGCGACGTCGCCATGAGCGATGGCCACGCCATTTTCGTAGCGTGTCTCGCCGGTGGAGGTGATCTCGATCGGCTGATTTTGCCGCGTCTCAAAGCCGGCGGCATTAGTCGCGCGCGCGGCAGCAAAAAAAAGAAGAAAGACCGTCGCCGCCGGCATTCGCATCGCGCGCCCGAAGAGTACCGCACGGGGAAATGGTTGCAAAGGGAAATGGGCGAAGGAGCACAGCCGTCCCGGCTGTGCGGCCGCCGGGCGTCTCGCCTGGCGGCTAGTCAGAAATTCGAGCAAGTGAGCGTGAGACCGCCGAGTTGCTGATTTAGTCCGCAGGCGAGAACCAATGCGGGGCCGCTCAGCGGCTTTGTTTCGCCCGGCAATTTCCGTGTGCGCAACCCTTCCGCCGCGGCAATCACTTGCCACAGAACGGAAGCGCCAATGCTGTCGCCGAGAGCGCTCTTCGGCGAATAAAGCGGGACATGGCCACCCACGGCGAGCTGTTCGGCCTGATCAATAAAAGTGCCGTTTGCGCTGCCGATGCAGAAGCCGACCTCAGGATCAAGCTGCTCGACTATTCGCCGCAATTTTTTTGCAACTTCCGCCCGTCGGAAAAAGTTGGTTCCGGGATCGATCTTCGCGATTGCCAAATCGCCGCCCGAATTGCGCAGCAACACCGCGCCGGCGCCTTCGCTCACGATCATCCCGCGTGTGCTCTGGGGCCGGTCCGGGTCGCGCAGGAGACGCCATTGCCGGTAAGCCTCACAAACCAGCGGATCGATTTCCTCCGCTCCGACGACGAGACAGCTCTCGGCCTCAGCCGCGGCGAGGAGATCCTCGGCAAGTTTCAGCGCGAGAATGCCGACTGCCCCATCGCCGACCACGGTGTAGGACGCGCCGGTGATTCCGAGAATGGCGGCGAGATGGCTGGCCGGCGCATTGAAAACTGTTTCCGGAAAAAGAAGCGGACTGGCCGATTGCGCGCCTGATTCGACGATTTCAGAATAGAAGCGCCGCGTGTAGATGACTCCGCCGTTGGAAATGGCAAAAACGAGAGCGGTGCGCTCCGGATCGAACGGCGAATCTTTCAGCGCAGCGAGACCCGCGGCCGCGACGAAACGCGAGATGGCGCCGGCGCGGCGGAGACGCGGATGCGGCGGGAGATGGGCCGTTGCCTGCGGTGGAACGCGGCGCACGAGGTAACGAGCACGCGTTTGTTCGTTGCTCAGAGTTTCGATCGGAGCAGTTTCGCCGTCGAGCAAACGCTGCCAGACGCTCTCGCGATCGCTGCCGAGCGGCGTGATCCAGCTCGTTGACGCGATGGTCATGTCCCCCAAGGAGCGCAGGCGTCCACCCAGCCGAGACGGCCGTGCTCCACGCTGGCTTTGCGCAGCAGGACGGCGGCATTCGTTCCGCCGAAGCCGAATGAATTGGAAAGTGCGTACTCGAACGCCTCATCGCGCGCGTCGTTCGCGATGATGTTCAATTTGATGCTCGGATCGATTTGTTTGAAGTTGATGTTTGGCGGCAGAAAGGAGTGTTGCAACGCCAGCAAGGTGACGACTGCCTCGATAGCGCCAGCCGCGCCGAGGGAGTGACCCATCATGCTTTTCGTGGAGCTCACCGGAACGCCGCGGCCAGCGACCCCGGCTACAGCACTGCCGAAAATTTCCGTGATGGCTTTGCCTTCGGCAGAATCGTTGAACGCGGTGGCGGTGCCGTGCGCGTTAATGTAGCCGACCTGATCTGGTGTGATTTTTGCGGTGGCGAGCGCTTGTTCCATGGCGCGACGCGGACCGCTGCCGTCGGGATTTGGCTGGGTGAGATGGTGGTTGTCGGTGGAAATGCCATAGCCAACTACTTCGCCGATAATTTGGGCGCCGCGCGCTCTGGCCGAATCAAAGTCTTCCAGCGCAAGCAAGGCCGCGCCTTCGCCCAGAACCATGCCGGAACGGTTGGCATCGAATGGTCGGCATTTCTCGGGCGTGGAGGCCTGGAGTGAATCGAAGCCGACGAAAACCATTTCGGAGATGGCGTCGTAGCCGCCGGCGAGAATGCGCTGGTATCGGCCCGAGCGGATGGCGTTGAAGGCATGGCCGATGGCGTTGCTGCCGGAAGCGCAGGCGTTGGCGATGACCTGCGCCGGAGCCTCGATGCGAAATTTCTCGAGCGCGTCAGTGATCTGCTTTTGCGGCGGGTAATTGGCAATCCAGGCCGCGGCACATTCACCGCCATGGCCGAGCGAGCGATAGAAACTCTCGCCGAAGGTCATGCCTCCGCTGGTAGTGCCAACGATCGCGATCTCCGGTTTGAAAGCGCGCGCCTGTTGCAAGAGCTCATCGAGAGCGGCAATGACCATGTGCGAAGCGCGATGGAGCCGTTGTTCGCGCCGCGTCAAATTTTTCCGCGGCAACAATCGTGAATCGTCGATCTGCGCCGCCGTCTTGCAGCGCGTTTTCTCGACATCGAACGCAGTAACCGGCGTGACGCAATCCCGTGCATCTCGCAGCGAATGGAGCGTCTCAGTTAAGCCGAAACCGAGTGGGCTAACGATGCCCGCGCCGACGATGGCGACGCGTTTGGAAGGGGGAGAGTTCATGGGAAGTGAGAGGAGGCGAAAAAGTCTTTATTGTTGCGTTCACACGCAAATGCACCTAAAAGGCGACAGAGAAAACAGCGCTCGGGCAGTTGGTGAATTGTCAGGTGAGTTTATCCAGTGGCAGTTTGAAATCCGATAACCGGGAACAGTGACCGGCCGCGTTTTCCCAGAATAAACTCAGAGAAATGGGAACCAAGTTATACGTTGGGAATCTTTCGTTCAATACGACGGAGACCGACCTTCAGGACCTCTTCGCCCAGGCTGGCACTGTGCAGGACGTCATGCTTATGCAGGATAAATTCACGGGCAAGTCGCGCGGCTTTGCTTTCGTGACGATGGCGTCGGAGCAGGACGCGCAAAACGCCGTCCAGCAATTCAACGGCAAAACCGTGGAAGGCCGCGCACTCACGGTGAACGAAGCGCGGCCACGTGAAGCTCGCCCGCAGGGTGGTGGTGGTGGCGGCGGCGGCTACGGTGGCGGCGGTGGTGGTCGCGGCGGCGGTGGCGGTGGCTACGGACGTGGTGGCGGCGGTGGAGGCGGCTATGGCCGCGGCGACCGCGGCTCGCGCTAAACAAATCGCAGCTGCGCAAAAGCTTTGTAGCTGCTGCCGTCCTCGGCGGCAGGAGACGCGAGCACGCTTTTACGCTGCCGAATCGGGATCAACGCAGCCAGCTAAAAAAGCGTCAGGCTGAAAAGTCGGGCGCTTTTTCTTGGTTGCTCGCGAAATTCGCCCGCAAAAAGCGGCTGCGGCGCATCGATCATCCGATGTACTTTTGGAAACCCACAACCGCTTATGCCAGACGAACAAAACGAAAACGCGCAATCGAGTGAACAGCAGCCGAAGGAAAACATCGAAATTCCGCCGATATCCAAACCGGCAGCGGGCGCCGCTACCGGCGCGGTGCTAGGGAGCGTTGCGGGGCCGGTCGGTGCAGTGGTGGGAGGGATGGTCGGAGCGCTCGCTGGAAAATCGCTGGCCACGGGAAAACCAGTGACGACGACGGCGAAAGAGACGCTCGGGATCCGTGGCGGGAGCGCGAGCCGGCAGGGCGCAGGCAAATCCCAGAAGTCAGGTGGCGGCAAATCATCGCAACAGGCACGGGCCGGCGGCAGCAAAAAGTCCAGCAGCGGAAGTTCAGCGCGTTCGAGTGCGAGCAAGAGTAGCAAAAGCAAAGGCGGCGGGGCGAAGCAATCGCGCCGCGGCAAGAGCGCCTCGCGTGCGGGTGGCAAGGCGAGCAAGTCCCGCGGTGCGGCGGCGAAATCGGGCAGATCTTCGCGTCGGTCCGCGGCGCAGAAGGGCGGCGGTTCCTCCCGAAAGAGCGGTGCCCGGGTTCGCCGCAGTGCGGCGGGCCAGGGCAAAGCAAAGAAGGGGAGCGGGACGTCGCGCAGCGCCAAGAGCAGTGGCGCGCGTTCGCGCAGGCGATGAAGTGGGCAGGGCTGGATTCGAACCAGCGAAGGCGTAAAGCCAGCAGATTTACAGTCTGCCCCGTTTGGCCACTCCGGAACCTACCCCGTTGCGCGAGCGATGATATAGGCTCGGCGGCCAGCACTCGCAAGTGATCGCTCAGGCGGCGTAGAAGGGCGCGATTGTCTCGACGACGAAGCGTTGCGCCTCCCGGCTTAGCTCTGGATAAATCGGCAGCGCGAGAGTCTCGGCTGCGGCGCGTTCTGCCTCTGGAAAATCGCCGCGGCTATATCCGAGATAGGCAAAGCATTCCTGCAAATGCAACGGAATCGGATAGTAAATCTCGGTGCCAATCTCATTTCCCGCGAGGTGCGCCCTCAGCTCGTCGCGGCGCTTGGCCCGCACGACGAACTGATGGTAGATGTGGTGTTCAGGCACGCGATCGCGGTATGGCTCGTTCGGAAGGACGACATGCCCTTCCAGACCGCGGCGTGAAAATTCCGCGCGATAACAATCAGCGGCGGCCCGTCGCGCGGCAGACCATTCGCGCAAGTGTGGCAATTTCACCTTCAGAATCGCCGCCTGCAATTCATCGAGCCGGAAATTACCGCCGATAAATTGATGATGATAACGCGACTCCATCCCATGCTGGCGGCATCGGCGGATGCGCTCGGCCAGTCCCGCGTCATTGCAGATGACCGCGCCGGCATCACCAGCGGCGCCAAGATTCTTCGACGGATAAAAACTGAGGCAACCAGCAACGCCAATGGTGCCGGCGCTGACGCTGCCTCCATTTGCCTGAGGATACTGCGCACCGATCGCCTGCGCCGCATCTTCGATCACGAGCAGGTCATACTCGCGCGCGATCTGCATGATCTCGTCCATGTCGCAACACAATCCGTAGAGATGCACTGGAACGATGGCGCGGACGATTTTGCCATCGCGCGTCACGAGCGCGTCGTTCTGCCGCCGACACTCTTTTTCGATGAACTGCCGGAGCCCATGTGGTGAAATATTGAAGCTCGCCTGCTCGATATCGACAAACGCCGGAGTGGCGCCCACGCGGGCGACGCAACCCGCCGTGGCGAAAAACGAGAACGGCGTGGTGATGACAGCGTCGCCAAGACCGATTCCGAGAGCCATCAGCACTGCGAGCAGCGCATCGGTTCCGGAGGAGACGCCAATGGCAAATTGCGCACCAGTGTACTCACACAAGGCGCGCTCGAATTGCTCCGCCTTTGGGCCGAGGATGAAACGCTGCGACCTTAGCACCTCGTCCACCTGCTGGCGGATCGGCTCGGCCAGCGCGCGATATTGCTCGCTCAAATCGAGAAGCGGAACACGCATCGCGAGCAGAATCGCAGCTTAGCCATGGCGTTCAAGCGCGCAGCGTTGACCGGGCACAGCGGCTGCTCTACTCTTCGGCGATGTCTCTTATTCGCGGGCTGTTCTGGCTCGTCCTTTTCGTCTTTTTCACCTTCTGCTTCGTCGTGCTTTTCGAATACGGCACGCACGATTTCACCGCCGGATTCAAAAAGGAAGGCGAGCGGGTAAAGAACTTCGTCATGGAGTCTGTCGGCAAAGGCAAGAAGTCCGACGAGAAGAAGAAGCAGTAATCATTCGACGAATTCTACCGCGAGGTCGCGCTTGATATAACCAGCAGCGCGCGCCGCATCCAGAAAACGGCGAATCGCTTCCCGGCCACGTTCGCCGTAGTCGCGCGTGTAATCATTGACGTACATACCGATGAACTTGGAAGCGAGCGCGCTATCCATGTCGCGGGCGTAGGGCATGGAGTGCTGCACGGCTTCATCTCGATGGGCCAGCCCAAACTCGATGCTCTCACGCATGATGGTTGCGAGATCGCGCTTCGTCTCGCGGGGAAGATTTTTGCGCAGAACATTGCCGCCGAGCGGTAATGGCAAACCCGTTTCCTCTTTCCACCATTGCCCGAGATCGACGACTTTGTGAAAGCCGCCGCGGGCATAGGTGAGCTGGCCTTCGTGAATGATCAGTCCTGCATCAGTGCGTCCAGTTTTGACGTCATCGAAAATTTGATCGAACGGCACGACGGCGTGTTTGAACTCGCTGAGATAAAGTTGCAGCGCGAGAAACGCGCTCGTCATCGTACCGGGCACGGCAATTGTCTTGCCGGCCAGCCATTGGCGCGGGTTGGCGGGCTGCATCTCGTTAGGGGTGACCACCAGCGGGCCGTAGCCATCGCCCATGCTCGCGCCACAGGGCAGCAGCGCGTATTTGTCGCTCACATACGCGTAGGCGTGAATGGAAATGGCGGAGATGTCCAGCTCGCCGCGCGTGGCGCGCTCATTCAACGTCTGAATATCCTCCAGCTGATGCCGGAACCGGTAACCGCGAAGATCGATTTTCTCCGCGGCGATGGCGTAGAACATGAAGGCGTCGTCGGGGTCGGGCGAGTGGCCGATGGTGAAGGTGTGGGAGTCGGTCGTGACCATCGCGGATGTGATAGTGATCGGTGAACAGTGAATAGTAAAACGGTTGTCATCCTGAGCGAAGCGCAGCGGAGTCGAAGGATCCCGTGGCGCTAACTAAAAGGTGACTTCCGCGGGATCCCTCGACTGTCGCTCGGGATGACAGTTGCTTCGCTCGACAGCCTCCGATACGCTCACCGGCATGGCGAAATCGGCGCTCGGCAAAGGTCTCGGCGCGCTCATTGCCGCGCAACCGTCGACGCCACGTATTGCGCCCGCGGGCGACTCGCCAGGCGTGCGGGAAGTTCCGCTGGAGACCATCACGCCGAGCCCACTTCAACCGCGCAAGGAGTTCGCGCCGGATGCGCTGCAGGAGCTCGTCGATTCGATCCGGCAACACGGCATCGTGCAGCCGCTGGTCGTGCGCGCCATTAATGGCCGGCACGAACTGATCGCCGGCGAGCGGCGTTGGCGCGCAGCGCAGCAGGCTGGCCTCACGCAGGTGCCGGTGATTGTGCGTCACGCGAGCGATCGCGATGTGCTCGAGCTGTCACTTATTGAAAATCTGCAGCGCACCGATCTCAACCCGATCGAAGAAGCGCAAGGTTATGCGCGGCTCGCGAATGACTTCGGGCTGCGACAGGAGGAGATCGCGCAAAAGGTCGGGCGCAGTCGCGCATCGGTGGCCAACGCCATGCGTCTCCTCGATCTGCATCCGCAGGTGCAAACGTGGGTGAGGCAAAATCTCGTCTCCGTCGGACACGCCAAGGTTCTCCTCGGCTTGAAGGCGCAGGAGGAACAGCTCGCGGTGGCGGAAACAATTCTGCGCCGCAGCGCCACCGTGCGCGCGACGGAGCGGCTGGTTGCGCGTCAGCTCGGTACGAGCAAACCGCGTCGGCGACGCCCGCCCGCCATCTCGATCAATGCCGCGTCGGTGCAGCATTTGCAGAATCAGTTGCAGGAACACCTCGGCACGCGCGTGATTTTGCATCATGGCGAGAAGCTGGGGCGGATCGAGATTGAATATTACGGTGCCGATGATTTGCAGCGCATCCTGCAGGTGATGGGATTGCCCGCGGAAAGCTGAATACTTGAATTGCGCGCGCGCTATTTGCCTGTGGCTTGTTGTCGGCGCGACAGCCGCGCGAGCGGACGGCATTTGGGAGAAGTTCTCCGGCACGAATGCCTTTGTTCACGTAAAGAAGCTGGTCGAGCTCGGGCCGCGGCCAGCCGGCTCTGAGGCGCTGGAGAAATCGCGCGGCTACATCCAAGCTGAGCTGGAGAAGTGCGGCTGGCGCGTGATTTCGCAGACGTTCACCGACAAAACGCCGCGCGGCGCGATTACGTTTGTGAATCTCATCGCCACCTTCGGCGATCACGCGGCGCCGTCATTTTTGCTCTGCTCCCATTACGACACAAAGAGCTTCGATACGGTGCCGTTTGTCGGCGCGAACGATGGCGGTTCGAGCACCGGTTTGCTCATCGAGATGGCGCGTGTGCTCGCCACCGATTCAGCGCTGTCGAAGAAAATCGAGCTGGTGTTTTTCGACGGCGAAGAGGCGTTCGAGAATTTCACTGAGACTGATGGGCTTTACGGCAGTCGTCATTTCGCGCAGGAGTTGCGGGCCTCCGGCAAGGCCAGGCAGTTCCGCGGCGGGATTCTCTTTGACATGATCGGCGATCGTTCGCTGGTCGTAACGCTGCCGCCGGACTCACCAGCCACGCTCGCGCGCAACATCTTCGCCGCCGCTGACGCGCTGAAGCTGCGCGATCACTTCACCTATTTTCAAAACACCGTGACCGATGATCACACGCCGCTCAATGCTGTCGGCATTCCTGTGATCGATCTGATCGATTTTGATTATCCGCCGTGGCATACGGCCGCGGACACCTTGGACAAAATCGGCGCGGAAAGTCTCGAGATCGCAGGTCGCGTCGCGCTCTACGATCTGGCGCAGGCGGAGCTGAAATGAACCGCGCTGTCACGGTGGTGCTGGCACTCGTCATTGCCGTCGCCGGCGCGATGACGGGCGAGTTTGTCTCCAGAATTGCAGCGACCCATCGCGTGCTCGGGCGCATTTTGGGACACGGCGAGTTGATCACGATGGTGGACGACCGCGGAATTTTCGACGGCGAAGACACCGCAGAGCAAGTGCTACGGATCTCGAGTGCGCACATGCGGCCTGACCCGCGCGAGATCGACCGTGCGATGAGGGCCTTGCGCGGGCAATTTGGCGACGACCGGCATTTTGCTGCGGCCTTGCGCAGCGACGAAATCTGGAAGTGGCAATTGCGCGAAATGGTCGCTGATGTTTGTCGAGCGGAAGAGTGGATGGAGGCGAAGATCGCGCCGGCGCTGGTGACGCCGGCCACAGAAGCGCAAAACTATTTCCAAACGCACCAAGCGGAGTTCGTGCAACCGTTGCGCATCGGGTTGCGGCAGGTTTTTCTCGCCGCGCCCACCGGCAATGCGGCGGTCCAGCAGAAGCGCGCTGCCATGCAGGAGATTGTTTCGCGATTACAGCGAGGCGAGGATTTTAGCGCGCTCGCTGAGACGATATCGGAAGATGAAGCGAGCAGGACGCGCGGCGGTGATCTCGGCTGGGTCGCGGCCAATCGGGTGCCGGCGGAATTCTGGAGTGCAATCGGAAATTTGCCGGTGAATGGGCCGCCAGCATTTGTGCAATCGCACCTGGGATTTCATGCGGTGCAGATTCTGGAGGTGCGGCCGTCGCGGGTGATGAGCTTCGAAGAAGCGCGGCCGGAGATTGAACAGCTTTTAGCAGACCAGAAACGTCGCGCCGCCGTCGAGCAAATCCGCGCGCAACTGGCGCAGCCGGTTGCCCTCGCCAGGCGATGAAGGAAGTTGCTATTCAGCGAGCGAGACGTTAAACGCATTCTGGATAAATACTCCCCATGCCGCGCACTTTTCGGAAAAACGTCGGTGTTCTGGGCCTCGGCATAATCGGCCGGCGCATCGCCGACCATCTGCGACATCAAGGCGTGGCCGTGTTCGTCTGGAACCGGACGCCGCGCCCGGTGCCGAATTTCGTCGGTTCACCGGCGGAGCTGGCGCAAACCTGCAATTATCTCCAGCTCTTTGTTTCCGACGACGACGCGCTCATGCGCATGATGCAGGTAATCCTGCCTTCGCTGACGCGGCGGCACATTGTCATTGCCCATGCCACCGTTTCGCCCGACACGATGCGAGAGGCAGCCGCGCTGGTGCAACGGCGCGGGGCAAGGCTGGTGGAAGCGCCGTTCACCGGCAGCAAAATGGCGGCGGAGAAAGGGCAGCTCGTTTACTACGTCGGAGGCGATGAAGCGGCGGTTAACGAGGTGCGGCCGCTGCTGGAAGCAAGCAGCAAGTCCATTCTCGTCATCGGCGACATCGGACACGCCAGCATCATCAAGGTAGCGACAAACTTGGTGACGGCGGCGACGGTGCAGGCTGCGGCTGAAGGCATGGCGCTGGCGCATTACTCCGGCATTCCGCTGGAAAAATTTGCCGAGGCCATGAAGCAGAACGGCACTAATTCCGGCACCCTCGACATGAAGCTGCCGCTCATTATGTCGGGTGAATTCGAGCCGCACTTTTCCGTCAAGCACATGCTCAAGGACATGCAGATCGCCAATCGCCTCGGCCGTGATTTCGATCTCGACCTCAATGTGGCGAGCGCGACGCGTGACCGTCTGCTGGAAGAAGCGCGCCAGGGGCGAGGTGATCAGGATTACTCGTCAGTCTCGCGTAAATTCCTGCCCTTTGTCCAAGCTGCGCCGGCGGAGCAACAGCAGCCGGATTTGTTTTCCGAGCCGGCCGCGATTGCCGATGAAGAGCCGGATTTTCTTGAGGAACAGAGGGCAAAACTGGAATCGGCCGGTGTCGCGCTGGCCCAGCCGCACAGCTATGAAGCAGTAGAGCTGACCCCGGAGCCGGCCATCCCGCGCCCGGCCTCCGTGGTCGAAGATCGCGCTCAGACTCCGGTCACGCTGCCGGAGCCGGTCCTCGCGCTGCCGACGAACACGCCGGAGCCGCCGGTTGAAGCCGCGCCGGAACCGGAGATCACTTTGCCGCCTCCACCGAGCGCACCGAGGGCGGAGATTCACCAGGCGCCGCTGAAACCGGTACCCAAGTTTCCTCGCGTCAAGGAAGAGAAACGAGTCGGGTTCTTCAGTCGATTACTGGGCCGCACAGCCGATTATTGATTGGCTGAATGGCGTCCTGCTTTTTCGACTTGTCACGCCGGAGCAAGCTGCGCATCACCGGCGCGGACCGGATGCGTTTCCTCAATGGCCAGACGACGAATGACGTGCGCAAGATGGGCGCGGGCGCGACGCAGGAGTCGTGCGTGCTCAACGCCAAAGGTCATCTCGATGCTCATCTCTTTCTCTTCAGCACACCGGAAGCGATTTGGATCGACGCGAGCGAAGAGCTGCGCGAACGGCTGCCGGCACGGCTGGAGCGTTACATCATCGCCGATGATGTCAGCGTCGAAGACGTGACGGATGAGTTCGCGTTATTTCATGTTCTTACGCCAACGCCGCCGCACATTCCCGAGGCGAAGTTTTCTCTGAGCACACGGCGGTTTTTGGAGAACGGCTGGGATGTTTGGAGTGCGAGTCGAGCCGGCGACATCGCCAGGCAAACGCTGGCAGCTGCGAGCGAGTTCATCGATATCGACGCGGCGGAGAGGCTGCGGATCGAGAACGGAATTCCGCGATGGGGCTGCGAGCTGACGCCGGAGATTCTGCCGCCGGAAGCCGGCTTGCAGTCGAGAGCAATCGATTATGAGAAGGGCTGCTACATCGGGCAGGAAGTGATCTCTCGGATGAAGATGAGCGGGCAGACACGGCAGCAATTGTGCGGCGTGACGACCGCAGAAGAGCTTTCAGCCGGACTCGATCTCCGTGCGGGAGAGAAGCTCGCCGGCAAGATAACGAGTGCCACCTTCTCGCCGCGGGTGCGCGCGCACATCGGGCTGGCGATGATTAAACGCGGCTGGACTGATCCCGGCACACAGCTCAGTGCCCCGCTTGCTGACCGTAGCCTCAACGTGCGCGTCACCGCGCTGCCATTCACAAGCTGATGGCCAGGGTCACAGTCAGTCACATTTACAAAATCTATCCCGGCGACAAAAAAGCCGGCGATGTCACCGCGGTCGAGGACGTGAGCCTGGAGATTGCCGATCGCGAATTCGTCGTGCTCGTCGGCCCCTCCGGCTGCGGCAAATCGACCACGCTGCGCATGATCGCAGGACTGGAGGAAATTTCGCGCGGCGACATTTACATCGGCGACCGCCAGGTGAACGACGTCCCGCCGAAGGACCGCGACATCGCGATGGTGTTCCAGAATTACGCGCTCTACCCGCACATGAGCGTCTACGAGAACATGGCTTTCGGATTGAAGCTGCGGAAATTTGCCAAGGCTGAGATCAAGCGGCGGGTGGGCGATGCCGCGAGCATTCTTGGCATCGAAAATTTGCTCGACCGTAAACCGAAAGCGCTTTCCGGCGGGCAACGCCAGCGCGTCGCGGTCGGTCGCGCCATCGTGCGGCAGCCGAAGGTGTTTCTCTTTGACGAGCCGCTCTCGAATCTCGACGCGAAGATGCGCGTGCAGATGCGGACCGAAATCACGAAGCTGCACCAGCGTTTGCAGGCGACGATGATCTACGTCACGCACGACCAGATCGAAGCGATGACAATGGGCGATCGCATCGTCGTCATGAACAATGGTCGCGTGCAGCAGAACGACACGCCGCTGAAGCTTTACAATGAGCCGGATAATTTGTTCGTCGCCGGCTTCCTCGGCAGCCCGCCGATGAATTTTATTCAGGGCGAGTTGAAATCAGCGCGCGACGGTCTGGTCTTCAAGGAAATCGGTGACGGCACCATCGAGGTGGCCCTCGACGGCCGGCCAGACGGGCGCGAGTTATCCGGCAAACCAGTCCTGCTCGGCATCCGTCCCGAAGACATCGAGATCGCGCAATCTTCGAAACCGGCGGGCACAGCCGCGAGCTTTCCGGCCATTGTGGACATCGTCGAGCCGATGGGCGCGGAAACGAATCTGTATCTGCAAACCGGTGCGCACACGGTGATCTGCCGCAGCCAGCGCGCGCTGGATCATCGCGAAGCCGGTCATCGTCTTCAGTTCGAGCTGAACGCGAGCAAGGTGCACCTGTTCGATCCGGCCACGAGCCGTCGCATTACCTAGGTAAGCGCCTTTGCCGCCGCAGTTTCTACGCGATTTGAGTTGCGCTAGCGTGCCTTTTGTCGGTAGGCTCGCCTTTGCCCTAACCCTGATATGAATCAAAGACTCCTCGAAGAAATTGGCCGCACCCAGCGGCTCGGAATTCTCAACGCCCTTAAACGCAGCCGCGGATTGTCCGTCAACCAGCTCGTCGACAAAATGGGCATGAGCTACATGGGCATCAAGCAGCATTGTCTCACGCTCGAACGCGATGGTTACCTCGATACCTGGCGACGCCCGCAAAAAATGGGCCGGCCCGAGATGGTCTATCGGCTGACCCGCCGCGCCCACGATCTTTTCCAGGCCGACAGCAACCGATTTACCCTCGAGCTCCTGCAATCGATCCAGGAAATCCACGGCCCGAATGCGCCGGAGAAGCTGCTTTACAATCTTTACGAACGGAAACGCGCGACTCTTCAGGAGAAAGTCAAAGGCGAGACGGTGACTGATCGCGCGAAGTCGCTCGCGAAAATTCGCGACGCCGAAGGTTACATGTCCGAGTTCAGGATCGACGAACAGGGTCCGCAGATTCTGGAGTGTCACACACCGTTGCAAAACGTGCTCGACAAGTACCCGATCATCGGCCGGCTCGAGCAGGAGATGTTCGAGCAAGTGCTCGGTGTGCCGGTGCGGCGAGAGGAGACGCGCAGCTCCGGCTTATACGAGTGCGCGTTTTATTTCTCCGCCTGATCCTCATTTGCGGAGGGATGCCGCCGATTTGCCTTTGCCGAAAATCGGCTTGAATGAAACGCCCATGCTCCGGGCGTTTCCCACCGCGGTCATTGAGAATCTTGCGCCGCTGATTGATGGCGGGCGCTATCCGATCAAGCGTGTGGTCGGCGAGGATCTCGTGGTCGAGGCGGACATCTTTAAGGACGGTCACGACGTTGTGGCCGCAGTGCTGAAGTGGCGCTCCGTCGCCGAAAGCCGCTGGCACGAAACGCCGATGACGTTTGTCGATAATGATCGCTGGCGCGGCGCCTGCACCTTGTACGAGAACGCGACTTACGAGTATACGGTGGAGGCGTGGGCAGACACCTTCACTGGATGGCAGCACGAGTTTTCCACGAAATTTAAAGCCGGAGTCACGCCACTGCGCAGCGAAGCGCTCGAAGGCGCCGCCCTCATCGAGCAGGCGGCGCAGCGCGCGCACGATGAGGAGGACATCGCGCGTCTGCGCGAAATCGCGCAGGCCGTGCGCACGAGCGCGCCGCAAGATGTCGATGCGCTGATTCACTCCGGCGAACTCGAGGTGTTGATGGCGACTTACCCGGATCGCTCAGCCGCGACGCAATGGGCGCCGCCGCCCAGCGTCATCGTCGATCGACCTGAGGCGCGCACCGCCGCGTGGTATGAGTTTTTCCCCCGCTCAGCCGAAGGTCTGCCCGATCACGGTTCGACCCTGCGCGATTGTCTTGGCCGCATCGATGACGCCAAAGCGATGGGATTCAACGTCATCTATTTCCCGCCGATTCATCCCATCGGCACCACCAATCGCAAGGGCCGCAACAATTCGATCACGTGTGAGCCGGATGAACCCGGTGTGCCGTATGCTATCGGCAATCGGCATTTGAATTTGCCGAACGGCGGGGGGCACAAGGACATCGAGCCGGCGCTGGGCACGCTGGAGGATTTCGCCTGGCTCGAGAAAGAAGTGCGCAACCGCGGCATGGAGATCGCGCTCGATTTCGCCATCAACTGCTCGCCGGATCATCCCTACGTGGCCGAGCATCCGGAGTGGTTTTACGCGCGCCCGGACGGCACGATCAAGTTCGCCGAAAATCCGCCCAAGAAATACGAAGACATTTATCCGTTGAACTTCCGCTGCGCGAACTGGCAGACGCTCTGGGACGAGATGAAAAGCATCATCATGTTCTGGGCGGAGCGCGGCGTGAAGATTTTCCGCGTCGATAATCCGCACACGAAACCGGTGCCGTTCTGGGAATGGCTCATCGGTGGCGTACGCGCAGAATTTCCCGACGTCATCTTTCTCTCCGAAGCGTTCACCAAACCGAAAATGATGAAGGTGCTGGCCAAAGCGGGATTCACCCAGAGCTACACCTATTTTACCTGGCGCAACTATAAGCAGGAGCTGATCGATTATTTCACCGAGCTGACGCAGACGGAGATGCGCGAGTATTTCCGCGGGAACCTGTTCACCAACACCCCCGACATCCTGCCGGTCTTCTTGCAGGAAGGCGGCCGGCCTGGGTTCATGGTTCGCGCCGTGCTCGCCGCCACGCTCTCGAGCGTTTACGGCATCTACAGCGGCTTCGAGCTGTGCGAGAATGCCGCGCTGCCCGGGCGCGAAGAGTATTTCGATTCGGAAAAGTATCAGTTCAAAGAACGCGACTGGAACACGCCTGGGAACATCAAGGATTTCATTACCCGGCTGAACACCATTCGCCGGCAAAATCGCGCGCTGCATTTCTACGATAACCTGCGTTTCTATCCCGCCGATCACGACGCCATTTTGTTCTACGGCAAAGCTACCCCAGCTCGGGACAGCATCATTTTCGTCGTGGTGAATCTCGATCCGTTCCAGGCGCACCATTCGGTGATTGATGTTCCACTGGAACTCTTCGGCCAAAGCGAAGGCCAGCCTTATGAAATGCACGATCTGCTCGATGACGCGCATTACACCTGGAACGGCCGCCGCAATTACGTCGAGCTCGATCCCGCTACGCGCCCAGCGCACATTTTCCGAATGCGCCGCCTCGACTGAGCCGTTGTCGCTGTAGGGGAGCTGTAGGGGAGCTGTAGGGGAGCTGTAGGGGAGCTGATAGCTTCCCGAACAACAAATCAGAAGGGCAGAGCCTTTTAACTTAGCGCATGCAAACGATTCCCTTACGCATGTCCATCGCTTGGGATAAAACCGCGCGCTCTTTCTTGCGTCCTTCGACTGAGCCGTTGCGACCGGCGCGCTCTGTTTATCGAGGGCGTTCCCGCAGCGTTCCCGCAGGGTCAAATCTTAATATTTACCATTTGGGCAAAGTAACTTCTTTTTCTCCGCTTCTGACAAGGCGGCGCGCGCGCGTCGAATCCGCTGGGCGACCGCGGCGTAGTCAATCCCGCCGAAGAGCTCTCCGATTTGGGCCAGTGAAACTCCACCCTGTTCCCAGACCAGCCACATCGCCACATTACGCGCCATCAAGCCCCAGTCGCCGCGTCCCACCAGCCGGGGCACGCTGATCCGATAATTCTTCGCCACCTCGGCCAAAATCTCCTGCGGCAGAACCATTCGCCTGGCTTGGCGCAGCTGTGCATGCTCGCGCCGTCCGCCGCCGTTCTCTTGCAGGTGGTCGAGCACCTTTTGGGCAAAGGATTCGCTGCCCAGAAGCGTTTGCCAGCGCACCGCTTCGAAAGGATTGTCAATCTCGCGCCCCAGCCCCTCCTCGACAAAACGGCGGTAGCGTAGATGTCGTCCCCGCCGCGCTCCACCAAACTCCCCCAGCACAAGTTCCTCTTCTACAAAAGGCCACGGCTTAGCCAGACCGGCATATCCGGGATAGGTGCTCCAGCGGAAACGGCGCAGCCGCTCTCGGCGCTCCACCGGTGTGCCTCGCCCCAGTGTGATTCCCCGCACCGGATTAAGATGAAGATAGCGACTAAGCGACAGCAGATATTCCCCGGCTTCCACGAGCAGGCTTTTGTAGCGCCCCTGCAGAAGATGTCCGCTGCGGCGATGACGCCGGTTAAAATAAACGCTGTAGGCCACCATCAACCAATGCATCCAGCGGCTCAAATTGGCCCGGCCTGTCTGCGCCAGCAGGTGAAAATGATTGCCCATCAGCACAAAAGCGTGCACCGCCACCTCGAAGCGTTCAACCGATTCGGCCATTAAAGCGATAAAACGCGCGCGATCAGCGTCGCCTTGAAAGATGGATTGCCGCGCGTTACCTCTGGCCAGCAGATGATAGAGCGCACCCTCGAATTCAATTCGTAACGGCCTGGCCACGCCCAAGTTTTTAAGCCGCGGCCGCTTAAATGTCAAATATTAAGATTTGACCCCTATTCTCCTCCCCCTCTTCTACCTGCTCGATCTCGCTCAGCACGTCGTGAATGCGCCCCCAGTTCCAGCACGCTTCCATCACCACCTTGCTTGGGCCCAAGAGCGCACCAAAAAATTGAGCGAAACCAGAAGAAGTGTTGCCGTTGATCCGGC
>JBBPYF010000075.1:0-8744 GCA_038200165.1 Chthoniobacterales bacterium | reverse complement strand
TCTTCCAGCCAAAGACGTTTTCGTAGAATGGACGAACCGATTCCGGATCGTCCGTGTAAATCTCGAAATGAACAACACGCGCCATATGCCTCCTAATACTGATTTTCAGGACAGGATTAACAGGATTTTACAGGATTTGGCTGTAGCTGCGATCTTATGACCGCCGATCAGCGCTAGACCGAACGCTTCCCCCTTACCGGCTGCCGGCTACACAACACATCATTTGTTCCCAATCCCCCAAATCGGGTTAATCGTGTCTAGTTCCTCCAGATTGTTTCACCTTTTCAGCCTTTCAACTTTTGGTTTTGTCCCATGCTCATCCGCATTCTCGTCACCGGCGGCACCTTCGACAAAGAATACAACGAGCACTCCGGCCAGCTTTATTTCAAGGACACGCACCTGCCCGAGATGCTCCGGCTCGGACGTTCGCGCGTGGAAGTAAACATCCGCACCGTTATGATGATCGACAGCCTCGACATGACTGACGCCGACCGCGCCTTCATCGTGCAAAACTGCCTGCAAGCTCCCGAAGAGCGCATCGTCATCACCCACGGCACCGACACCATGACTGACACCGCCGCCGCCCTCGCCACCGCCATCCGCCGCAAGACCATCGTTCTCACCGGCGCGATGATCCCTTACGCCTTCGGCAGCTCCGATGGCCTCTTTAATCTCGGCAGCGCACTCTCCTTCGTCCAGGTTCTCCCACCAGGCGTCTACATTGCCATGAACGGCAAATGTTTTCCCTGGAACCGCTGCCGCAAAAATCGGGAACGCGGCGAGTTCGAGGAGATCGCACCCAGTGCGTAGGTTGCATTTTGCGTGAAAGAACTGGAGAGCGCGGTGTGCCATCCATCCGCTGGATCAAATGATTGGGTGCGCTTCCAGGCCGGCACATCCCGCTAATGAACCGATAACCGCTAAACAATACCTCACAATACCTCACGTATGTGTGCCTGAGCCAACCTGCTCGCGAAAGCTTTCGGAGGTAGCCATATCGCCTGGTTAGATGCTTGGGTCTGCCATGCAAAGTCAAAGCCAACCCTATCCGTATGCCGATCGACGAGCTCGGGTTTTCTACCACCGGCTGCAGGCAGCTAATCACCGCGTCGTAGCGATGTTCATAAATCAGTTGCCGCATTTGCGAGCAAGTCTCGGGAACCTTCTCACTGGCCAGGTGCGGCGGCAGGCGCGAGAGCATTTGTCCTGCTTCAACCAGTTTGCCCTCGGCTTGGTAAATGTCGGCTTTGAGGGCGAATAAGCCCGAATCATCGGGCGTAATCTAAAGCGCGCGATCAACGGACGCATGCGCATCATGAAAGCGCCGAAAATAAGCTTCAAAGACGCCGTTCCGACGGATGACGGAGGGATCACGTGGGTCGACCCTCAAGGGCAGCGCGCAACTTGGAAAGAGCATCCTCGACTCGACCCTTGTGCGCGTCGATGAAGGCCAATGCCAGGAGCACTTCTGAATTGTTCGGCAATCGCTGCCGCGCAATTTCGAAAGCTTGTGCGGCAAGATCGAGATTACGTTCGCAACGAAAACGGTAGTTGCCGAGCGCCAGACAAGCTTCACCGGTCTCGGGGGCCAACCTGATGGCCGTCTCCGCTGCCAACCGTGTCGCTTCGCGGCGCTGCGGCGTGGAATCGAAATCCGCGAAATAAAAAGTGGAATGAACTGGGCCGAGCCGCGCCCAGGCGAGACCAAAGTTCGGATCGAGGTCAACGGCACGCCGGAAATGCTTCTCGGCATTCTGGAGTCTGGCCAAATCCCAGATAATGAAGTGGGTGGCGAGCCCGCGCAGGTAAGCGTCATAAGCTTCCAGGCTCAGAGTCGGCTTTTGTGCCAGCGCACGCTGCTCGCTGCCGGTAAGTGTTGCCTTCAAATTATCGGCAATGGCGGTTGCGACCTCGGTTTCGACCGTGAAAATATCTGTCATTTTGCGGTCGAATGTGTCCGCCCACAGATGCGAATCATCCGCCACCTTAATTAATTGGACGTTGACGCGGGCCTGATCGCCGTTCTTCTGCACGCTGCCTTCAGAAGATTAGCGACCCCAACATATGTTCCGTTGATCAGTTCCGGCGCCGCCGGACCACTGGGCGTTCTTCACCTTCCACGTCTCTGGCTAAAAGTCTCCCTCGAAGCCCAGGGCAAACTTGCTCCGGGTTATCCCGGCATCGGCAGAGGATTCGACGCGATGACTTGCGCCGCACTCGAGCTCGATGAACAGGCAGTAAAGGATTATATCAACAACAACAAGCCCATCTGCTCCGAGTTTGAAGCGTGGGTAAAACAGAATCCGAAATCGCTAAACTCGCAGGCAATTGAAAAACACAACGCCGCCGTCCGCGGTTACAATCACGATGATGACACGCGCAAGGGAATTCTCAGCGCCTGCCAGATGGCCGATGACGCGGCCGCGCCGAAGACGCGGTCGCCTGAATAATCTCGACGATTGGCAGGAGTTTCATCAGGCGGTGTTGAAGTAGAAATCCTGCAGGCTTGGCGGGCGGAGAAGAAATAGACCGGCAAGAAGGAACGGCGATTTAGCTGAACCGCCTGCCTCAATTCCCGTTTTTCGTTTCCGAATTCGTATCCTCGAGATTGGTGTAATCTTTACTCATGCCGCCGCTGACCTACGCGAATTACCTCGATCTCGAAAAGCTACTGACGCTACAGAACCCGCGCTCCAGTCCGCCGGAGCACGATGAGATGCTTTTCATCATCATTCACCAAACCTACGAGCTTTGGTTCAAGCAACTCCTGCATGAGTTCGAGAAAATAAAGCGCGATTTTTCCGTGGGCGATCTCTTCGGCGCGATTCATTCCTTCAAACGCACGCGCACCATCATGAAAACGTTGGTGGGGCAAATCGATATTCTCGAAACAATGTCGCCGTCCTCGTTCTCGAGTTTCCGTGACCGGCTGGAGACCGCATCCGGTTTTCAATCGGTGCAATTTCGCGAGCTCGAGTTCCTCCTCGGCTACAAGCGCGCTTCCGCCCTCGCTCACGTGAAACCGGGTTTCCCCGGCGCCGAGCGGCTGCAGGCGCGCATCGGCGAACGCACCGTGGTCGATCACTTCTACGACTTCCTCGAGACACGCGGGGCGCAGATTCCAGCCGAGCTAAAGAACCGCGACCTGACCCGAGCTAACGAGCCTAACGAGCAAGTGCAGCGCGAGATCCTGCGCCTCTACAAGAGCTCACCCGATGTCTCGATTCTGTTCGAACTTATGACCGACTTCGATGAAGGAATGCAGGAATGGCGTTATCGCCACATCAAACTGGTAGAGCGCACCATCGGCGCGAAGAAGGGCACTGGCGGCTCACCCGGCGTTCCATTCCTGAAGGAGTCATTGTTCAGGTCGATTTTCGCTGATCTTTGGGCGATTCGGCACGAAATGTGAAGAGTAGTGACGAGCGATGCAGCCCGTCATCCCGAGCGCAGTCGAGGGATCCCGTTGCGTAGCGGAAAGGTAACGCCGCGGGATTCTTCGACTCCGCTTCGCTCAGAATGACCACTGCCGTGGGCAATCTCATCATTGTTTCGAATCGCGGACCAAACGATTTCGTTTGGGAGAGCGATCATTGGGTGGTGCGCCCATCTTCCGGCGGGCTGGTGTCGATGATCGATCCTCTCGCACGCCAGGCAGATGTGAGCTGGTTCTGCTGCGTCTCGGAATCGCCTTCGGCCAGCGAAGCGCGCCCCGAATTGTTTACGACGGCGGCAGACCAGAGCGATCCTGAACACCACATCGCCCCGGTGCCGTTGCCCTCACGCATTTACCAGGATTATTACGGCGCCATCTCCGAATGAAGTGCTCTGGATGCTGCAGCATCATCTCGCCGGGCAATTCGGTTATTCCTCGTTAGATGCGGAACGCACCGCGCCTGGGATGAAGGTTATCTCGAAGCGAACCGGCGTATCGCGCAGGCCATGGAGAGATCCGGAATCGTCCCGCGCGCGTTTCTCATTCAAGATTACCACCTTTACCCGCTGCCAGCGCTACTTCGGGAAAAGTTTCCTGCCACGCCCAGCCTGCATTTCACTCACATCCCCTTCCCCGATGCGGCCACGCTGAAACTGATTCCGCAAAATTGGCGCGACACCATCCTGCACGGGCGAACCAGAGGAATGGTGTGATCTTTTGCACACGTTATTTCTTAGCTCTTTCCGCCATCCGGCGCTTGACCAGCTTGCGGATCAGGGTAACGGGAAGAGGCTTATTGGCAGGGAATCGAATGGTGCCTTTGCTCGTGTAGTAGTTCTTAAGCTCGCTGGAAAAGGATTGCAGTGTCGAGCCGGGATAGAACGCGCAGTGGTTGGCCGCCGCTCCATAAGCAACCAGGAACTTCCCGTTCAGACGAAAACCAGGCACGCCGTAGCTGATGCATTCTTCCGCTCGCGGCGCCGCTGCCCGGATTGTCTTTCGAAGTGATTCCAGCGCGGCGCGCTTTTCAGCGCTCACGCCGGCAAGGTATTCATCAGCCGTTGTTGGCTTCCTCGGCTTCTTTTCTTTACCAATCTGCTTCATCTGAGAATGCCTCAGCCTCCTGTTAGTCGGAGGAATTCACCGGCTGTTCGAGAAAGCAACTGGTTCTTCTGGTGCGCCGGCAAGTCGCTCATCGATTCGATCAGTTCGCCGGCACGGCTTTCGCCCAGTGGGAACGGGTAGTCGGATCCCAGCGCCACGCGTTCCGCACCGAAAAGCTTGAGTAACATGCCCAACGCATCGGCGTCATGCACGAGCGAGTCAACGTAGAAGTGCGCCGGCCGATCGCCATCGGCGAGATAGGTGCGCGGATTCACTTTGTTATCCGTTGCGACTAGATCGGGCCGCACGCGAAAGGCGCGTTCGATCCGGCCAACCGTAAATGGGAACGCGCCGCCGCCGTGAGCGAAGGCGACGCGAAGTTTCGGGAAACGCTCGAACACGCCGCTCAACATCATTGAGCAAATGGCGAGCGACGTTTCGGCCGGCATTCCCACCAGCCAGGGCAGCCAGTATTTCGGCATGCGCGTTTTGCCGATCATGTCCCAGGGATGGACAAAAATTGCGGCATCGAGTTGCTCCGCTGTTTTCCAAACCACGTCTAACGAGGCGTGGTCAAGGTTGCGGCAATCGGGCCCGTGACAATGCTCGTTCGCGTCGACGTGCGTGCCGATCTCCGCACCCCGCAACCCAAGCTCGCGCATGCAGCGCTCCAGTTCGCCCGCGGCGAGCTCAGGGTCCTGCAACGGAATTGTGCCGAGACCCGCGAAACGGGTAGGATACGCGCGGACTACTTCAGCGATGTGATCATTGAGCATGCGCGAAAGGTCGAGCGCGTGGCGCGGTTTAGCCCAATAGCTGAACATCACCGGCACCGTGGAAAGCACCTGCATGGTCACGCCGGCGGCGTCCATTTCCTCGATGCGACGGGCCGGTTCCCAGACGTTATCGGTGATCTCGCGGAAGACGCGCTTGCCCATCATCATGCGCGCGCAGCACGGCTTATAGTGCTCGAGTCTAACGAACCCTGAGTAGCCGTACTTAGCATCGAGGTCAGGCCATTCGCGTGGAAGAATGTGGGTGTGGAGGTCGATCTTCAAGGATAGTGACGAGTGACGGGTGACGGGTGACGGGTGATGAGTGATGAGAAAATAAAGACACGCGAGGCGTGTTCTCAGCCGAACTCGTCACTCGTCACTTGTCACTCATCACTCCCGAAGGGCCTCACCGGCTCGGGCTTTTCCACTTTCGCGCCGCAATTCCTGCAGGTGCGACGCGCGTCGTCGCTCCAGAAATCGAGCATGGCCTGGCTGAAGTGCTGCACGATATCGCCGCAATCGAAGTCAATGTCCTCGACCAGCGCTTCGCAATTTGGACAATAAAAGATGACGTGCTCGTGCTCGCCCGGCGGCCGCCGGCGCTCGACCACCATGCCGAGCGTATCGGGCGGACGCACCGGCGCGTGCGGCACGTTTGCCGGGATGAAAAACGTTTCCCCTTCGCGCACGAGATGATCGACGATGTGTTCACCCTCGCGAATGCGCACTTTGATGTCGCCTTTGAGCTGGTAGAAAAATTCCTCTGAATCAACCTGGTGAAAATCGTTCCGCGCGTTCGGACCCTTGATGATCATGACGAAGAAGTCGCGCCCATCGTAGAGATAACGATTGCTGACCGGCGGCTTGAACAGGTGCGAGTTGGCGTCGATCCAGCGTTCGAGATTAATCGGCGGCTGCACAGCTGAAGCTGCCTCGCTGGCGGGGGAAAGCATCGTGGCCATGCACGAGGGTATTTCGCTGGCGCAGCGGCGTCAAACAACACGCGCCAACGCGCGCGAAATTTACTGGAAATTGCCAGCATCAAGTCCCCCCTTCAGTCGAATACAGGTTGGATGAAGCTCGCTTCAATCAACCGCGCCATTCTTCTCGCGCTTGCCGCGTTCGCGCTCTCGAGCTGCGCCGACTTCAATATGGCGACACGGCGGTTTCCCCGACATCTGCCGCCATTCTCCGGCAACGAAGGTTTCTGGCGCGGCGATCACGTGGCGGGATCGCCGAAAATTGTTGTCCGTGTCGCGGAGCAGCGGGCCTATTATTACAAAGGACGAAAGCTCGTCGGACTCAGCACCGTCTCCACCGGCAAACGCGGATTGGATACTCCACCCGGTCATTATCGGGTAGTCGAAAGGGACCGCGACCATGTCTCGAGCGAATTCGGCGACCATGTCGATGATCGCGGCAACGTGGTGAAATTAAACATCGACGTGCGCAAAGATCCGCTGCCGGCGGGAGCGCATTTCGATGGCACGCGCATGCCCTATTTCCTGCGCTTCAACGGCGGCTATGGAATGCACGCCGGCTACGTGCCGAAGTTCCGCGCCTCGCACGGCTGCATCCGGCTGCCCACAAGCATGGCAAAACATTTCTTCGAGAATGCCCGCGAAGATACGCCGGTGGTTGTGCGGAATGATCCGCGTGGTGCGGCTCCGACTGGGTAGCGCACGCGTTTCGCGTGCTGGTTTCGGTGTCCCGCCGAAACAATCTTTGCTGGAAGGCAACGCTTCAGGAAAAGTGCGCGAAGGCGGGGACGCCTTCGCCAGCACGCGAGACGCGTGCGCTACCAGAAGCCGCTCCCCCTCGGGGGCTTTAGCCGGGTGGCCAGCCCAGTTGCCGCTGGCCGAGCAAATGCACGTGCAGATGCGGCACACTCTCACCCGCGTCAGGTCCACTATTAATGACCACGCGAAACCCGCTCTTCAATTCGAGCTTTTTCGCCACGTCAGCCGCCGCGAGAAGAAGTTCGCCGAGTAGTTCGCGATCGGCGGTGGTAGCTTCAGCCAGGCGCGGCAGCGCGCGCTTGGGCACGATGAGAACGTGCACTGGCGCCTGAGGATTAACATCGCGGAAAGCGATGAGGCTCTCGTTTTCCAGCACAATTTCAGCCGGGATTTGCCGGGCAATGACCTTATCGAAAATAGTCACCTTAACGCATCGAGCATTTCAGCTGCGTCCCCGCGGCAGCGGCGCAAAGTTTTTCGCGCACAAAACATACGATGTCGGTGCGCAGCATATCGCACGCGCGCGACCAGACGTGCGTTCCACGCAAATGTTTAATCGCGGCATTAAGGGCAACAAACTGCACCGCATTCACCCGTGTCTCCATCAGTAGCTGAATGCGGCGTGCGAGCATTTCAAAAAACGCCAGCTCATATCCGGCTCCGGATTCCATCGCAATCTCAAATAGCGACACCGTCACCGGCGGTGGCACGGGCGCGAAATGCGGGCCGATTTCATTGTAGCCAATGACTTTCAAGACATAACGGACCGTCTGCGAAAGCTGGCTGAACGCGACGAAGCCTTCGTCATTCCGCAAGCGCAGGTAGAACGCGATGCTCTCCGTCACGTGATCAGTGAGCCACCAGCTGGCGTAACCAGCCTGCTGGGCTGCGCACGTGATCGCGTTGCGCAACCAGGCGCGATCAAACTCGAAGAGCTGACCTGATTCGGCCTTGAGGTATGGAAATTCTTCCTTAAACGCGACCATCTTTGGCTTTATCGGGCGGGAAAAGCTCGCGTTGCTGCGCGTTCGTGCGCACGCGGCGGCCAAGGGCACGGATTGCTTCGACGAACTCATCGGCCTGCTCGAAACGTTGATGAATGGAGGCGTAGCGGACGTAGGCGACGTCGTCGATGTCGCGCAATTTCGCCAGCACATGAAGGCCGATCTGGGCGGAAGTCACTTCGCGCCCGCTGGTCTCCAGTTCATGCACAATGTCGTCCACCGCCTCCTCCAGCACGATCAGACTGACGGGCCGTTTCTCGCACGCTTTTGCCATGCTGCTCACGAGCTTGCGGCGGTCGAATGGTTCATGAGAACGGTCGCGCTTGATCACGCGCAGATCGCTGCGCTCGATCTCCTCGTAAGTGGTGTAGCGGTAGGCGCACTTGAGGCATTGGCGGCGGCGACGGATGCTCTGCCCCTGACGGGATTGGCGCGAATCGATAACCTTATCGTTCCGCGAGCCGCACTTGGGACAACGCATAGTGTCTGCACCAGAAGTAGCACACAACGTATTGCGCCGTCAATGAATCTTGCGTTGGGACGCTCACTCGCCGCAGCGGCAGGCGAAGTCACGATGCGCGTCGCAATGCCCCTGGGTAGCGCACGCGTCCCGCGGGCTGGGGGATGCGTCCGCGCTTTAGCGGCCTTTCCATTGATTTTGCCGTTCAGAAAGATCGTTTAGGCG
>JBBPYF010000074.1:0-12985 GCA_038200165.1 Chthoniobacterales bacterium | reverse complement strand
ATAATCCGACGTGCCGGATTTTTCCGGCGTCCTGCGCCTTCTTCAGCGCGCCCACGGAATCTTCGATCGGCACTTTGCGATCGACCGTGTGCAATTGATAGAGGTCGATCCGTTCGAGCTTCAATCGCTTCAGACTTTTATCAACGCATTGCGATAAGCGCTCAGGCCGACAGTCCGGTACCCAACTGCCCGGGCCCGGCCGCGTGAGACCGCCCTTGGTCGCAATGACCAAACCTTGCGGGTAGGGATGCAACGCTTCCGCAATCAGCAGCTCGCTCGTCTCCGGCCCATAGGCATCGGCGGTATCGATTAAATTCACGCCGAGCTCGATGGCGCGCCGCAAAACTTTCTTCGCGTTCTCGCGATCGGGAGGCCAGCCCCAAATTCCCGGCCCCGTGATCCGCATCGCGCCGAAGCCGAGTCGATTGACCGTAAGATCTCCACCGATCGAAAACGTCTTATTCACGCTTATCCCCATGCTCGATTTTGCCGCCGCCATCACGAGCTTCGGTAATCCTCCTGCCAAAACGATCGCCCCGCCAGTAGTCGTCGCGCTCAAGAACTTCCGCCGTGTCATGCCCGGAAATTAGGCCGATGTCGATTTGCCTCAACCGGGCCGTTTCAACTCTGACATTGAGCTGCATGGAGTGGGTAAGTCCTCACGTTGCACTTTTTCGCCTGGTTCCAGAGTTCCTGCTTTCTGACCCATATTGCCGGATGAGTGGGGCAAATCCGCGGGCGGTTAGTTTTTGTTGCGCCTACCGGAACTTAGCCGCTACATTTCCCGCTGCATGCGACCTGCCTTGTTCCGCGCCGGATTCTGCATTCTTGGCGCAGTGGCATTCCTCTCCATCTCCTGCGAGAAACATCACGTCGGAGAATACCCTGAAGTGCAGCGGGATCGGCTAGCCGAAGCGTCTCACGCCAAACCCGCTGAACAGCGGGACGCCCCTGCAGCGAGCGCGACACCGGCGAATTTCTTTCCGGAAAAGAAATCGCCCTAGCCGGAGCGCTTATGGCCAAATACAGATACGCAACATCGCCGCCCAACATGACGACGATGCCGCCGGGCGTTCCTTACATCATCGGCAACGAAGGCGCAGAGCGCTTCAGCTTCTATGGCATGCGCACGATCCTCATAGGGTTCATGACGCAGTTCATGCTCAATCGCTCCGGTGTCCTGGAAGGAATGCCGCAGAACGAAGCGCAGGGCTGGTTCCACCAGTTCGTCTCGTCGGTTTACTGGATGCCGTTCTTCGGCGCCATCATCGCTGATGGTTGGCTTGGGAAATATCGCACCATCCTTTACCTCTCGGTCGTTTACTGCCTGGGCCATTTCACCCTCGCGTTCATGGATACATCGTGGGGAATTCACTTCGGGCAAAAGTATATTCTGGCGATCGGGCTCATCCTCATCGCTGCCGGCGCGGGCGGCATAAAGCCGTGCGTATCGGCGAACGTTGGTGATCAGTTCGGCGAGTCTAACAAGCATCTCCTCGAGCGCGTCTTCGGCTGGTTTTATTTTTCTATTAATTTAGGCTCGTCCTTCTCGATTTGGCTCTGTCCGGCGTTGCTTCGGAGTCCGAATTGGGGGCCGCGCTACGCCTTCGGTTTGCCTGGCGTGTTGATGTTCATCGCGACGATCATCTTTTGGCTGGGCCGCAAAAAAATGGTACATATCCGGCCCGCCGGCCTCGGCTTCCTCCGCGATCTCCGCAGCAAAGAAGGCCTGAGCGTTCTCGCGCGGGTTTGGATCATTTTTGCCTTCACCATGATTTTCTGGGCGCTGTGGGACCAAAGCAGCGGCGGCGAATGGACGCTCCAATGCCAGAAAATGGACCTGCATTTTTTCGGCATCACCTTTCTACCCGAGCAGGTGAACGTGGTGAATGGCATCTTTATTCTGGCCATGATTCCGCTGTTTAACTACTGGGGTTATCCCGCGATCAGCCGCTTCTTTCCGCTCACGCCTTTGCGCAAGATCGGCATCGGGCTCTTCCTCACGGCCCTTTCCTTCGTCGTCATCTGGATGATCCAGCTATCTATCGATCACGGCGGGCGGCCGAATGTCGGCTGGCAATTTCTCGCCTACATCATCTTGTCAGCGGGCGAAGTGATGGTCTCCATCACCGGGCTTGAGTTCTCCTACACCCAGGCGCCGAATCGCATGAAAAGCTTGCTCATGTCCATGTGGCTGCTCTCCATCGCGCTGGGTAATCAACTACCATCAGTCATTAGCTTCCTTATTCCGAAACTAAAAGCGATGGGCTGGAACCTGGAGGGCGCGAACTACTTCCGCTTCTTTACCCTGCTCATGTTCGGCGCGGCCATCATTTACGTCTTCGTCTCGCGATTCTACCACGAGAAAACCTACCTCCAGTCCCAGGTCACCGAAGACGAAGTAGCGACGGAGCCCATCCTGGCTGGCGGCGCGCCTACTTAATGATTCGATGAAGCTACTCACCATTGCAGCCGCACTGTCAGTATTAATACCGCTGTCCGAGGTTCGAGCTACTCCACAAGACGAGCAGTTTCAAACGATAGCTCACGACTATATCGAAGGTTTGCTTGCTACTCATCCGGAGTATGCGACTGAGCTGGGCGACCATCGTTTCGATGACAAGCTGACTGATTACTCAGTCGAAGCGCGCGAGAGCGAGCTGTCGCGAGCCAGAGAGGTGCGACAGCAGTTGGAAGGTTTCAGCGATCTCTCCCAGCTTACCGGCCCGAACAAGGTCGATGTCAGGCTGCTCAAGGACAACGTTGATAACGAAATCTTCGGCATCGAGGAGCTAAAAGAATGGCAGTGGAATCCGCTCGTCTACAATGAAAGCCTGGCAAACAGTGTTTACCTACTGGTCGCGCGCGACTTCGCGCCGGCCGAACAGCGCATCCCGAATTTGCGCAAACGCCTCGAAGCCATTCCCGGAGTGATCGCCCAGGCAAAGGCGAACCTGCAACATCCGCCAAAGGTCTACACTGAGACTGCCATCGAGCAGACACAAGGCGCGATCTCGCTTGTGCGCGAGGGATTGACTCCGTTACTCGGCCAGGCGCCGCAACTCGGTAAGGATTTGGCTCCGATCCAGGAAAAGACGGCCAAGGCGCTGGAAGATTATAAGAATTGGCTGCAAAAAGATCTACCGCCGCGTTCCGATGGCGACTTTCGACTCGGCGCGGACAAATTCCGCAAAAAACTGCGCTTTGCTCTGGCTTCCGATCTTTCCATGGAGGAGATCATGAGTCGGGCTGAAGCTGATCTGGCGCAAACGCAAAAAGCGATCTACGAGACCGCGCTGCCGCTTTATAAGAAGTATTTCCCAAAGGCAGACAAAACTACTCTAGCTGACAAGAAGAAAGTAACTACGGCTGTGCTCGACAAGCTGGCCGAGCAGCATCCTGACGATAATACCATCGTCAGCTATGCCCAGAAGATTGTGCGTGAAGCGACCGACTTCACGAAGAAGCATGATGTCGTTACCGTCCCAGACAAGCCGCTCGATGTCATCGTCATGCCAGAGTTCAAGCGCGGCCAAGGTATTGCCTACTGCGACTCACCGGGTCCACTCGAGCAAAACGGGAAGACGTTCTTCGCGGTCGAACCGACGCCGAAGGATTGGGACGCGAAGCGCAAGGAATCCTTCTTTAAGGAATACAACAACTACATGTGCCGGGATCTAACCGTTCATGAAGCGATGCCTGGACACTATTTGCAGCTAGCCCATTCGAATCAATTCCGCGCGCCTACTTTAGTGCGAGCTATTTTCCAGAGCGGCACCTTCATCGAGGGCTGGGCTGTGTATACCGAGCAGGTCATGGCTGAGCTGGGTTACGGAGGGCCGGAAGTGAAGATGCAGCAGTTAAAAATGCGATTGCGCGTCATCTGCAACGCCATCATCGATCAAGGCATTCACGCGAAGAACATGAGTGAGCAGGAGGCGATGACACTCATGATGAAAGAAGGATTCCAGCAGGAAGGTGAAGCAGTCGCGAAGTGGAAACGGGCGCGGCTTAGTTCAGCGCAGCTATCGACCTACTTCGTCGGAGTAGCTGAGCACCTCGATCTACGGGACCGCGCCAAGGCCCGCGACGGGGAGAAGTTCAAGCTCAAAGAATACAACGACTCCGTGCTTTCCTTCGGCAGTCCGCCGGTGAAGTACGTGCGGGAATTGATGGGACTGTAACTCAGGCTTCCAGCCTGATTGTCGAGCAGCCTTCCAGGCTGCGATTCGCGCAAGCAAGGATGCTCGCGCGACGGTCAGGCTGGAAGCCTGGGTTACGCCGGAGCGCCGCCGAGGGCGCCGGGTAGTGGCGGAGTGACGTCCGGAGCAACGACGACCTGCTTGGGCGGTTTTTCCGGAGGCATCTTCTCCCCGCCCCGCGGAGTGATGCCCGGCGGCGGGTTGAGCATGCGCCCGTGCTCGATAATGTCTCGGATTTGCGAGCCATCGAGAGTCTCGAATTCGAGCAAGGCCTTGGCGATGGTATCGAGTTTATCGCGCCGTGCCGTGAGTAGTTTTTTCGCCGTAGCGTAGGCTGCGTCGAGAAGGTTGCGCACTTCGCGATCGATCTGCTCGGCCGTAGCCTCGCTGTAATCGCGCGCCCGGGAAATGTCGCGGCCCAGGAAAACGTAGTCTTCGTGGTCGCCGTACTCGACCATTCCGAGCTTCTCGCTCATGCCCCATTCGCAGACCATGCGGCGCGCGGTGGCAGTGGCCATCTTAATATCGCCGCGGGCCCCATTGGTGACATCGCCAAAGACGAGCTCCTCCGCGACGCGGCCACCCATGCTGACAGTGAGGCTGTCGACTAATTCCTTTTTGCGGTTGGTGTATTTGTCTTCCTCAGGCAACCACATGGTGCTGCCGAGTGACGGACCGCGCGGAATAATGGTGACTTTGTGGAGCGGCTCCGTGTTCTCGAGCAACTCGAGCAGCAGGGCGTGACCGGCTTCGTGATAAGCCGTGTTTGTTTTCTCTTTTTCGCTCAAGGCGAGACTGCGGCGTTCCTTGCCCCAGCGCACCTTGTCGCGCGCTTCCTCCAGCTCGGCGAGCGTGACCCCCTTTAAATTGCGGCGCGCCGCAAGCAATGCCGCCTCATTAATAACGTTGGCCAGCTCGGCGCCGGAATAGCCGGGCGTTCCGCGCGCGACCACGGCCAGATCGACGCCTTCGGCCAGCTTCACCTTCTTGGCGTGAACACGGAGGATTTCTTCGCGTCCTTTTACATCGGGCAAATTCACCGTGATCTGGCGATCGAAACGGCCAGGTCGCAGCAGGGCCGGATCAAGAACATCAGGGCGGTTTGTGGCCGCGATAATGATGACGCCTTCCTGGGTATCGAAGCCGTCCATCTCCACCAGCAGCGCATTCAGCGTCTGCTCGCGTTCATCGTGCCCGCCGCCCACGCCGTGGCCGCGATGGCGGCCGACCGCGTCGATCTCATCGATGAAAATGATGCAGGGCGCGCTCTTCTTGCCCTGCTCGAACATGTCGCGCACCCGGCTGGCCCCGACGCCGACGAACATTTCGACGAAATCGGAGCCACTGATCGAGAAGAACGGCACGTCCGCCTCGCCCGCAATAGCCCGTGCTAACAATGTTTTACCAGTGCCGGGCGGTCCCACCAGGAGCACGCCTTTCGGGATGCGTCCGCCGAGTTTTTGAAACTTTTTCGGATCGCGCAGGAACTCGACCAGCTCCTGCACTTCATCCTTGGCTTCCTCGACCCCGGCGACATCGCGGAAGGTGATCTTGTTCTTGTCGCGCGCCAGCATCCGCGCCTTCGATTTGCCAAAATTCAGCGCGCCCTTGCCAGCCATGCGAATCTGCTGGCGGAAGAGGAAATAGAGCACGAGCAGAAAGAGCGCGATGGGCAGGAAACTGAGCAGCGTTTGCGCGAACAGGTTCGACTCGGTGCGAATGGCCGGCTGAATGCCCGCGGCGTTAAGTTTGTCCTGAAGATTGTTGGTGAAATTGAGGTAAATGGTGGTGCGGAATTTTGCCGCCTGCTCCGCGCCGGCGGTTTGCTTGCGGTAGTAGCCAATGAGCGCCTGGGTGGGCTGACCTTCCTGCACAACAAGAGTAAGCGGCAGATTTTTGTCGCTGATGATCTGCTTGTTATCGAGCAGCTCGACAAAGCGATTGTAAGGAACGTCTTCGATGTTCTGGTAGCCGCCATTGCGCACGAGCAATGCCATACCGATAAGGGCAAAGGCGATGGCGATGAGGACGATGCCGCGCCAGTTGAAGTTTGGCTCGTTACTGCGCTTGTTGTCGCGGGAGGAATTTCGGTCGTTTTGCGCCATTTAGTGTAAGCGCGCGGTTAGACCGCGCGGAAAGAGAAATTACATGAGCAGGCTGCCAATGCAATTAGCAGGAGTCGCGCCGAGGGGCGAGGCAAGACCGGTCATCCCGGGCGCAGTCGAGAGATCCCGATGAAGTTACCTTACAGCTTTCACCACGTCATCCCTCGACTCCGCTGCGCTTCGCTCGGGATGACGGAGGTTCGGCGCGGCACGCGCATTGCGTCAGAAGGTGCGTGCGAGTAAAGTTTCTATTCCAGATTTAATGAGTGAATTGCTCACCCAAGTAACCGATCGCATCGATCGCGCGGTGCAGAAAGTGACGCCGTTTGCCTATCGCGTGCGACGGCGCGGGCGGCGGCTCGTCCGCCGGGCCATGCGCAAGCCGCGCAGCGTCTCGGAAGGGCCGAATCTTCTGCCGCTGCTCATCCGCGTGCTGGCGACTTTCTCGAAAGCGGATGGCGTATTGCTCGAGGAGGAAATCGACTCCAGCCTCGGCTTTCTCCGTTACGATTATCCCGACGCGGTTTACTCGGAGCTGCGTCAGCTCTTCCGCCAAGCGCTTTACGAGCAGCAGGATCTCACCGCGATGGCGCAAAAGCTCAGCCTCCAGCTCAGCGCCGACCGCAAGATCATGCTTGGCGTGCAGCTCTATGATCTTATCTCGCAAGCCGGGCTGAAGCAGGAACAGGTGGTGCAGTTCTACTCATTCATGTCCCAGCTGGGGATGGCCGCCCAAGCCATCGACATCGTTTATCAGCTCAACGCCAGCGAGGACGCGGAGGCTTCCATTTACCAGCGCGGCGCCTCACCGCTGGAGTCGGTCTCGTTCGGGAACAACGGCGCGTCCGATGTAATGTTAAAAAATCTTGGGCCGAATGACCGGTTGCTCGCGTTTCGGTATCACGACCTCATTTTATTGAAGAACTACAGCGCGCAGCCGGTGTCGGTGCGGGGACGGCCGCTGGCGCGCGGCGGGTTCTGCCGCATTTATCCCGGGCAACGCATTCTCGTGGGCGACCAGGTGCTGAGCTACCAGGATCTGGCGCAGTATTTCAACGCCAAGAAGAACGTCTCGCTCCCGCAGATTTTCATCCGGGTGAATCGCGATGCCGATGAAGTGGAGCTCGAGCGTTCGCGCACGCGCGAGAGCGCGCTCGAAGTCACCTTTGGTTTGAAAGTGAATGTGCGGGCACTGAAGGATGTGGAAGCGGAACTCAACGGCACAAAGCTCAGCTCGGGCACACGCGTGGAAGCTGCCTTGGACGACCGCATCATCTTTCATAATGACAGTGAGCTGGACTTGCTCGATCTGCGACGGCGCGCCCGCGCTCTCGGGGGCCGGTTCCAACTCAAAGCTTCAAAGTCCGAGTATCTCGTTTCGAACAACTCCAGCCTGCTCGAAGAAGACGATATCCTGCTTTCGCCCGGCACCGCGGGCGACGTGCTCCTGAAGATTTTGTGTGATTACGACAAGCGCGTCGGCACGCTCGAGGTGCTGGAGGCGGACCGGCCGATCATGGTGGGCGAGACACCTGTGCGAACGACCGCCCCGCTAAAGGATGGCGACACCATCCGCATCGATGTCGGCCAATTCCTGCGCTGCAATTTTTCCGAGCGCATCATCGAGGAAGAGCGCAACATCGTGCGCACGCTCGAGGTGAGCGAGCTGAGCCATCGTTTCCCCGGCGGCGAAGTGGGACTTGATGGAATTTCGTTCGCAATCAATCGCGGCGAGCTGGTGTGTGTGATGGGCGCGAGCGGCAGCGGCAAAAGCACACTGCTGAAAACGCTGGCCGGTCAGCTGCAACCGGCAAGCGGCGATATTCTGCTGAACGGCCAATCGCTCTACGCCAATCTCGACGATCTCAAGCGCTACATTTCTTACGTGCCGCAGGAGGACGCCTTCGACGAGCACCTGACCATCGGCGAGAACCTGCTCTTCGCCGCCGCCATCCGTTCACCGCATTTGTCACGGCGCGACCGGATGCGCAGACTCGAAGGCAAGCTGGTTGAGCTGGGGTTGAGTGAGCGACGCGATGCCGTCGTCGGCAGCGCCGTGAAGAAAACGCTCAGCGGCGGCGAGCGAAAACGTCTCAACATCGGCCTCGATATGATCGGCTCGGCCGATGTTTACCTCTTTGACGAGCCTACGAGCGGCCTCAGCTCAAAGGATTCCGAGCATGTCATCGACATCATTCGCTCGATGGCGCACAACAAAATCATCATCGTCACCATTCACCAGCCGAGCTCGAAACTCTTTCAGATGTTTCATAAAGCGATCCTGCTCGACAAAGGTGGACGGCTCGTCTTCTTCGGCACGCCTAACGAGATGTTGCGCTACTTCGCGGAAGCCGAACACCAGCACCAATTCGGCGCTGATCTCGGCGCGTGTCCCGCCTGCGGAACGACGCGTCCGGAGTTCATCTTCGATGTGCTGGAGACGCCGCTGCGCGATCTGAGCGGCGACATTATCTACGAGGAGAACAATCGCGGGCAGCTCGTGCCGGCGCGGCGCTATTCACCGGAATTCTGGCGCGATAAATACGAAGCATTCCGGTTGATCCAGGACGTTAAACAAATTTCGCTGCGGAAAGAGCCAGTCGCGCCGGTGCCGAAAGCGCCGGAGCAAAAACGCAAGCGCACGCCCATTCGCTGGCATGATGAATGGACGCAGCTGCGCACACTGCTCAAGCGCGCTTTTATCAGCAAACTGCGCAACCGCGGCAACCTCATCATCACCATCGGGGTCGCGCCCGTGCTCGCGTTCCTCATCGCCAGTCTGCTGCGGTATTCCGACAGCGGCACCTACGATTTCGCCTCGGCTTATCACATCCCGACGTTCCTCTTTCTCACCCTTATCGTCGCCATGTTCCTCGGCCTCACCAACAGCGCCGACGACATCATTCGCGATCGTGTTGTCCTCCAGCGCGAGCGGAACCTGAATGTGCGGCTGCCGTATTACATTTTTGCCAAAACCGTCTCACTCGGCGTCTTCGCCCTCGTGCAATGCCTGCTCTTCGTTCTCATCGGCAATTACATCCTCGAGATTCGCGGGATGTTTTGGATTTACCTCGGCATCGTCTTCATCACCGCCATGGCCGGAGTCGCGCTCGGCCTCGTCATCTCTTCGCTCGTGGCTGATCCGAAGACGGCGGCCAACATCGTGCCGTTGGTGCTCATTCCGCAGATTATCATGGGCGGCGCGCTCATTAAATACGAGGACATGAATCGCAATCTCGCCCTCGTTTATACATTCACGCGCTGGTTCAACGAGCATCCGAGCAAGGAGCAAACGACGAAGATGGACAGCCGTTTGCAGGTGCCGCTCATTTGCCAGTTCGTCGCCATGCGCTGGTCCTACGAGGAGTTGGTGGTAGCGCAGGCGAAATTGAATCCGCTCACGCGCCGGCAGGAGCGCACGCAGCGGGAGATCGACGCCACCGTGGCGAAGCACGATCTCCGGCCGGAATCACGCAAGCGGCTCAACGATTTGAAAGAAACTCTCGCAGTGCTCTCGGGGCTGGAAGCGAAGACGCCGAATGATCTGGACCGTTACCTCGGGCAAATCGATCAGGTGCTCGATGGCCAGCGGCCATTCGATCGCGCTGTTTTCAAGGACGCCAATGGCACGGTCACGGCGGAGACGTTGTATCTGAATCAGAAGGTGTCCGACTTGATCTCGAACGCGGAGATGGAGCAGAACGACTATCGGCGGGGCGGAAAACCAAACGTGTTCTTCGGTCAGCAGAAGCGCTATCTCGGGATGAAGGTCGATGTGTTCGTCTTCAACACGCTCGTGCTCGTGGGCTCGACCATCACGCTGCTCGGGCTGCTTCAATACATCTTGCGGCGGCAGCTTGAAGTCCGGACGAACTAACGTCTACGCGGAGTGATCGGGGTAGCGCACACGTCTCGCGTGCTGGCGATGGCGTCCTCGCCATCGCGGACTTTCATTGCGCTTGCCACATCGAAGGAAAGTCCGTTTCGGCGAGGACGCCAAAACCAGCACGCGGGACGCGTGCGCTACCCGATCGCAGAAACGCGCGCTCAGGTGACATCGCTACTGGTTCACGTAACGTCGCGATTATGCCAAGACCAAAAGAGCTCGCGCGTTTAATCGTGGCGCCGAGCGACACGGACGCCGACATGCTTTATGCCACACGCGTTTTCATCGGTGATCCGTTCATTTTTCTCGAGCAGAACGGCAAACGCACACTGGTCTTGAGCGATCTGGAAATCGATCGCGCGAAGAAGAGTGTGCGCGCGGATGAGTTCGTGATGCTGAGTGAGGTCGAGCGTGAGGTGCAGGGAAAAGCCAAGGCGCCGCCACCGTACGAAAAGGTGCTGGGCCATTTCCTGATCACACGCGGGATCAAACGCGCGATGGTGCCGGCGAATTTTCCGCTCGGTTACGCGAATGAGATCAAGCGGCGCGGCATTTCGCTCGAGACGAGCAACGGTTTGTTTTGGCCGGCGCGCGAGAGGAAAACCGAGGACGAAATCGCGAAGATCAGCCACGCTTTGCGAATTACGGAGGCTGCGATGAAACGCGGGATGGAGGTTCTGCGCTCGTCAAAGACTGGCGCGGGCAAAAAGCTGCGCTGGTCCGGCAAGACGTTGACCTCAGAAATTCTGCGCGCGGAAATCGACACCGCTATTTTGCGCGCGGGCGGAGTCCCGACCAACACGATCGTGGCCGGGGGCGATCAGGCGTGCGATCCGCACGAGCGCGGCTTCGGTCCGCTCTTTGCCGATTCGCTCATCATCCTCGACATCTTCCCTCGCGATGCGAAGAGCGGTTACTGGGGGGACATGACGCGCACAGTGGTGCGCGGGCGCGCGAGCGAAGAACAGCGTAAACTGTGGCAGACGGTGAAAGCAGGGCAGGCTCTGGCGTTGAAGCGCATCAAAGCCGGCGTCGAGGGAATGAGCATTCACAAGGCAATCCAGCAGCTGTTCACCGAGCGTGGTTTTCTCACTGAAGTGCGCGATGGGCGGCGGGTCGGATTTTTCCACGGCACCGGTCACGGACTCGGCCTGGAGATTCACGAGTATCCGCGGCTGCAAAAGGTGACGCTGAAAGCGGGGCAATGTCTTACGGTTGAGCCAGGATTGTATTACCCGGGAATCGGCGGGACGCGCATCGAAGATGTGGTGATCGTGGAGCGGGATGGCTGCCGGATTTTATCGCGCTTCCCGAAGCAGCTGGAGATTTAAGTAATGACGAATCCGAATGACGAAATCCGAAACAATGACGAATAACGAAAGGCGAAGCCTAAGCCTCATTCATCATTCGGCTTTTGATCATCTTTTCGAGTTCGGGCTTCGGATTTCGTCATTCGCGAGAGGCTTTCCACGGGCAAATGAACGCACGCGCTCGATAAGCGTCTAATCCTTCACAAAGGTAATCCATGTACCCTTACGGCTACGGATATGGCGGGGGAATGATGGGGAACTGGCTTCTGCTCATCGGCATTCCCATGATCATCGGCCTGTGGGCGCAGTTCCGCGTCACGGGCACCTTCCGTAAATGGGGCGAAGTGCGCGCCAGCTCGAACATCACCGGAGCAGAATGCGCGCGAGAGATTTTGTCGGCCGCCAACATCAATGACGTGGATGTGATCGAGACGAACGATTATCTCGGCGATCACTATGACCCGACAAGCAAGCGGCTTTGTCTCTCGACGAACGTTTACAACACGCCATCGGTCGCCGCGCTCGGCATCGCTGCGCACGAGACGGGCCACGCCATTCAGCATGCCAAGGCTTACGCCCCGCTCAAGTGGCGGATGGCCATCGTGCCGGTGACAATGTTCGCTTCGCGACTGCTGCCGTTCGTCATCTTCGGCGGCCTTATTTTCCACATGATGGGCCTCATCACGCTCGGCATTTACTGCTACCTGATCCTGCTCGTCTTTCAGCTCATCACGTTGCCGGTGGAGTTCGACGCTTCGCGCCGGGCCAAAATCATTCTTCAACAGATGGGCATCGTGCATCCTGGCTCGGAAGTGGCCGGCGTGAACAGTGTGCTCAATGCTGCCGCGCTCACCTATGTCGCTGCCTTCATCGCGGTGCTGGGAAACCTGCTTTACCTCATGTCAGTGCGCGACCGCCGCAGCTGATTCGCCTCTCGAATTTGAAAAGGATGAACGCCGTTCTCGCTCCGCCGCGCCGTATCTCTGATTTGTTGTCGTCGGGTCTCGGCGCGACTGGTAAGAAAAGGCGGGGCATGGACCAGCCGAGAACGGATGAAGACCAGCAGCTCGTCGCGCGCACACAGGACGGCGACTCGGGCGCGTTCGATCAGCTCGTGGTTAAGTACACGCCGCGCCTCTATGGCCTGGTCTACAACATGACCTCGAATCACGAGGACACGAACGACCTGCTCCAGGATATTTTCGCCAAGGCCTACAGATCGATCCGCGGCTTCCGCGGCAAATCATCCTTCTACACCTGGATTCATTCCATAGGGGTCAACATGACGCTGAATTTCCTGAAGAAACGCGGCCGCCGTTTTCACATGAGTCTCGATGACGTGGACGCGAGCATTCAAAATGACAAAGAGTTCCTCGAAGTGACGCAGACAAGCAGCCCGGTGCGCGAAGCCGATCTTTCCGAGCTCCAGCGAAGATTGAACGAGGCCATGATGAAACTGTCTGATGAACACAGAGCCGTCGT
>JBBPYF010000073.1:0-8474 GCA_038200165.1 Chthoniobacterales bacterium | reverse complement strand
GTAGCTGCCGTCCGACCTCGCTCGACTCGCACCCCCCGGCCGCCGAGGAGGGCGGCAGCTACAACGCGACAAGTCTCAAACGCGGCTCTTTGTTGCTCGCCGCTCATCGTTTGCTCGAGGGGAAAAACGACGAGTCGTTTGCGTAAACAGGCCAGGAAGAGCGACGGCCAGTCCGGATGATTCCCAATCTGAATCGCGATCACATCACCCGTGGAAACGGAACCGAGCTCCCGCACGAACTCGTCAGCCCGCAATTGGACCTGATCAAACGTCCGCACGACATTTCCGCGCACATCGAGAATGGCCGCGCGCCCCCCGTTTTCCAGCAGCGTTTTTTGCCACGCCTCGAGCAGCGGATCATCGTGCTCCCCTCCTTGCACAGGGAGCCGCTTGCGCTTAAGTTGTATGCTCGTTTTTGACATGAAAGCGGACATTCATCCCGAGTATTACGAAACCGATATCGTGTGCGCGTGCGGCGCCGTTTACCACACGCGCTCAACCCGGCGTGATATTAAAATCGGCATCTGCGCCGCGTGCCATCCGTTTTTCACTGGCGAACAAAAATTCGTCGATACCGCTGGCCGGGTAGAGAAATTCGCCCGTCGCTACGGCAGCACTAAAGCCGCGCGGGCCGGCAAAGCTTAGCTGATTTCTGTAGCGGCGTGTCTATGACCGCCGTCTTTCGGGTGGCGCGGCCCGCTGCACGCATGGACTTCGTTCTTCTCATTCAGCGCAAACGCGAACGCTTCGAGCAACTCGAGCGCGAGATTTCTGATCCGGCGCTGTTCAGCAATCGGAAGCACGCGGGCGAGATCATGCGCGAGCATGCCGGCGCCAAAGCGCTGCTAGCGAAATGGAATGAACTCACGAGCGCGCGCACACAATTGGCGGACAATCGTGAGCTGGCTACTTCCACCGACGCCGATCTCGCGCACATGGCCCAGGAGGAAATCCCGCAGCTCGAGCAACGCGTCGCCCATCTCGAACGCGAGGTGCAGATCGCGCTTCTCCCGGCTGACGAAAACGAAAACCGCGACGCCATTATCGAAATCCGCGCCGGCACGGGCGGGAGCGAGGCCGCCATTTTCGCCGCCGATCTTTACCGGATGTATAACCGCTATGCCGAAGCCGCCGGACTGAAGATCGAAGACATGGAATCGAGTCCGTCGGAACTCAGCGGTTTGAAGGAAGTGATCTTCAAGGTGACAGGCGAATCAGTTTTCCGAAAGCTGCGTTACGAAAGCGGCGTGCATCGGGTGCAACGCGTCCCCGCGACCGAAGCGCAGGGCCGCATCCACACCAGCACCGCCACCGTCGCCGTTTTGCCTGAGGCCGAAGATGTCGATCTGGAACTCAAACCGGAAGAGCTGCGCATCGAAGTTTCGCGCTCCGGCGGTCCAGGCGGTCAGGGCGTGAACACGACCGACTCCGCCGTGCAGGTGCTGCACATTCCCACCGGCACGATCGTGCGTTGCCAGGATGGCCGGAGCCAGCTCAAGAACAAGGAGCGTGCCTTGTCGATTCTGCGCGCGCGTTTGCTCGAGCGAAAGCAGCACGAAGAAGCGGAGAAATACTCCGCGCAACGCCGCGGTCAGATTGGCACCGGCGGCCGCGAAGAAAAAATCCGCACCTACAATTTCCCGCAAAACCGCGTCACCGACCACCGCATCGGGCTCACGCTTTACAACCTCGATCGCTTCATGGAAGGCGACTTGGATGAAATGATTGGCGCACTGCAGTCAGCCGATCTGGCCGAGCGGTTGAAAGAATCTTCACTCGCCGGGTGACCTGCTCTATCGGCTGCTCATCGAAGAAGTATCCTCCGAAAACGCCTTTTGTTTGGCTTCCGCAACCCTGACCCATTTAATCTCGGTAGTCCGTATAAGTGAGCTGCCTTGGGCCATCATCGTCGGAGGTCGTCCATGCCATCGCGCTATAAGACTAAAAATCCATTGTGACCTTCATCAACCGCTGCGAGAGCCGGCCGCCGTGTTTTGCAACGCTAGCTTCTTAATGCCCGCTGCTATTCTGGTGAAATGGGTTGTGACCATAGTTATGGGTGTTAGTTTTCGCTGAGCTTTTTTGCGCGATGAATACATCGCTTCCGCCGTGCAATACTCTGATCCGCGGCGTTTATTCCGGCGCCTCATAGTAGGGTGCGCAACCAATTGAAGATTCCGGGAATAAACTACACTGGCTCCGGTCGTATGAATGAAACCGGCGCACTCCCGAGCGAAGGTGACTTGATCAAAGATGTCTGTGACCGCACAATTCAGCCGGTATGCTTCTGAGTCCGCACATGACGACTCGAGCGACAACATCGTGAAGTTTTTCGCGCTGGAGAAGCATAGCGAGCAGGGTAGCCAGACCGAACCCGAGACGACCCAAGACGTAGACATTTTCCTGCCGCGGCGATGACGGTGCTGGAGGTTTTACAATCCACCGCCGCTTACTTCAGCAAGCGCGGCATCGAACGACCGCGGCTGAATGCGGAGCATCTTATCGCGCACGCGCTCGGCAAAAAGCGGCTGGATATTTACCTCGAATTCGAGCGCGAGCTAACCGAGAGGGAGCTGGCGCCGTTGCGCGAGCGGGTGCGGCGGCGCGGGCAAAAGGAGCCGCTGCAGCATTTGCTCGGCACGGTGGAGTTCTGCGGCGACATTTTCCTTTGCGACAAACGCGCGCTCGTGCCGCGGCCAGAGACGGAACAGCTGGTCGAGCTGGTGATATCGAAAATCGAAAATCGAAAATCGAAAATCATCGATGTCGGCACCGGCTCTGGCGTGATCGCACTGGCGCTGGCGCACAAATTTCCAGAGGCGGAAGTTGTTGCGACTGACATTTCCGACGAAGCGCTGTCGCTGGCGCGAGAGAATGCGAAGCGGCTCGGGATTGATCGCGTCCAGTTTTTGGTAGGCGATCTGCTGGAAGGAATCGCTGGTCAGTTCGATGTGATTATCGCCAATCTTCCCTACATCTCGCGCGATGATCGCGACCAGCTCGCCCCGGAAGTGTTGCACGATCCGGAAATCGCGCTTTTCGCCGGCCAGCGCGGCGATGAGATCCTGCGCCGGCTGATCGAGGACGCGCCGGCCCGATTGCGCGCGGGCGGACTGCTTGCTCTCGAAATCGGGCTCGGCCAGGCCGAAGCGCTTGGCGATTTCCTGCGCAGCAAAAACTACCGCGACATCGAAGCGAAAAACGATTATTCAGGTGTGACCCGGTTTCTCTTCGCGCGCCATGGATAAGATTCTTGTGCACGGCGGACATGCGCTCGCTGGCTCGATCAAGATCAGCGGCTCGAAGAATTCCGCGCTGCCCATTCTCGCGGCCACACTGCTCACGTCCGACCCGTGCATTCTCCGGCGTGTGCCTGACCTGAGCGACACGAATTACATGCTGCAAATCCTGCGGCATCTCGGCGCGGAAGTGGAGCGCGCCAGTGGGGTGGTGAGCGTCAGCGCAGAAAAGGTTGAGTCGATTGCGCCCTATGATGTGGTGCGCAAAATGCGCGCATCGGTTTGCGTGCTCGGGCCGCTGCTCGGGCGTTGCAAGGAAGCGACGGTATCTCTGCCGGGCGGCTGCGTCATCGGCGATCGGCCGATCGATTTGCACCTGAAAGGATTTGAAGCGCTCGGCGCGGCCGTGCGCGTGGAAGGCGGCAACGTCAAGGTCTTCGCGCCGAAACTCCGCGGCGCGGTCATTAATCTGCGCGGTAAGTTCGGGCCGACCGTTCTCGGCACGGACAACGTGATGATGGCGGCGACGCTCGCTGAAGGCACCACCGTGATCGAAGGCGCGGCGCAGGAACCGGAAGTCTGCGACCTCGCCGATTTTCTCAACAAAATGGGCGCGAAAATCGAAGGCGCCGGGACCCGACGCATCATCATCGAAGGCGTGAAGGAATTGCACGGCGCAGAGCACGACATCATTCCTGATCGGATTGAAGCGGGGACATTTCTCGTCGCTGGCGCCATCGCCGGTAAAAGCGTGACGATCAAACGGGCCGAGCCGAAACATCTCAGCGCGATCACGACGGCACTCACCGATTGCGGATTTAAAATTGATACGAATGACAAGGCGATCACCGTCTCGCCCAACAGCGCGCGCAAACCGCTAGAAATCGTGACCGAACCTTATCCCGGTTTCCCGACCGACATGCAGGCGCAAATGTGCGCGCTGCTTTCCATCACCGAAGGCATCAGCGTGATCACGGAAAATATTTTCCCGCAGCGTTACATGCATGTGGCCGAGTTGAAGCGGATGGGCGCGCACGTGCAACTCGAAGGGCACACCGCGGTCATCCAGGGCGTGCAACGTCTCACCGGCGCGCCGGTGATGGCGAGCGATCTGCGCGCGTCTGCCGCTCTCGTGCTCGCGGGATTAACCGCGGAAGGAATCACCGAAGTGAGCCGCGTCTATCACATCGACCGCGGCTACGAGCATCTCGATGAAAAACTGAGCGAACTCGGCGCGCATATCGAGCGGGTGAAGGAATAAGCTCGTCATCCCGAGCGAAGTCGAGGAATCCCGCCGTGTTAGCTTTAAGTAGCATCGCGGGATCTTCGACTTCGCTCCGCTCCGCAGGATGACAGGAGGCTGACTCGCGCTACTCTTATATTATGGACACAATCCCACCCGCAGTCCCTGCCGCACCTTCGCAAACGCGTACCTGGAACGTTCTCTGTCACGCCAGCGCTCTACTCGGTTTGTTCTTTCACTTCCTCGGTCACCTGCTCGGTCCGCTCATCGTCTGGCTGATGAAGCGGGGCGATTCATCCGAGATCGATGCGCACGGCAAGGAGTCGCTCAATTTCCAGCTCTCGATGCTGATCTACGATGTCGTCGCCGGCATCCTCTGCTTTGTGATTATCGGAATCCCGCTTCTCGTTATTCTTTGGATCGTGAACACCGTGCTCGTCATTATCGCCTCCATTCGCGCGAGTGAAGGACAGTTTTATCGATATCCGTTTACGATCCGTTTCTTGAGCTGAAAGGCGCGTCAGCAAGCGCCTCTACGGGTCATCCTGAGCGAAGTCGAAGGATCCCGATGCGCAACCTCAAAGGTAACTTCCCCGGGATCCCTCGGCTCCGCTTCTTGAGCTAAGTCACCACGGAGTCTCTTTCCGCCGTTTCACAAATTTGCCGGTGAAACTCTGCGGTGCCTCGCTAGCGAGCCATACAATTGTATCGGCGCCTTGTTCGACGGAAAGATTCGCGCCCGCTCCGCCCATGTCCGTGCGCACCCAGCCAGGACAAACCGAGTTGACCGCGAACTTTGGCAGAGCGGCCGCGAGCTGCACGGTCACGCCGTTGAGCGTGGTTTTGGAGATGCAATAGGCCGGCGCCCATCCGTCGGCGCCATCGGCCAGCTGGCCGCCACCGCTGGAGACGTTGATGATGCGCGGGGCTGACGATTTCGCGAGCAGCGATTGAAAGGCCTGCGCTACCAGCAGCGGCCCGAGCGCATTCGTCCGTGCGGTAGTTTCAAACTGTTCCGCCGTGGTTTTCAGAATCGCGTCGTCACCATCGACAATAATGCCAGCATTATTTACCAGCACGTCGAGATGATCCGCGGTTCGCGCAAACTCGACCGCGGCCGCGCGAATGCTGGACCCATCGGAAACGTCGAGCAGCAGAAACGTCGCTGTTTCGCCAATTTTTTTCGCTGCCGCCCGGCCCGCCTCTTCATTGCGCGCGCCGAGGTGAACACGAAAGCCCTTCGTCGCCAACTGCCGTGCAACTTCAAAACCGATTCCTTTGTTCGCACCCGTAACGAGCGCGATTTGTTGCTCTTTTGCCACACCCTACTCTCACGCGGCGGCCAGCCGGCTGCAACGTCGCCCCGAGCGAAGCCGAGGAATGACGAGAGTTCGCAACGGTTTCATATTCGCTACATCTTCCTTCAGCTCCTTGCCTTTGGCCGTTTCCAGCACCTTCGGAATTTTGCGGAACCGCGACGGTTCCTGTCATACCTATTCGCACCACCCGGGACCGGTGCGATAAAAGCACAGATCGCGCTCGCCTGGTCCTTCCCACGTCCTCACCTAACAACAAAGAATCGATAACCATTAACCCGCAGCGTTAGCTGCGTCACTGATAACGCGAAGCTCCGCTTCGTCAGCGATAGCGAGATTGCGCTTGTCTGCGACCGCGTAAGTTTACAGATCGCCGCGAAACCTTCATTTGGGCATAGGCGAAGACCGCTGTTGAAGCCACCGTGTGCTCGCGTAGGTCGGTCCGCGAAATACCGGCGATAAGCCACGTTCCGCGAATCTCTTCTCTAAGTCTCCGAGTTCCTGAATCGTAAAATAATCATCGTAGTAAACATAAACCTTCCCTATGAAAACTAGATCGGCGGACTTATCCAAATGTGTTTCTGCGGGATCCTGTGCCGTGAAATCAATGGCCAGGCCCTTGTGTTCTACCTCATCAAGAAGGCTTCGCCATGTGTCTGCGATTTCCAGGCAGATCGCGTAAGTGTCATGGGAAGGCAAAATATAGAATGCCATAAATTTCGATCGTGAGGCAAAATCCCAGTAGACCCTGGCCTCACCGGCTTTTTGATGCGTTCCGTCACCTCTTTCCATCTCCTTGCCGAGCCCTACTCGCATTGAGGACGAATTGTCGAAGTCGCGGAGGAATAGGTCGTGGAGTGACGGCATCTTTGGGACAGATGCTTGCCAAACGGTTGCTGGCCTTACCGATCGCACGAACCACCATGCTGTGCCGGCAACGAGAAGGAGCACTGCGACCGCTAGAGCCGTCACCCCTCGGGGATGGCGTGCGTAGTACTTGGCCGCTCGCTTATGACTCAGACCGAGGTAGATGAATATTAAGATCGGAATCCCCAACGCCCCGATCACCACTCCAGTTGGAACGGAGTTAAACCACCCTTTCTGGAGCGCAATATTAAAACCAATTCCCCAAGCGGCCACTGCCATTGTCGTGAGCAGTGGTCTTGTCGTGGACGCCTTCTGCTCGCGCGCAGAGTGCGGTACTTCAAACTCATTACCCGGCATCGACATCGAGGCTATTAACCAAGTCATACTAACATCAAAGCGCGACAATTTTTTTATGGGATCCGTCGATTATGCTTATCGCGACGCGCACCCGGAGCGCGTTAAGACCTGTGCCAGATCAGCAATCAGCTATTGATCAGCATGCGCCGATGGAGACCGCAGCCGCCGCTGCGCTGTTGCTTTGCCGCGCCTTTCCGGATAAAACGGATTAAACATGCCGGATGAGCTGAAGGAGGCGCTTGAGGAGTTTGTCCGGTTTGGTGAAAGCCTGAAAGGCGATGAGCGTGGCGAGGCTCAGAGCTATCTTGATCACTTTTTCCGTGCACTGGGGCACCCTGGCGTCATCGAGGTGGGCGCAACCTTCGAATTCCGCGTCGCGAAAAAGCCGGGGTCAGCCCAGCTGGAGCTAGTCGTCGAAGGCAACGGCGCTTCGCACCCGAAGGCGAAAGGTGGCAAGAAGTTTGCGGACCTGCTCTGGCCAGACCGCGTGCTCATCGAGATGAAGAGGCGCGGCGAGAACCTCGAGAAACATTACGACCAGCTATTCGACTACTGGAGCCACATCGTTCCGAAGCGACCGCCCTACGCTATTTTATGCAACTTCGACGAGTTCTGGATCTACGACTTTAATACTCAGCTCTTCGATCCCGTTGATAAGATCAAGCTGCCCGAGCTGCCGGATAGCGTTAGCTCGTTCAATTTTCTGCTTCCGCAGCGGAAAGACCCAGTCTTCGGCAACAATCGCGTCGAGGTCACCCGACGTGCCGCCGACCTGATGGCGCGCGTCTTTCGCGAAATTGTGTTCCGCGGGGAAGAACGCCACCGCGCGCAGCGTTTTATCCTACAACTACTCGTCTCGATGGTCGCCGAAGATATCGGCCTGCTCCCTCGCGAGATCGTGACCGAGCTACTCTATGAGTGTTCTGAAAAAGGCGCGAGCTCATACGACCTATTCGGAGGTTTGTTTCGTCAGATGCAAATTAAGGAGCCGGCGCGGGCTGGCCGATTCAAGGACGTTCAATACTTCAACGGCGGACTTTTTGAAGTAGTAGAGCCTATCGACCTAAAGCTGGCCGAAGTCTATGCGCTTCACGAATCGGCGTCGCATAATGACTGGAGCAAAATACGTCCCGAAATCTTCGGCACTCTGTTTCAGGACAGCATGGACAAGAAAGAGCGCCACGCCTTCGGCGCGCATTTCACGAGCGAGTTCGACATCCGCAAAGTTGTCGGGCCTACAATCGTTAGGCCCTGGCGCGAGCGAATCGAAGCCGCGGGCAAGAACGTCGCCCAGCTCCGCAGCGCCCTCGCCGACCTGCGCAAATTCCGCGTCCTCGATCCCGCCTGCGGCTCCGGCAACTTCCTCTTTATTGCCTACCGCGAAATGAAACGCTTGGAGCGCGACCTCCTCCTGCGCCTGCGCGAAGTGAGCCGCAAAGAGCCGCTCGAAAG